>JAGHVF010000044.1 GCA_018064425.1 Candidatus Colinaster equi | reverse complement strand
AGATGTACAAGAACAATGTAAATAGTAACAGTTAACGTTGGGGATGGTATTATAAGCCATCCTCTTTTAATTTGGTAGGCACTGTGTTATTAAGCGCTTACCTTATTATAAAAAAATAAGTGCAGATGTCAGAGTTAATTACTCTCTAACAACTACACTTTTATGGTACTAAAAAGGAAGCTCAATTGAGCTTCCAATAAAAACATTTTTGCATCGTCAATATACTGAATCATCAGAATATAAAACCGATATACTTATATAGTTTTTTTGTTCTCTTCTTTATTGATAACTATTAATTTCTTTTTCACCTACTATACCTCTTTATTTAAATTCCTTTACTAATGATTTCACTTTTATTATTCCGGTATTTGTTATTGATATCGTTGAATTTTTAACATCATTTACTATCTTATTTGTATCAACTGATGTCATTATCTCCTCTCCAATATTTACCGCCTCATTAACATATGAAGGCACAATGGCTTCGAATCCATTTGCTCCAGCTACCTTGAGAACAACTTCCTTCCCAACTTCATAGCCCTTCGTGGCTATCATACCTCCAACCATACTTCCAACTAAATATGCAAACGGCACACATGGTAAAATTGACTGTAAAGCTACGCCAGATGTTTGCGATACCAAAGCAACAAACACCTCTTCAGCCATAACATCGCCATATTGTTCAACAGTCATCTCACCTTTGGATAATTTGTAACCATATTTCATTGAATCGATTGTAATAACAGTAAGTGAGCCAACAACATCCGGCGATGCATTTTTCATATTTGGACCAAATTTTCCTGCTTGACAAGCTGTAAGAATTGCAGAGCTAACTGAACCTTCCACAAATCCGCTTCCACCGCATATAGCCGCCTCAATACCTAAATTCTGAATTTCCTTCTCATCAATCTCTCCATTTCTAATACCTGCTGCAATAACATTAAACAAATCAGGGCCTATCTCTAATGCAACCTCCATAGCAGCAGACTGACTTCCTGCACTTATAGATTGTTTCAAAACATATTTTGGTTTAATAATCTGACTAGTTTTTAATCCATTGAAATCTTCTATATTGAAATTGTCATTCTCGCATAATTCAACCAATGCCCTCGCCTCAACATCTGATAAGGGTGCAGATGATGTTCCGTCACTTGCACTAATTTTATCCGCTAAATTATCAAGAGTTTCTTGATACCCTTTTGCTAATTCTATTCGCTTTAGGCTTTCACTTGATGATTCTTTCTTAATCTTATTCTCAAGATATTTAGTGGCATCATCAATCTGATCTGACGGAATTACTCTTGTTTGCCCTGAATATTCTGAAGCATATTCAGATTTCATTATCTCATAAGCATCCTTTAACTTAACATTCTTATCCAAGTATTCATCAAATGATAATACACAAGTATTTCCCTTTTTGTTCTCCTTACTTAAATATTCATAATAATTGGATATTATACTTTTAGATTGAGCCTTTGCGGATTGAGTTCCATTTTTATAGTATTTCAATCCAACTTCCTGGACAACTTCTTCTCCTTTAGAAATAATAACATCGGCAGATGCTTTCTGCGTACTTGCCGGTCTTGTAGCTTTATATTTTGATTTACCTGCTGTAGCATCAATGTTAAAAGTTCCTGTATGCCACTCTTCAGCTACAAACCCTGCCTTAGAGGCTACTGTCCCATTTCCTTTAGTAACATTTTGAATTCTTGTTTGCGTAGAATTGATTGCATTTTGAACACTCTTTACATAATCAGCGCTTTTCTGTGCAGCAAATGTAGAAGAGGCATACTTCGTTGCTATATCCCACCCATCTCTAAATTTCTCTGCATCAATTTGAGTCACAACCCTCTCTAAATATTCAGCAGTATAATCATATGTATTCCTAATACCGTTTTGTGCTATTTCGGCTGTTTTGGATAAATAACCATCCACTTCGTTTCCTATTTTTGAAGCTTCTTTTCCTGCTATAGTAGTGGTATCCCTAATGATTGTACTTGCACTTGTAGTTTTATCTTTTGCTTTATCCCACCAAGAACTCTCCTTGCCGTATGCCGATTGAGGAATCATATAAGCAACATAGACAATAGACAGTACTGTTGCCAAAGTTCTTTTCAACTTTCTATTCATTTTTCTTTTCCATTTTTCTTGCGTTTATATATTTTTTGTCAAATATGGAATATTTGCTAAATCAGTATAGCAACACAATTCCCATCATTTATACTGCTCTGTCAGACGCTTAATCATATCGGTTGCACATTTTACGGCCTCCGCGTTTCCAACAATCTTCACGCCATCACCAAGAGCAAAAATCCAGCCAAGAAAATGATCACTCATTGCTACATTAATTCTTGTTCTGCAATGCTTGTCATCAACCGGAATAAAGTTTATATCCTTACCAAAGCGATCAATAAACACACCGCACATATTATTTTCAAGTTCGACCGTAACATCCATCTCTTCGCCACCGAACATTGCGAAATTTTTCTTGGCATAATCTGCGGTATTCCACTGATTGAAATGATCTTTGCCATCTCGCGCATCATCAAGCATATCAATCTTTAACATTTTATCAACACGATAATGCTTAATCTTATCTGCCTCTGCATCATACGCAACCAGATAATAATTCTCATCATCCCATGAAAGAGCCCATGGACTTACAGTTATGAATTTGCCATTATGTCTAAGTTCCTGCTCTTTCTTAATATTCCATTGAAAATATTTAAATCTGATTTGCTTATTTTCTGCTATGGCAACATGAATAGTATCTATTGAATAATAGATACTTTCATTCATTGTTTTAATTCTATCCTGCACATATACCTGACGTTGAAGCTGACTTGCTTCATACTTACTGCAAAATCCTTCCAATTTCTTAATTAAATCATTTGATTTCTTAAGCGTAATAAATTTTGATGACTGAATTGCATCAACCAAAAGCTTCAATTCCGGAAGTTCAAATTCGCGTCCGCAAACAGAATAATAAGTGTACTTTCCCACTTGTTCGCTTGTAATATCTACTCCAAGTTTTTCAAGGTCCCGCAAATCCGTATATATGCTTTTTCGCTCAGCCGAAACCTCGTATTTTTCAAGTTCGGCAAGTATTTGCGGCATAGTTAATGCATGTGTATCATCCGTCTTATTTACCATAATATTTTTTAGATGATATAACTTGAATTTCTGATTGGTTCCTCTAGCCATAATGATATCTCCCCTATCAATGAAAAAAATTAATCGCAAGGTTCCATTCCCCAAGAGTCCATTCGCAAGGGGTCAATGGGCCATTTTCCGAGGTCCAACGCTACCGATGGTCCAGTAATTGTTTACCATAGGAACAGAGAAGGTTACCAGTCCGTTCTTATCTACTTTGCCCGACTTATACATTACTACACCGTTCTTTGATGTACCGGAATAAAGATATACCTTTGCACCTTTCTTAAAGCCTGCTTTCGCTGCATTAAACGAAATTGTTATAAGGTGTGACTTCTTCGTGCTAAGCTTATCATTTGAGCAAAGTATCAGTACAACCGGTGTATTCTCGTTTCCACCTATTGCCGCAATATCCGAAGGTAACAATCCGGGATGCGCTTTCTTAATGCTTACTGCCTCCGCAGTTGTCATCGCAGATATATTAAAATATGTTGCTTTTTCGGCTTTTGCCTGATTACTGAGAACTGAATTGGCAACAGGAATTCCAATAGTCACGTCATCATCAAGCAGGAAGGCCAGAGGTATCTTCTTGCTATGTGCATTAATAATAAGTTTCGTATCTACCGTCGTATTTCCGTTCATCTTAATACTCAATGTTCCAATAGCTTTTTTCTTAAATTTAGCTTTATGTGCATCAAGTGCTTCATCAATTGTCTTCCATCCGACTTTCTTTACATCTGTGGATATATACGGAAGCGGCATTTTACTTCCTGTAGGATTATTTTCAACGTAATTCTTAATAGTTTTTCCTGTCTCAGCATATTGAACCACAGGTATTGTAGATTGTGAATCCGACTGTGAATCCGAATCACTCGACTCAGATGATGACTGTGATTCAGGTTCGCTTGATTCAGGTGTCGGCTGTGGAGTAGGCTTCGTCTGCTTAACTATCTTAGCTGTAATAGTTTTAGGTCCGTATGCCTCATAGCTATCATCACCATCAACTTTATAATATACAGTATATGTACCTACTTCCGCCTGCTTAATCGAATTTACAGATTCATAATATGTTGTTCCATTCAGACTATACTTTATAGTACCTGTCGAACATGATCCTGGCGAAATGAGTACCTGTTCGTTGCCATTATAAATAGGATTACGTGCTTTTGGTGCAACAACTGTGTGTTGCGCTTTTGCTTTCTTTGCTAGTTTTAAAACATTACTGTCATTCTTAACAAAGTACGCTGAATTATCACTTGTGAAATAACTACTATAATCTGCACCATTATCACCTGTTATCGCTACGGGTGTACTCGCTGTAGGTGCAGTTGCAGTTGTTACGCCAACAGTCATGCCTGTTTCAACTGTACTCGTATCAATATTTACAGTTTTTCCGGCCGGCAGATAGAGGTTATTGTTCGCATCACCCTTTTTATTGCCGGTAATCTTAGCAGTGCCACCCAACGTGATTCCATCATTGTTTTTATATATGTTCAATCCGCCACCATCCTGAGTAGATGTATTACCGCTGATTGTTCCTCCTGTCATCTTAAAAGTGCCACCTTCAATACACACACCTCCACCACTGATTGGTGTAGTAAAATTAACTTTCGCTGTATTGTTGCTGATTGAACTGTTACCACTCATTATGAAAGGGCAGTGGTAGCTATAGACACCACCGCCACCATTTCCTGCTGTACAATCGGTAACTTTGCTATTAGCAGACATATTGAATTCAGTAGCATTGCAGGCGCATATTCCACCGCCATCTATTGTAGCAGTACATCCTTTGATTGTACTGCTACCGGCCATATTGAAATTACCGCAATCAACCCATACGCCACCACCTTTTTCAGCCTGACAATTAGCGATTACGGTATTATCTGCCATACTAAAGCTTTTGTTCGTATATACACCGCCACCATATCTTCCGGCCATCAAAGAAACATTTTCTACTATCTTCGAATTATTATTCATGGAACTAACTGCATTATAATTAAAAATTCCGGCACCACTCTCTTTTGTTGTACAACCAATGATTGCACTGTTGCCATTCATACTAAAGTTTGCATTACCACCGGTACCGTTTACATACACGCAACCATTGCCATCTGCTTTGCAACCTACAATCTTACTGTTGCCATTCATACTAAAGCTTGCATTACCACCGGTACCGGTACCGTCTACATACACAGCACTTCCATGATGTCCTCTACTACCCACGATATTGCCACCATTCATGGAAAATGACGCACTACCGTTTTTGCCGTCTATGTTCACACTACCACCGCTTGGCGAATAACCACCGAGGAGACATCCGCCGGTGACTTTAACAATAGTAATACCACTGTTTGCAGTCTTTCTGCCAAAATCCGCAATGTCAACTGCTCCGGAAGCATTTTCCGACAATGTCCATGCACTGTTATCGGAATATACAAAATAGTGTACAGACGTAGCGTTGCTGTCTTCGATCGATAATGTTGCACCATTACTAATTGAAATAACACGTGCACTATCTGTACCCTTTAATATATATCCGTTCAAATCAAGTCTTATGTTTTTTCCCGACACAGTTACACTTTCGTTAGTATCCTTAACCAACCTAACAGTCTGGCCATCGGTTGCCGCATCTATAGCACCCTGAACATTAGTGAAAGGGGCACCGGTCTCGACTACTTTAGCTACTTCTTCGCCTACGCCATTGATTTTGATAATTCTGTTCGTATCATTCTTACTTGCAAGTTTTAACTTGCCTTTGTTTTTTTCTGATATTGACTTCACAGGAGTCTCTTCAGTTTCTTCAACTGCTGTCGACTCCTCAAGTGTCTCTTCAGTCTCTTCAACTGTCGTCGACTCCTCAAGTGTCTCTTCAGTCTCTTCAGTTCCTTCAACTGTGACTTCTGTTTGTGATTCCGCTTCCACATCATTCAATTGAGTGACTTCAACTATATTGGTATCAGGATCTTCATCACCCGTAAAAGCCATAGCAGTTATATCAACCGATGTAATAAAGAGCACAAAGCACATGATTAACGCAATTGCCTTTACCACATGTCCTTTGTTTTTTATCGCATTCCATGAATTCACATTTCTTTTATTTTTCATATTGTGTATCCTTTTTCTTTGTTAATATGCAATATTCCTTCAACATTATAGCAAAATGGCATCCTAAATACTATATAGCTTCAATCATCTTGAGGTCCATTTTGACCTCCTAACCCGTCCCCAATGGTCCATTCCGCGTTCTCGGACTTCACTTTAATGTCATATACTGATAATATATGAAATAAGCAGTTCTATAGTCGTTCGCACCAATCAAGGAGATTTTGGATGCAAGTGCATAACCATAAGAACAGACAAGAATTTAATCTGATATTAAAAGCCATTTTAATTATCATAATGCTTTTTACCGTTGTGGGAATCATTATTGCGGAAATAAGAAATCCCGAGAATCCCGACACTTTCCGTTATGCTGTGGAATTGGACGGTGACTGGACAAGAATTTTTCCCGATGGCCATTCGGAAAATATCGGTCCACTAACTTCTAACGGTAAACTCAAATGTGAAGCAATGACTCCCTGTATTTTGGAATATACTCTTCCAAAGACTATTCCTTACGGTTCTTTTATCTCTACCAGATCATCCATGCAGGAAATAAAAATATACATTAACGGAGAGCTTAGAATGGCTCACGGCGGTCCTGACAGTTTTGGGCCAAAGTCTGACAGTATCAGTAGATACGTTTTTGCACCCCTGGATGATTCCGATGCAGGAGGTGTTCTTAGAATAGAGACTATTGGAAAATATCTCTTTTCAGGTCACCACACCTCTACCCTTATTGGTACACTTGACGGCATCTGGCACCACTATATGCAATCCGAAGCTCTTCCTCTTCTTTTAGAATTCATTATGGCTGCGATTGCGATAATACTTTTAATAACAAGTATTACTGTCTATTTTTCAAAGCGTATTGTTATGTCCAGCATTTGGCTTGCATTATCAATGCTTAATACATCGCTCTATCTGCTTAGTGAATCCTTTATAAGACAGCTTTACTTCCCAAATCTTTCTTATATATTCGATTTTAGTTTCATATTCGGTGTCCTAACCTGGATATCCTATATGTTCTATTTGAATAACTATCAAAAACACAGACGCCAAAGGCTTTATCTTGGTATCACCGTATTTCTTATGATTATGATTGTTGTGGGAGATATATTGATTTTCACAGGTTTAATTGATTCCTTTACCATTCTCTTTGCATCAATTCCATTATTCCTGCTTCCTTTCGGGATTATTTGCTTTGGAATTATCAAAGATATCCGTAACGGAAAATTTGCCGAATATCGCCTTGTGGGAACAATTATGCTTGTGGTAATCCCCATGCAGCTCATATTAATTGCATACTATTTTTCCGCTTCTTTCCCTAACCCTACTGCTCTGTTTTGTATAATTATGATGGTGCTTTTGGTTTCCGACTTTGCTTCCGAAACCACAAAAATACGTGATGCAACACTGCGTGCCAAGGATGCCGAACTGGCCAATGAAGCCAAGTCCAACTTCCTTGCCAATATGTCTCATGAAATAAGAACTCCAATAAACAGCATTATGGGTATGGATGAGATGATTCTTAGAGAAAGCCCCACAAAGGATATTACCGAGTACGCAAAAGCAATCAAAAATTCAAGTGAATTCCTGCTCGGAATTATTAATGATATTCTAGACTTTTCCAAAATCGAAGCAGGAAAAATGGATATCATCCCTACCCAATATAATACTGCCGACATACTTGCAGACCTAATCAATGTATTAGAAGAACGTGCTGCTAACAAAAGTCTCTATGTCAATAAAAATATAGCCGCTAATATCCCTTCGGTTCTTTTAGGTGATTCTGTAAGGATTCGTCAGATTATTATTAATCTGATTTCCAATGCCTGTAAATACACAGACACGGGCTCTGTTTCATTTACTGTTTCCTGGGAGAATATAGATGGCTGCGACGGGCTTAAAGTTGTTGTGGCTGATACCGGTATCGGAATGCGTGCCGAAGATATTGATAAATTATTTGACAAATTTACCAGAATAGATGAAAAGAGAAATGCTTCCATCGAAGGCACCGGCCTTGGTATGAGTATTGTAAAATATCTGGTTACTGCTATGAACGGAACTATCGATGTCGAAAGCGAATTCACAAAGGGCACCAAAGTAACTGTTTTCCTGCCGCAGACTGCTATTGATAATACATATTTATGTCTGAATAAGAACGTTTCAAATTCAGAGGAAAAGAACCACACGCCGAACTTTACTGCGCCTGATGCCCACATTCTTTCTGTTGACGATGTTGCTGTCAATTTGACAGTATTAAAGGCACTTCTAAAAAAGACAAAGGTAAATGTTGATGTAGCCGACAGCGGAAAGAATTGTTTGGAAATGTGTCAAAAGAATAAGTATGATATCATTTATCTTGATCATATGATGCCGGATATGGACGGTCTGGAGACCTTTGAGAAGCTTCGAAATAGCGATGGTCCAAACAAAACAACTCCTACTATCATTTTTACGGCAAACGCTATTTCCGGTTCGGAGCAAAAATATATTGAACTTGGTTTTGATTCTTATCTTTCAAAGCCTATAATTCCGGAAAAACTCGAACAGACACTAATTGATTTTCTGCCAAAAGAGTTAATACACTATGATCCCTTGGGGACGGGGTTAAAGGGTCAAAAAAAATAAGGAAGAGGTACATTCACCTCTTCCTTATTTTATGTTTTCCAAAGTATCCACTTTCTGTCACTTATCAATGGGTAAATACATTTTGAAAAATTTATATCGGTGTAAATTCATTCACCCTATCAGAAAGTAATAATCCAATTTGGAACAACCTGCGCCAACATATCAACTATCTGCATAATCATACCTATAAACA
>JAGHVF010000030.1 GCA_018064425.1 Candidatus Colinaster equi | reverse complement strand
TTGCATAGTTCAAGCGCTTTTTCCATCTCTGGATTAGCCGCATCCATCTCCCATTTTGAAATCGTCTGACGGCTTACTTTCACTTTTTCTGCCAGGCTTTCCTGTGTCATATTTCCACTAAGTTGACGTAAATATTGTAAATTTCTTCCTAAACTCATAGTTGGTCTCCTTTAACTTCTCAACAAAATTTCTTTGCTCCGCGTCGCAAAAATAGATTACCATGTTCCCTTTTTTTCTTACACCAACCTCAGTATGCTTTTTGAATGATTTACGCAACCAGCAGTTGCATCAAACTATCGAATTAATGCAACCAGAGCTTCTATATCTCTTCTTATTAGCGGTGACATACTGTCTTTATATTTATTAACATCAATCCTGCCAACCGCTTCACTAATGACATCTGCCATTTCCGGTCTATATAGAATAACCTCATGTAATGCTCCCAAACATTGCCTAACCACCGTTGGTTTTGAATCATACAAGAGACTGCTCATTCTTTCAAATACTTCCATTATCTGACCGTCGTTAGCCCATCTTGCCTGGTTACAAATCAAGAAGAACGCTCTTGCTCTCACATAAGAATTACTGTCCTCCAACATATTTGAAAAATCATGAACATATTTTAAGTACTTATCAGATTCTGCGGATTCAGCGCCAATCATCTTGGCATATTCATATGCAACTCTCTCGTCTTTATCCTTTAATTTTGAAATAATATCATCCATTTATCCACCACTCTTTCATTCATGAAATCTGAATTTGTTTATTTCATTAAACTTGATTTTTCTTATCTATAAAAAGATTCTATTAGTCAATTTGGATTATAAGTCTATCACCATTACCAGATACAAATTCACCTTTAACTGTATCATGGTCAACTCCAACAAACCTACCTATTAATGTATTGTCTGATTCAATATATTCTGTAATTTTTATTGAAAAAGTGCCATTTAGTTCCAGTCCAGATACTGAATCACCACTATTAGAAATAACAATTTTCGTAGGCAAACCATTTGCATCTGCTCCTTTAAGAACAAGCTCTGAAGCCCCCCAAGTATCACCGTCACAGAAATACTTCACTCCCACCAAAGGCAGAGTATCAGTATTAATATCATTCATTTTTTCATCTTCAGTTCTAGGATTACTGTTTTCGACTACATCCTCAGATACACTTATTTTATTAACCATAACTTCTGAAGGAGCATAACTGTGATAAACATTTTGGTCTTCATCAGTATATCCATATTCCTTAATACTATTAAAATCAATATAAGAAGTCTTCAAATGAATTATTTTCGCATTCTGAGCATTTACTATATTAAATGTGTCTACTACATCATTCTCTCTAAATAGATTGCATTCATACCCTTGACCTAAATCACCATAATATAGCGTGAAAGAATCGTCAAAATGTATTGACCAATTTGAATTATCATCTGCATTAAACACAGCAATATCTGCTGTATTATCATCAACAACGCAGATTTCAAACACCTTTTCACTAGTTGAAAGAGAATCTTTATTTACTGTACTCTCACATCTAACAAAACTATATTTGAAGTCATCTCCCTGATGCATTAATTCCAACTTACTATCTTCTAATACAACATCAAACTTGTCATTTTCATCTCCAGCTGAAATAGTCATCATACTTTCTGATAGCAAATACTCAGCATCAAGTGTTCCACCCACTAAGTAAAGTTTGACATGCTTATCATCCACAAACTCAAAAGTACAATCATTTTCCTCATCGTACCAAGAACCAATGATTAGGTCACTTTCACTTTTGTCCTCAGCTATAGGTGCAACGCTGTCACTTGCATCTATATTACTATTTTCAATTTCATTAGTACTATTCTGCACTTGCACGTTATCTTTTTCCGTTCCACATGCAACAAAAGACATTGCCATTACAGCACATAATAAAATCGCTAATGCTTTTTTCATTAAGTTCCTCGCTTTCATGCGTATATATTTTTTCATACACATTATAGTTCCAATAGCATCATCGCAAACATATGTTCGAAATGATATAATATTACTTAATCATCGGTGTTACCAAAAACGGTAGGCGGTTAGCCCTCTACGGAGGGCGCATGAAGTCCGGTGGACTTCAGCTCTGCGCGGACCGAAGCGGAGCGGAGACCTGTGACCCTCTGTCTGTCACCGTTTGCAAAGTTTTTCGGACTTATGCCAAGTTATAACCTACTTTACAACGATAGTTCTAACGAGTGCCATAGCAGATAAAGAGCACTCTAATCATATTTTTCTTTCCTTTACGCTCATTATGAAAATAAAGGAATTAGCACAGGATAATGAAACAAAATGACCCCCTACCCCCGTCCCCAAGGGACCAAAAGGGGCCAAATGCGTCAAGGGGCCAAACGCTTAACTACCTTTTCAACGCACTCTTCTATACTCGTTCCTTCTGCATCAACTATAATATCAGCATACTTCTCATATAACGGAACACGCTCTTTGTATACATCCTCCAATGCCATCCCTTTTTTCATGGCTATTCCTCTTGTTGTAATATTGTTTACGCGCTTCAGAATTTCATCTAAGCCAAGCTTAATATACACAACTGTTCCGATGCTGCGCAAATGTTCCATTGCCTGCTGCCCATACACAGCGCTGCCGCCTGTTGCAATTACGCATCCATCAACTTCAAGTCGAGATAAAACATCATTCTCAATCTTGATAAACGCATCCAGACCCATCTCATCAATTATTTTGTATAACTGATTTTTTTCACGTTGTTGAATAGAAATATCCGTATCAATAAAATTATACGTTATAGCCTTGGCAAGTAATACACCGATTGTACTCTTTCCGGCTCCCGGCATACCAATGAGTATAATATTATTTTTGTTTTTCTCAATCATTCTTATTCCTCACACATTTTAGAAATCATTATGCGCGTTTCAATACCCAAACCAAAAGAAAGAATAAGCTTTCGCTTATTCTTCCATCGCTGAAATCATGTCAACACGTCTTTGATGACGACCGCCTTCAAATTCGGCATCAAGATACGACTTAACAATATCCTTTGCCAATTCCGTTCCGACTATACGCGCTCCAAAAGCCAGTATATTCGCATTATTGTGCTGCTTAACCAATCTTGCTGTAGCCGTATCCGAACAAACCGCTGCTCTTATTCCTTTAACCTTATTTGCTGCTATTGATATACCAACACCGGTTCCGCATATCAAAATACCGCAATCGTAGTCGCCGGCAGCAACAAGTTCTCCTACTTTTTTTCCTACTGCAGGATAGTCACATTTCTCACCGGCTGCAGCACCATAATTATCGACATCATGTCCGAGTTCTTTTAGATACTCGGTGATTACCTCACGCAGCTCAACGGCCGCATGATCATTTCCAATTGCAATTTTCATTTTTTCTCCTTAACCCACTTATTATTTATTCATGCAATCCGAGTCTGTTCAGTGCAGAGAAAATAGCACGTACTGATGCTCTCGTAATATTCGAGCTCTCTCCGACACCATAAGTAACATTACCGGAATTAACATCAAGTAAATGAATATATGCTGCAGCCTTGGAATTCGAACCTGCTGCAAGTGCATGCTCTGAGTAATCCAGAATCTTAATATCAAGACCCATAGTCTCCTGAATACCTCTCTTAACAGCATCAATAGGTCCATTTCCGACTGCTTCAAAGGTCTTTTCATTGCCATTGTCTGTATAAGTTACGGTTACTCTTGTATCAAAGCTTGTCTCTTCCTCACCGCTAAGATCATCAACCTTAAGTTTCTTAAAGTGCAACGGTTCTTTGCGATCAACATATTCTTCAACAAACTTTGCATATATTTCATCAGGAGATACCTCGCCTTGCTTCTCGGAAATCTTCTGAATAACATTAGCAAACTCTTTATGCATTGCCTTAGGCAACTTGTAACCGAAATATATATCCATAATAAAGGCAACACCACCTTTACCTGACTGACTGTTAATACGAACAATCGGCTCGTACTCACGACCAATATCGGCAGGATCGATGGGAAGATAAGGCACCTGCCAAATCTCACTTTCTCTTTCCTTCATTGCAGACACGCCCTTATTGATTGCATCCTGATGACTTCCTGAAAATGCAGTAAATACAAGCTTGCCGGCATACGGATGACGTGGATGAATCGGTATCTTACAACATCTTTCATATATTTCAATTGATTCATTAACATGCTCAATCGCAAGCTTTGGATCAATTCCCTGTGAAAACATATTATATGCAACAACAAGAATATCCAAGTTACCTGTACGTTCGCCATTACCAAAGAGTGTACCTTCTACTCTTTGTGCACCCGCAAGCAATGAAAGTTCACAACTTGCAATGCCAGTTCCACGATCATTATGGGGATGTACACTCAGAATAATACTCTCTCTGTTTTCAAAATGAGTACTCATCCACTCTATCTCGTCGGCATAAACATTTGGAGTAGTCATCTCTACCGTAGATGGCAGATTAATTATTATCGGATTCTCCTTTGTTGCACCCCATTCCTTCTGAACAGCAGTACATATCTCCAAAGCGAAATCCATTTCTGTACCGGTAAAACTCTCCGGACTATACTCAAGTCTGATATTTCCGGGGAAACTCTTTGCTCTCTCCTTTACCATTCTGGTTCCGGCAATCGCAATATCAATTATCTCTTCGCGTCCCTTATTAAATACTACATCTCTCTGTAATGTAGATGTTGAATTGTATATATGTACAATTACATTTTTAATACCTTCAATTGACTCAAAAGTACGTTCTACCAACTCTTCTCTGCATTGAACAAGTACTTGTACCCAAACATCATCAGGAATCAACTTACGATCTACCAACTGACGTAAGAAATCGTACTCAATCTGGCTGGCAGAAGGAAAACCAATCTCGATTTCCTTGAATCCAAGCTTTACAAGATAATTGAAAAATTCAATCTTTTCTTCTACCTGCATTGGATCAATAAGAGCCTGATTACCATCTCGAAGATCTACACTACACCAGATAGGTGCTTCTGTAATCTCCTTATTTGGCCATTCTCTTTGCGGATAATCCAATACCGGATTCTTCCTGTAACGTTTATAATTCAACATAATATTTCTCCTTAATCAAAAAAATTCCCACCCTTAAGTGGGTGGGAATACTCTTACTCTCCTAAGCCATTCTCAACAGCAGTGACCAAAGCTGTCAAAGCATCTGCCTCATCTTCACCGTCACAAACTATCTCAATCTCATCACCGCACTTAACACAAGCGCCCAATACACTAAGAACACTCTTAGCGTTTGCCGTAGTCTCTCTAAAAGAAAAAGTAATTAGCGATTTAAACTGCATAGCCTCCTTACATAGGATGCCTGCCGGTCTCAGATGTAGTCCTGTAGGATTCTTAATAACCACTTTCTGGCTAACCATACCGTCTATACCTCCGATTTGTGTTTTTCCCCTCTATCTCTATTCTACCACTAAAAAGGGATTATTGCCATATTGTATTATAGCATCGTATTTTGAATTAATTCTGCCAATTTCTTAGCATCTTCATTAATCTCTTCCTGGTTCTTTCCTTCAATCATTACTCTAACCTTAGGTTCTGTTCCTGAAGGACGAATAAGTACTCTTCCTTCTCCTGCGAACTTTGCTTCCAGAGTAGCGATAGCTTCTGCAATCTCAGGATAATCCATGTAGTTCTCTTTCTTATGATTAGGAACCTGCGCATTCACAAGTGCCTGAGGAAGAACTGTCATTATCTTAGCCAATTCTGATAAAGGCTTACCTGTCTCAACAATAACCTGCAACAAATGCAAAGCACTTAGAAGTCCGTCTCCGGTTGTATTCTCATCTAAGAAAATTACATGTCCGGACTGCTCGCCTCCAAGAGAATATCCATGTTTCTTCATATTCTCGAGTACGTATCTGTCACCAACCTTTGTAGTCTGAATCTTAAGATTGTTTTCCTTTGCCATAAGAGTAAATCCAAGATTGGACATTACAGTTACAACAATTGTATCCTTCTTAAGTTTTCCCTGACTTCTCATATGATTTCCAACGATAGCCATTATCTGATCGCCATCTACCATATGTCCGTTCTCATCAACAGCCAAAAGTCTATCTGCATCACCATCAAATGCAAGTCCAATGTTAGCTTTCTCATATACAACACGAGCCATCAACTCTTCCATATGAGTTGAGCCGCAATTGGCATTAATATTTGTTCCATCAGGCATATTATGAATTGCAATTACATTTGCTCCCAATTCCTTTAATGCCTCAACCGATGTATAATAACTTGCTCCTTCTGCACAATCGACAACAATCTTTAAGCCGGACAAATCAACCGGAACCGACTTAATTGAATGATTAATATACTCTTCTCTTGCATCAGTTCTGTATTTTATCTTACCTACCTGTGCACCTGTCGGGAACATAACATCCTTCATGTTACTCTTAATTAGTGCTTCTATCTCATCTTCCAATTCATCGGGAAGCTTATATCCTTCACCATCGAAAAATTTGATACCGTTAAATTCAACAGGATTATGTGATGCGGAAATAACAACTCCTGCATCAACTTTGTATTTCTTTGTCAAATATGCAACTGCCGGTGTTGGCATTACTCCAACATATACTGCATTAGCACCTACACTGCAAACACCTGCCATAAGTGCATTAGCAAGCATATCTCCCGATATTCTTGTATCACAGCCAACCATAATTGTAGGCTTGTGCTCTTTCTCTTTTGTTAATACATAAGCTCCTGCCTGTCCTAATTGCATTGCCAGCAACGGAGTTAATTCTTCGTTAGCGACTCCTCTTACACCATCCGTGCCAAATAATCTAGCCATTCTATTCTCCTTTCACCTTCACGCGAACTTTACATTCACGTGCCAAACGTGTATTTTCCCCAAACGTTATGTCAACCGGAATGCTATATGTTCCGCTTGTAATCGTCTGTTTACCCTCTTCTTCCATATATTTCGCAATATCAACAACACCAACCAACTCTTCCTCGTTGATTGTATCTATCTCGCTTTTTAATCCGGCAACCAATATTGCTATTTTTGCATCATCTTCATCAAGACTTGCACTGTATCCATCCGGCACATTGGTTATATGAACCTTACTTGCTGACAGATTCATCTCCTCTTCTGCTTCCTTTACAATATGCACAGTAACATTCACTTTTCCTGTTCCGTTCACTACACTCACACCATCAGGAAGGTATTCATTAACATCAATTTGCGCCTTTGCATCCGAATCGCAACCGCTTATATCTATTGCATCAGTAGCTTCAACCGCATTCAGCTTACGTATTACATTTGACTTCGCGGCAACAGTAACAGTCTGTGGCTCACACTGAACCTTTCCTGTAACAATATATCCATCTAACAGACTACCTGCATATGTACAATTAATCGGTATCTCTTTCGTCTCAAGAATTGAAGCCGTTGTTGATACTTCATTCTTACTCATTGTAATCTTGGACATATCAACCACATTACCCTCATCGTCATACAACAAAATCGGCAAAGAAATATTTACATCACTTATGGCAGCGTCGACATTTATCTCAACCGCCGCTTTATCAATTTTACTAACTACAGACTCCGGACCTGATACAATCACAACGTTCTGCGCAGCATATGTATTGCCAAGTATATATCCTTCCTGTGGCTCATTCTGAACATTTACAGTAATCGGAAGCTGCTGCTTACTGATATTCTCAACATTAACATATACATACTGCTTATCAGAACGAATACTCTCAATCTTATCACTAATCTTTGTTGTACTAAGTTCGATCGGAACCATTCCGTCTTCTTCCATCTTTGTCAAATCAGCTGTAGCAACAATATTCTCTCCGGAAAAATTAGTAAGCACATTACGACTGCCACGCACAGTAACACGAATACTGTCAGTATTATCAAGCACTTCTACATATTTTCCCGCAGATGTTAATGTAGCCATATTTAACATCTTCACAGACACGTTATAGCTATCCTGTGTAACAGGATCATTGATATTGATCGCTATTATCCATAGGCATGCTGAAAACAGAACAGCAAGTATCTTCAATCCCAGGTTATTGGTCAGCTTTTTTCTCATTTTTGCCTCCCTTTCCCTTCCAGATGGATCTCTTCTTCTCCTCTGAATGCTTATTCTGTATACTCTCTAACTTCATTTCCAATTCTTCGGCATCCAAATCTCTGTACAATTCGCCTTTGTATGCAACACTCGTAGCTCCGGTTTCCTCAGAAACAATAACAACCATTGCATCCGTCGATTCTGTCATTCCGACACCCGCACGATGTCTTGTACCAAGATCTTTGCTAAGCATCATATTATCAGACAGTGGCAGATAACATGTAGCTGAAGTAATTCTGTCTCCGCATATTATTACAGCGCCGTCATGAAGCGGCGTATTATGTTCAAAAATATTAATAAGTAACTGGCTGGTAACTATACCATCAATTGCTATTCCTGTTCTCTCATACTCATCAAGACTATCCGTTTGACGCACAACAATAAGGGCACCTGTACGTACCTTACCCATATCCATACATGCTCTTGTTATCTCACGAATGGTCATATCGGAAAATAATCCCGTCTCAGCTTTACTGTCAATACGAATAAAAGAAGAAAAGAAATTCTTTCTTCCCAATTCTTCCAAAGCTCTTCGTAATTCAGGTTGTAATACGATTACAATTGCGATAACTGCAATAGAAAATGCATTTTTGACAATCCATATTATGGTATTCATCTCAAAAATGGCGGCAATAAGTACGAATGCCATAATTACAACGACACCCTTTAACAGCGACCATGCCTTGGTATTCTTAATCCATACCATAATGTGATATACCATAAATGATATAATCAGAATCTCGACAATGTCAGATATTTGAATTGTTGGAATATGCAGATTGGATAAATATCTCTCTGCAAAATACTTAATCTGTTCCATTGCTACTATTAACTCTATTTCCTAATTGTCCTCGTTGTTCCGTTCGCTGTTCGTACAGTTCGTGCTGTACCGTTATGTGACTGCGGCTGAGGTGGTCTGTTAGGATTTATCTTCTTCACCTTCTTATTCGGTACTCCTACAGCAACTTTAGGAACCGCTTTCACATAATAATAATATTCATCATCTTCAAACTGAAGATTCTCAACCTTTTGATAATCAAGATGGAAATTGAAAAACTGTAATATTGAACACAGCAATCCGCCAATGACATTACCTATCAATAATCCACCAACCGAATAGTTGACTTCAAATACCAAATCACCGATAAGCAACATTACGATATTACATATCACACCGGATACTATTGCAATTGTCCATGCAAAATTGATTGATCTTCTTCTGATTACATTGACCAATAACAATGTAACAGCAAAAGCAACAATCATAATAAACATAGACTTGTTTGCTAACAATCCGTCTACTATCATACGCAATCTGCTAATCATATTGCCATCTTCAACATGATCCAGCGTAGATGCATTGGATGAAACAAATTCAACCAGATATGAAATGACTACACCAAAAGTCACAGAAATGATTGAAGCCGGACCACCAATTAATCCCATGGCTATCGGCATGACGTACGGAATCTTAAGCAAAAACAATATCGGTGTTAACAACACCACTATTGTCTCCTTTGGAGCGAATCGCACATAAAGCAAAAACATGAGGAAAAACAGTATTCCTCCCACTATTGCGCATTCCACAGTCAATGCATACATATGCAATAACATAAACAAGCCCGTAATGACAGCCATTATCTGCATCGGCATAAATGAACATACAAGTGCCAAAACAAGAACAATTACAATGTTATCAAGCTTTGTCATATATCCCATTTTTGCATTAATTACCGACAAAACAATTACTGCCAGCAAAAACTTCAAAATCGGATTGATGTACGCATCATATTTAGAATATATTCTTTTTGCAGACTCTTTTACTTCAATAAAACTCGACATTTCTCTACCTATTCATAAAACTTATTCAGCTTTTTCAGATTGGCATAATAAGTCTTTATACTACTTTTCGCCTTTCCATATCTGTATACCGCCAAGATATAAGAAATCACCAAATATATCACCATGCATATTCCGTATATGATTCCTATTTTCTTGGCAAAAGCCAGCATATCGGTATTGTAGACATCCTGCATAATCTTCTCAAAATTATAGAATATCAATATTGCTACAATCGCAAAGAAAGCAATAGTCCCCGCAACAAAGGAACGCAGCAACTGAAGTCCGATATAATCACTTCTAAAGTAATTGGCAATCGGTATCACTTTACGTCCTTCGCCTTGCTCATATGCCGCAAGTTTCGTCATTAGTATTACTTTTTCTTTATTAACCATTACTTACTCCGAATGTTACTGATCAAGGAATCTCATCTTCGGATTCTCTTTTGTAGGCTTCTTAACCTCTTTTGCCGGTGCAGTACCTCTGCCAATGCCAATAGCATTGTTAAACGAATTAGTCATATCTCTTTTACATTCCGGGCAAAATCTTCCGGAAGATATCGATTTACCGCACTTCTCACAATTCAGTCCCACACCGCTGTCGCTGGCAAATTCAAGACGTTCCTCTCTTACCCAATCTCTAATCTGCTGTGGATCAACCTCACACTCCTCAGATACAGTACGAATATCACATCTTGGATTCTCCTGAACATACTTCTTTACTTTCTGGAATTCTGCTTCCATCTCATCTTTGCATACAGGACAAATAATAGGTCCAACGACATAATTAAAAAGTCTTTTACATTTTCTGCAGTTTCTTACATTCATGACAAACCCTCCTATAGTCCTTTTCCTATTGCTATTGTCAATACATATATCTTGCTACACCCTGATGACCGACAAACACTGGCTACAGCATCTACAGTACTGCCGGTCGTATATATGTCATCAACCAGTATAATTGTATTATATTTTACATCATTTCGAGCAATTATAAAAGCCCCCATAAGATTATTCTTTCGCTCTTTTTCATCCAATAACTTCAGCGGTACGGTTGCCTTTTGACGTTTTACATAATCATTCACAATCGGCACATTAATATACTCCGACAATCTCTTTGCAAACTCTTGTGCCTGATTATATCCACGTATAGCCAGCCTTCTTCGATGTATCGGTATCGGAACAATTGCATCAGCTTTCAATTCACGTAGAACATCACCCAGCGAATCGTTTGCAGCCTTTGCATAGTAGCATGCATATTCTGCTCTTCCCGCATATTTGAAGCGATACAGGCTCTGTTTTACAAGTGCATAATCAAATACGGAAAAACCTCTGTCATATTGATGTATTTTTCTGCTGCAATCATAACAGTACAAACGAGTGGAATCACTGAGCCGTTTACCGCATTTCCTGCAGGTATCACCATCAATCGGACGGACAATCCTCTCACATTCCGCGCAGATGTATTTCCCTTCCTCTATCGCCTTATCGCATATTGCGCATCTTCTCGGAAAAAGGGCAGAAATTAGTCTTTTATACACATTCTCCTTCTTCTACTTCTCTTATTCGTGAGGTTAATCCGGTATATCTTATTTTCTCCGATTCATTGTGAATCATCGTATTTAGCGTATCTTTACTCCCCAATATAGTTACGCATTTCTTTGCTCTGGTTACTCCGGTGTATAAAAGATTACGATTAAGCAACTGTCTCGGTCCACCAAGTAACGGTATAACCACAGCAGGATATTCACTTCCCTGTGATTTATGAATTGTAACGGCATACGACAACTCAAGCTCATCCAAACCGCTAAAAGAATATCGTACCGTTCGGCCATCATCAAACTCCACTTTTACACTTTGGAGTGCAGTATTTATTTCCTTAATGACACCCATGTCACCATTGAAGACACCTGTGCCGGAATCTGCTGCAATATTGTATGATGACATTATCTCCCATTCGAGATTGTAATTATTCTTAATCTGCATGACTTTGTCGCCTTCACGAAAAAGCGTCTCACCCATCATATGCTCTTTCTTATTTTTAGCAGGCGGATTAAGATATTGCTGCAACACTTTATTTAGCGCTTCAACTCCGAGATTACCTATTCTGGTAGGTGTCAATACCTGTATTTGAAACGGATCGCTGTTTACATACTTGGGCAATTTTTGTGTAATAAGTAGCACCATATGCTTATATATGACATTTGTGTCGTTTCTTTCAAGAAAGAAAAAGTCTTCGCTCTTATTATCTAACTGTATCTCTTCACCCTTATTTATCTTATGTGCATTCACAACAATATCGCTATGAGTTGCTTGTCTGAAAATCTTTGTTAAACAAACATTTTGAAATTTTGCAGACATAATAAGATCATGTAGTACCTGTCCCGGTCCTACACTCGGTAACTGATTATCATCACCCACAATAATCAGATGCATCCCGGCAACCATTGCTTTTAGCAATGAATAGAACAGATGAATATCTACCATTGATGCTTCATCAATAATAACAACATCACACTCAAGCGGATTATCTTCATTCCTATCGAATCTAACTCCACCGCCCTCAACATTTCCGCTTACTTCCAACAGTCGATGTATCGTCTTGGCTTCATATCCTGTAGCCTCTGTCATTCGTTTTGCCGCACGTCCCGTCGGAGCAGCCAACATAATATCTTTCTTCTTTGACACAAAGTAGTTGATTATTGCATTAATTGTCGTCGTTTTACCTGTGCCCGGACCACCCGTAAGAATAAATACACCGCTCTTTATCGCTCCGATAACAGCCTCACGTTGCAGCTCATCCAATTCAATATCCAGTGCCGCCATTGCTTCGTTAACTTCATCATCTATCGTATTACTGTCTCTGTTATCAAGTCTGAGATTGAGTTGTGACAACATTCTCGCACATCCCAATTCCTCATAATACATCATTGCCGTATAACAATTATCCGTACCGCTTTCATTCTTCATGATTATTTTTTTATTCATAATCAATTCGGGGATTTCGTTCTCGATAAGAGACTGTCCGACTCCCATCAATTCATTGGCTCTATCAAGCAAAATATTCTTCGGTAAATATACGTGTCCCTCTGCTGCAGCCTGGTTCAACACATATATCAAACCACACTGTAACCTATATTGTGAATCAATCTTTATTCCAACATGTGTTGCTATCTCATCTGCTTTTCTAAATCCGATACCGTCAACATCCTCCGCCAGTTTATATGGATTCTCCAGCAAAATTGATTTGATTGTTATACCATATACCTCAAACAGTTTTATCGCCATATTATTGCTTATACCGTATTTTTGCAAAAACATAACCGTATCACGCAGTTCTCTGCGTTCTTCCATCTGTGTTGCAATCTGTATGGCAATTCTCTCACTGATTCCTTTGATTTCCACCAAACGTTCAGGTTCTTCTTCAATAATTCGAAATGTGTCTTTTCCGAATTTTTTGATAATCTTTTTTGCAATCGACGGACCTACGCCTTTGATTGCACCACTCGCAAGATATCTTTCCATATCCAATATTCCGGTCGGCTCAATCACTTTGCATGATGATACTTTAAGCTGAGGTCCATACGTCGGATGTTCTACCCATTCCCCTTCAACTTCTATAGTCTCGCCTTGTGAAATGCCCGTAAAGGTACCGACACAGATAATGTCATCATCCTCTGTGTCCAATTCAAGTACGCCGTATCCGTTTGTATCATTCTTGAATAAAAAGTGATCAATATATCCTTGATATGATTCCATAATAACCTCTATAAGACATGATATATATGAAATGTAAAGAAAGGTCGCCCAAAAGCGACCTCACACTTAACCGTTGATATTTCTCTTCATTTGCTCGTAAAGCATCTGCGCCAATCCCAAGCTGTTAGTCTCTGTAGAATTTGATGCAAGTTCTTGAATTGTACTGTCTTTAAAAAAATCTACAAGATTGGAAGTGGCCTGATCTTCCGTATTGCCTGTTGGAACAGTCTTAGCCATTTCCTTGAATACCTGCTCCAAAAAATAACTCTCAAACTGTTTGCAGGCATCCATTAATTCATCATCAGTTGCATTGGAATAATCGCCTTTTGCCACACTTTTTAGTTTATCGCTCTGAGCGTTCTTAGCAGTCTCGCTCATATAATCCGAATATACAGATGTAAGTCCATTAATATCTATAGTACTCATACGCTATCCTCCAAAAGATATTTATGACACACACGTCACAAATTATCTCTTCAGATTATTTGCCAACTCCATCATCTCATCAGATGTTGTGATTGCCTTTGAATTCATCTCGTATGCTCTTTGGGCAACAATCATATTGACCATCTCATCAACTACCTGTACACTTGAGCCCTCAAGGTAACCCTGAATAACCTTACTCTTAGTCAATCGAGGAGTGTTATCCTCATTCAAAGCTCTTCCCGATGCAGCCGTCGGTATATATAATGTATCACTTGTTTTCTCAAGGCCTGACGGATTGTTGAACTGGAACAATCCAATCTTAATACCAATTGGCTGTGCATTATTACTTGCATCCGGATAACTCAAATTACCTTCTGCATCTACCGTTAGTTTACTCACAACGTACCTGTTTGTATCAATATTAATCGGTTTGCCCTTGCTGTCCAAAACCGGCAAACCATCAGATGTAGATAATACAATATTGGAACCTGTACCGGTATTGAAATTGAAATTACCGTTTCTGGTATACATCGTTGTACCGTCTTCACCTCTTACAGCAAAGAAACCGTCTCCCTCTATAGCAAATGCTGTGTCCGAAGTACTGGCAAGCAATGAACCCTGCTTGAAAACCGATGTGATTGATGAATTGCGCACACCAAGACCAACCTGAGCACTAATAGGCTTATTCTCACCGTTTGCTGACGTTGTCTCTGTCTGCATTGTTTGATACAACAAAGATTTGAATTCGGCAACTTCTGCCTTATATCCTGTTGTGTTGACGTTAGCCAAATTATTGGCAATTGTATCTACATTTGTCTGCTGAGCTATCATACCGCTTGCAGCCGACCATAAAGATCTAACCATAAGTATGCCTCCTTACTTTGAATTATACCTTTCCGAGCTGAGTTGATGCTATCTGAGCAGTTGAATCAATCGTTGTTATAAGTCTCTGATTGCTTTCATACTGACGTGAAACAGATATCATCTCTACCATTTCCTGAACTACCTGTACATTTGAAGTCTCCAAATATCCTTGATTGAATGTTACATCGGCATTGATAGTCTTTGCGCCTTCAACCGGTTGATAGTAGTTCTCACCATAGTGTTCAAGATAATTGTAATCTTCAAAATCCGTAGCCTTAAGTGTTGCAACAAAAGCTCCGTCCTGAGAAATATTGCCCTGAGAATCAATGTCAACCTTCTTGTTGGGATCAACTTTAATTCTTCCCTTTGTGCCCAGAACATAGTCGCCGTCCTTTGTTACCAAATAACCTTGTGTATTAACAACAAAGGCTCCGTCACGTGTATACTTTGTACTCTTCTCACCGGCCTTATTGGTAAATTCAACGTTAAAAAAGCCGGTTCCGGACAAAGCAACATCATATGTGTTATCGGTTACCTTAAATGAACCTTGTGAATAGTCGGTATAGTTTTCGCCAATTTTTACACCCAAATTGGCAATACCAATTTTCTTCGGAAGATTGGCATTCTCGGAAGCATCCTTTATCTTAATGGCAAGGACAGAGTCAAAAGACTGGCTTGTTGCGCCCTCTTTTTTGAATCCGTTTGTATCGGAATTCGCTAAGTTGTTGGTAAGCACATCCATTCTGTTCTGTTCATTGATCATACCTGTGTATGCAGTGTACAGTCCCTTAAACATAGACCCTCCTTGCTATAAACTAATTATTCGTCTCTATATCCTGACAGGAATTCTACGTACTTTCCTGTTCCTACAGCGACAGCAGTCATTGGTTCTTCTGCAGTCATTGTTGTTATACCGGTCTTTGCACAGATAAGATCCTCAAGACCGTTCAACAAACTACCGCCACCTGTAAGTACAATACCTCTGTCTGCAATATCTGCTGCAAGTTCCGGTGGAGTCTTCTCCAAAACACTGTGAATTGCTTCAACAATCTTAGATGTTGTATCCTTAAGTGCTTCTTCTGTATCTTCACTGGAAATCTTAAGTACTCTCGGCAAACCTGTAACAAGATTACGTCCCTTTACATCATAATATGCAGGCTCTGCTCTCTTGTATGCCGAACCGATATTTATCTTAATATCCTCTGCCATTCGCTCACCGATTAACAGATTATATTTCTTTCTCATATATCTTACGATTGCTTCATCGAAATCATCGCCGGCAATCTTGATAGATGTACTTACAACAGTACCGCCAAGTGAAATAACAGCAATATCTGTAGTACCACCACCTATATCAACAATCATATTACCGCATGGCTTTGAAATATCGATACCTGCACCGATAGCAGCTGCTATTGGCTCTTCAATGATACCAACTTCTCTTGCTCCTGCCTGGTATGTAGCATCCTCAACGGCTTTTTTCTCTACTTCCGTAACACCGCTTGGTACACATACCGCAATACGTGGCTTACGAAGAGATCTTCTGCCAACCGCTTTCTGAATGAAATATTTCATCATCTTCTCTGTAACGGTATAGTCAGAAATAACACCCTGACGAAGAGGTCTGACTGCAATAATGTTGCCCGGTGTTCTACCAAGCATAAGACGTGCATCCTCTCCGATTGCTTTTATCTTATTAGTATCTCTATCAAATGCTACAACAGAAGGCTCCTTAAGAACTACTCCCTTGCCTCTGATGTATACTAAAATACTTGCTGTACCTAAATCAATTCCTATATCTGTGGCTTGCATTTTTCTACCCCTTTCTAGGTATAAAACTAAAATTCCTATAGTATTATACAAGAATTCATGCCTATAGAAAAGAGTATTTTGTGCATCTTAATAAACTTTTATCTTTTTAAGCCACATATACTTAACTTTTATATCGGCATGAATCCGTTAGTTTTTAACCTTATTTACTTTTTTCTTTTGCTTTATCAAGCATCTTACCGATATATTTTCCGGTATAACTGCGTGAACACTTTGCAACTTCTTCAGGAGTACCTGTTACAACTATCGTTCCTCCTTTGTCACCGCCTTCCGGTCCCAAATCAATAATATAATCAGCTGTTTTTATTACATCCAGATTGTGTTCAATTACCACAACCGTATTTCCCGCTTCCGTTAACTTATGTAATATCTCTATTAATTTATCCACATCCGCAAAATGCAATCCGGTTGTAGGCTCATCCAAAATATATATAGTATTACCTGTCGAACGCTTGCTGAGTTCTGTTGCAAGCTTTATTCTCTGTGCTTCACCGCCCGACAATGTAGTTGACGGTTGTCCCAATTTTACATAGCCCAATCCTACATCATATAAGGCCTTAACCTTATTATGAATCTTTGGTACATTTTCAAAGAAAGACATAGCCTCTTCTACTGTCATATCCAGCACATCATATATATTCTTGCCCTTATATCTGACTTCCAGAGTCTCTCTGTTATATCTCTTTCCTTTGCATATCTCACAAGGAACATATACATCCGACAAGAAATGCATCTCAATCTTTACGATACCGTCTCCGGAACACGCCTCACATCGCCCTCCTTTTACATTAAAAGAGAATCGTCCTTTCGCATATCCTCTGGCTCTTGCATCAGCAGTCCCGGCAAAAAGATCTCTGATTAAATCAAACATGCCCGTATATGTTGCGGGATTAGATCTCGGAGTTCTGCCGATAGGCGACTGATCAATATCAATTACCTTATCCAGTTTATCTATTCCCGTTATCTTTGTATGTTTACCCGCAATAGTCTTTGCTCTATTAAGTGATTTTGCAAGACTCTTATACAGAATTTCATTAATAAGCGAACTTTTTCCCGAGCCCGACACACCTGTCACACATGTCATTATTCCCAAAGGAATATCTACATCCACATTCTTGAGGTTGTTCTCAGCTGCACCTTTTATCTTAAGCCAATTTGTCGGTGTCCTTCGAACACTCGGAACAGGTATACATCTTGCCCCGCTTAAATATTGTCCTGTCACAGACTCAGGTACCTGCATAATCTCTTCTGCCGTACCGACAGCAACCACTTCACCTCCATGGCTACCGGCTCCCGGGCCGATATCCACTATATAATCAGCTTCCCTCATAGTATCTTCATCATGTTCAACAACAAGAAGTGTATTTCCCAAATCACGCAAAGATTTGAGTGTTGCCAACAATTTATCATTATCTCTTTGATGAAGTCCGATACTTGGCTCATCCAAGATATAACATACTCCGCACAAACCCGAGCCAATCTGAGTTGCCAATCTGATACGTTGTGCTTCACCACCGGACAACGAAGATGCGCTTCTGGCAAGTGTCAGATAATCCAAACCTACATTCATCAAAAATCCCACACGCGCATTTATCTCTTTTAACACCTGCTTACCGATGATCTGCTGAGTCTCATTAAGCTCCAAACTGTTCATGAATTTTTGAAGTTCGCCAATTGACATCGACGTTACTTCATAAATATTCTTATCCTTAATCGTTACTGCAAGCGAATCTCGTTTAAGTCGCATTCCGCCACAAGTCGGACACGGAGTAATACTCATATATTCTTCGTATTCCTGCTTCATCATATCCGAACCGGTCTCTCTATATCTTCGCATCATATTGTCTACGAGACCTTCGAATGTAATAGGGTAATCGCCCACACCTCTTTGACCTTCATAATGAACAATCACTTCCTTGGCACCCTTGCCATAAATCAACATATCCTGTATGCCTGCAGACAATTTCTCAAACGGAGTATCCAACGAGAATTTGAATGCTTTGGCCATAGATTCCAAAATGGCATATGCAAAACTTCCCGGACGATTAGAGGACTGCCATCCCATGCAAGATATTGCGCCCTCATGAATAGACAGTGTTCTGTCAGGAATCAACAAATCCGGATTAAACTCCATCCTGTATCCCAGACCAAAACAATCCGGGCATGCTCCAAACGGATTGTTAAATGAAAAACTACGCGGTTCAATCTCATCAACACTTATCCCGCAATCAGGACAGGCAAAACTATCAGAGAAATTAAGGCTGTCTTTTCCGACAACATCAACCAACAGCAAGCCGTCGCTAAGGTCAAGAACATTCTCTATCGAATCACTCAGACGGCTTTCTATTCCTTCTTTAATAACAAGTCTATCGACGATTACTTCTATATTATGTTTAATATTCTTATCAAGTTCTATTTCTTCGGACAAATCATAAAGATTACCGTCTACTCGTACTCTGACATAACCGCTCTTTCTGGCACGTTCCAATACTTTCTCATGTCTGCCCTTTTTACCTCTTACAACAGGTGCCAGCAACTGTATCTTTGAACCTTCATCAAGTGCCATAATAGCATCTGTCATCTGATCGACTGTCTGTTTTGATATCACTTTTCCGCAATTCGGACAATGTGGTATACCAATTCGTGCATACAACAAACGGAAATGATCATATATCTCCGTTACCGTTCCGACTGTCGATCTCGGATTACGATTGGTTGATTTTTGATCAATTGAAATAGCCGGTGAAAGACCTTCTATCAATTCAACATTCGGCTTTTCCATCTGTCCTAAGAATTGTCTTGCATAGCTGGATATTGATTCCATATATCTACGCTGTCCTTCGGCATATATCGTATCAAATGCAAGAGACGACTTACCCGAACCTGACAATCCTGTCAATACAACGAACTGATTTCTCGGAATATCTACATCAATACCCTTTAGATTATGCTCCGCAGCTCCTCTTATCTTGATATACTCTTTTGGTCTTATCTTAATATCGTTACTCATCTTTTCCCACATCTTCCATCATCTTCTTTATATCTATCATCTGATCTCTCAACGTTGCTGCAGTCTCAAAATCAAGTTCAGCTGCTGCTTTGCGCATTTGCTTTTCAATCTTGGCTGCAAGCTTCTTTAATTCATCCAAGGACATACTCTCGGGATCTTTCTCGAATCGCACCTGATCTGCTGCAATTTCCTTGGTAATACTAATCAGTTCTCTGACTGCTTTCTTGATGGTCGTTGGTGTAATGCCATGTTTCTCATTATATTCCATCTGCACCGTTCGACGCTTCTTTGTCTCCTCAATAGCAGTTCTCATCGAATCCGTAATCATATCTGCATACATTATGACACGTCCGTCACTATTTCTGGCGGCTCTTCCTATTGTCTGAATAAGAGACGTTGACGATCTAAGAAATCCTTCCTTATCAGCATCAAGTATTGCTACCAAACTTATCTCGGGAATATCCAATCCTTCTCTAAGCAAATTTATACCTACCAGCACATCAAACACATCAAGTCTCATATCTCTTATTATTTGTGCCCGTTCCATAGTATCAATATCCGCATGTAAATATCTGACTCTTATTCCGACTTCTTTTAGATAATCGGTCAAATCTTCCGCCATATGTTTGGTAAGCGTTGTAATCAATACTTTATTACCCGCTTCCGTTGTCTTACGAATCTCACCAATCAAATCATCAATCTGACCTTTTGTCGGACGCACACTCACTTCGGGATCCAATAATCCTGTTGGTCTGATTACCTGTCTGGCTCTTAACAATTCATGCTCTTCTTCATATTCTCCGGGTGTAGCCGAAACAAACATTATCTGATCAAGATGATTCTCAAACTCTTCAAAGCTTAAGGGCCTGTTATCCATTGCAGATGGCAGTCTGAAACCATAATCAACCAATGTGGTCTTGCGCGATCTGTCTCCGGCATACATTCCGCCTATTTGAGGTATCGTAATATGACTCTCATCTATAATCAGCAGAAAATCATCGAAATAGTCCATTAAACAAAGCGGTGTCTCACCCCTGCTTCTACCTCCGAGCGGTCCGGAATAATTCTCTATTCCCGAGCAGAATCCCGTCTCGCGTAACATCTCCAAATCAAAATTCGTTCTCTCGGCAATTCTCTGTGCCTCAATAAGCTTATCCTCACCCTTAAAATACTGAATTCTCTCTGATAGCTCATTCTCTATTCTTTCGCAACCTTGGGCTATCTTATCGGGTGATATTACATAATGTGATGCAGGGAAGATTGCTATATGTTCAAGCGTTGAATGCATCTTTCCTGTCACAGGTTCTATTTCAGATATCCTGTCTATTTCATCACCGAAAAATTCAACGCGAATCAGATAATCTCCTCCCTGAGCAGGATATATCTCTACGCAATCACCGCGTACTCTAAAAGATGCACGCTCAATATCATTGTCATTTCTCTCATAACGTATACCAATCAGCTCACGAATGACTTCATCTCTGTCTTTTATCTGTCCGGGTCGTAATGATACAATCAATTCTTTATAATCATCCGGACTACCCAATCCATATATACAGCTGACACTTGATACTACAATAACATCTCTTCTTTCACTAAGTGATGCGGTCGCCGACAAACGCAGCTTATCTATCTCATCATTGATAGATGAATCCTTGGCAATATATGTATCAGATGATGGGATATATGCTTCCGGCTGAAAATAATCATAATAGGACACAAAATACTCAACTGCATTCTCCGGGAAAAATTCCTTCATCTCACTATATAACTGTCCGGCAAGCGTCTTATTATGCGAAATAATAAGAGTAGGCTTATTAAGAGCCGCAATAACATTGGCCATTGTAAAAGTCTTGCCCGAGCCTGTTACTCCAAGCAGTGTCTGTGCCTGGTTACCCTCCTTAAATCCTCTAACAAGTTCTTCAATAGCCTGAGGCTGGTCGCCTGTAGGTTGATATTCCGAATGTAGCTTAAATTCCATATTTCTCACCAAATAAATAAAACCATTGTATTATGCCTACGCATTCAAGCGTACCACCATACAATGGTTTTGTCTACACATTTTAGAACATTTGTTCGTTCAATTTTCTTCTTCCCATTTTCTGTGAATTTCTTTTATCGCAGCATCCAACTGATTATCTGTCTGCTTGTCATAATAAGCATCAGCATCAAATTCCACTTCGATGTCAGGCTCGATACCGGTACCGTGAATACAAGTTCCTTTAGGTGTGTAATACTTGCTCACCGTCAATTTCACAGCAGAACCATCCGACAACGATACAACTTTCTGTACAATACCTTTCCCATACGTTGTCGTTCCGACAATAGTTCCTATACCATAATCCTTAATGGCACCTGTCATGATCTCGGAAGCACTGGCAGAATATCCATTCGTAAGTACCACTAAAGGAAGTTTAAGTTCGTGGCTGCCATCACTTGTGTATTCTTCCCTCTCTCCATGTTTATCACAGGTATATACAATCAATCCCTCAGGCAAAATATGTCTGCACATATCAACAACCGCATCCAAATTGCCTCCAAGATTACTACGTAAATCAATAATAATACCCCTGGCTCCCGATCCTTTGCACACAGCAAGTGCCTCTGTAAATTGATCGGCAGTTACAGTATCAAACTCAGTCACCTGGATATATCCGATATTATCATCTAACATCTTCTGATTAACTGTCGGCGACTCCACTCTTCGACGTTCAACATCAAATTCAAATATTTCGTTATTTTCTCCACGCGCAACTGTAATATGAGTAAATGTACCTTCTTCACCCTTTATCAGTTTGACAACATCCACACTTTCCATTCCATCGGTTGCAGTCTCATCAACCATGACGATAATGTCACCTGTCATCAATCCTGCTTCTTTAGCCGGAGAATCATCCATAACACCTGCAATAGCCGGATAACCCATCTCGGTATTCATGGTAATATATGCACCTATTCCGTAATAGATTCCCTCAGAATCATCCTTTAATTGTTTTAGTTCTTCAGGTGAATAATATGCCGCATATTTATCATTAAGTGCATTTATCATTCCACTATATATTCCGTCTTCCAAGGCTTCATTGGTATATTCATCCAAAAAATATTTGTCCACAACACCTTGTATCAAGCCAATTTTTCTGACAACCGTGTCATTAACAACCGAAACCGTTTCCCCGCCATTAACATCACTTATCGCTTTTTTGACATTGTGTATTCCATATAATCGTTTACCGATAAAAGCGATTAAAATTACAGCCATAGAAAAAAGGATTCCAATAACAAAACCTTGAATAAGCCTTTTTACACCGTTACCACTTTTGCCTTTTGTACTGTTCTGATCTAATCTTTCTTCTTCCAATTGTCACTGCCTCACATTTTTTGTAAATTACTTCACCTAAAACAGCAGGGAGTATTATACTCCCTGCCTACTACTTACTCAAATAATTCCAAGGGCTGACATATGCCCCATCTTTTCTTACACTAAAATGTAAATGATTACCGGTTGAACGTCCTGTTGTACCGACTTTACCTATCTGCTGACCTCTGGATACCTGTGCTCCCTGCGATACGCCAAGCGAAGATGCATGCATGTATATGGTATACAATCCGTCACCATGATTAATCATAATGTAATTACCCATCGAAGCATTATATGACGCAGATACAACTTCTCCATCATATGCCGCAAGAATCGGCGAGCCGCCCGGTGCAGCCATATCTACACCATTATGGAACTGCTTAACTCCCAAGATAGGATGAATTCTATTACCGTAATCATCGGATATACGTGTATATGACGGAGCCGGCCATGCAAACATACCGCCATCGTATGTTATTACTTCGCCATTTTCTTCAGCGAGTTTTTTTCTCTCTTCCGCAACTGCTTTTTCCAAAGCGGAAATCGTAGCTGTCTGAGCAGCAAGATCATCCTCAAGTTCCTTTATTGCTGCTTCCTTATTATTGATATCTGCAGATGTAATATCTATTTCATTCTGCTTGGCAGATATAAGTGTCTCCAATTTGCCCTGTTCTTCATCGACCTTCTCTTTTGCCGTATTAAGAACTTCTTTCTGAGCTTCCATCTCATCTTTACAAGCACTTATATATACGCAAGTATCCTTGAATTCCTGTAACTTTTTACTGTCATACTCCGACATAAGTTCTGCATAATCAGCCTTATTAAGCATATCGCTAAAAGAAGATGCCCCAAATATCATATCCAAATAGAATGCATCGCCCTTTTCGTACATGAACTTAATACGCTTTTTCATATTGGCATACTGAGTTGCCTGAATTTGTTCTGCTTCCTTCAGTTCTTCTTCAGTATCCTTAATCTCTTGCTCTTTATCCGCAATAAGACCTTCAAGTTCTTCAATCTTGGCCACAACATCGCTTAGATTATCATCCAACTCTGTTACATATGCTTCGAGATTCTTCTTGGATGCCTGAAGTGCCGATACTGCCTTCTTTGCATCGGTAATGCTACCTTGCACCTTTTTCTTCTCAGCTTGTGCTGCCTCAATTTGCTTCTGCTTTTCGGCAATACGCTGCTCTATTTCCGAAGTATCCTTTTTTGATTCCTCAGATTCTTCTGTCTCTTCAGTTTGTTCGCCTGCGTCGTTTTCCTTTGCATATGTACTATTTCCAAAAGCAACGCCAAACAGAAGTAGCATTATAAGGGTTGCAAGCCATACTCTTATATTTCTCATCTATCAAACCCTTAAATGTTTTCTAACTGTTATAAAGCTTCCAAAAAATCCAATACCGGCTCCAATGCCCAATGCTACCGGGATAAGAGTCGAGAATACAACTTCTACAGGCAAAAACTGGAGAATTGAACCAATCTCCGTAAATCGTGCCAAAATCATCTCCATTGCATTAACATATATGAAATATATTAATCCCAACGGGATAGCCGCACCAATCAGACCGATAATCAAACCTTCCACTACGAATGGGGCTCTTACAAAAAAGTCTGTTGCACCAATATATTTCATAATACCTATTTCTTCCTTACGGACAGAAATACCTATCATTACGGTATTACTGATAAGGAAAACAGATACAGCAAGCAAAATACCGATAATGCCGATAGAAATATAACTAATCAACTTATTTGCACCGCTTAATGCATCAGCCGTCTGCTGCGAGCTGTTAACCTGTCGCACTCCCGGAACAGTTTGCAAATATGTTACCAGGCTGGATTGTAAAGATATATCCTTCATATATATCTCATAGTTCTCCGAATCCTCAAGCGGATTCTCCGTAAAGCCATCTGAATACTCGCCAAGATATTCATCTTTGAAGGATTCCCACGCTTCGTCAGCAGATACAAAATTGACCTTATCTACTTCTTTTCTATCCATAATGAGATCTCCGATATGCTGCTTCTCCTCATCTGACAATCCCTCATCAAAAAACACCGTAACAGCAACACCGGCTTCCGCATTCTTAACAATATTCTGGAAGTTGGCGATAACAGAATAAAAAATGCCGAACAAAAGCAGGCATGATGCTATTGTTGCTATTGAAGCAAGCGAAAACCATGCATTACGAAAAATATTACGTATTCCTTGTCTTAATGTATAGAAGAAAGAACTAATTCTCATCGATATAGCCTCCCTTCTCTTCGTCGCTCACTATGACACCTTTCTTCATAGTAACAACTCTTTTCTGCATTTCATTTACAATCTCTCTGTTGTGAGTAACTACCAAAACAGTAGTACCTCTCTTATTTATTTGTTCAAGCAACTTCATAATCTCCCAAGAATTCTTAGGATCAAGATTACCCGTCGGCTCATCACACAAAAGAATCGGTGGTTTATTAATAAGCGCTCTGGCAAGCGCCACACGCTGCTGCTCACCGCCTGACAATTGCTTCGGTTTTGCTTTATATTTTCCTGCCAAACCTACAATCGACAAAATCGCAGGTACGTTACGTTTAATCAATCTGTTCGGAGTCTGCACAATCCTCTGGGCAAAAGCAACATTCTCATATACATTTCTGTCCTTAAGAAGTCGGAAATCCTGGAAAACAACTCCCAGATTACGTCTGTATTTTGGCACTTGTCTATGTTTCAGCTTGGATAGATTATATCCATTAACATATATATCACCTTCTGTCGGCACAAGTTCACGCAACAGCAACTTGATTAGCGTAGATTTACCCGAACCACTGTCTCCGACAATAAATACAAACTCACCCTTTTTGACCGAAAGGCTGACACCGTTAAGAGCAGGTGCACCGGTCTGATATGTCTTGGTAACTTTATCCAACACAATCAACTCATCATCTGCAATTGAACGTCCCTTTTTCTTCTTACTTGCGAAAGCCACAATATCACCTCTTAATACTAATATTCCAAAGATTCCATATAATTCATATATTTTACGACCATAAGAGCTATCTTAAAAGTAATTGCATCTTCAAACACTCTTAAGTCAAGTCCTGTCGTCTTCTGAAGCTTATCCAGACGATATACCAATGTATTACGGTGAATAAACAACTGTCTTGATGTCTCGGATACATTCAGGCTATTCTCGAAAAATTTGGTGATTGTAACCAATGTTTCTTCATCAAAATCATCAGGTCCTTTACCATCAAAAATCTCTTTAATAAACAATTTGCAAAGCGGAATCGGTAACTGATATATCAGACGACCAATTCCCAACTCACTGTATGCAATAATGCTTCTGTTATCGAAGAATATCTTGCCTACATCCAGTGCCATCTTGGCTTCCTTGTACGAACGGCTGACCTCTTTGAGCTCCTTAACAATTGTACCGAATGACACTCTCACGCCCTCAATGCCTTCTTTATCAAGAAGTTCTTTATAGGATACACAGAATTTCTGAATGTCTGCCTCGGTATCAGTATCCGCAAGCTCCTTCACAACAATAACATCTTTCTCATCAACAGCTGTGATAAAGTCCTTGTTATTGCTACCGAAGTTAATACGCATAATCTCAAGAATATTGTTGTCCTTATCCAGTGAACCTTCTATAGTAATGGCAACTCTTCTTACATCCGCCTGAATATGCAGTTTCTTTGCTCTGCTGAAAATATCAACCAACAGCAAATTATCAAGCAACAGGTTCTTTATAAAGTTATCCTTATCAAAACGCTCCTTATATGCAACAAGAAGTGTCTGAATCTGGAAACTGGCCATCTTTCCCATTGTATATGTTCCTTCTCCCGAACCGGAAATAACAAGAACATACTCAAGGCCACCGTCATCAAATATCTTGAAAAACTGACAACCTGATAATTCCTGACTGTCCGCAGGCGAAGATATGAACTCTGTAGCCTGTGTAGCATATTCATCCATCTTCGGCGATGATGAAGCTATCACTTTCCCGTCAATATCAACGATACAAAGTTCTGCTCTTGTAATGGACTTAAGTCCTTCTATTGTACTTTGCAACACTTGATTAGAAATCATAGGCAACCTCCCATTTTGCATCCAGTATTCTAATTGTAGTAGAAAATAGCAAAAAAATCTATAGTGTTTTCGTCATTTTTCACAAATATTTTGTGCTCTCCTTTTATTCTAATTTGGTATATTTTATTCCGTTTCAATATAGCGTGCGTTATGTAAACTGATATACTTGTCTTGTACAAACGAATCAAGGAGCTACATATGGGCAAAAAGAGTGACATGAATACGATAGTATGTCGAAACATCAAAAACTTACGTATTTCCAACAAAATAACTCAAGAAGAATTTGCACAGAAAATCGGCATTGCGCAACCGACAGTATCAAAAATAGAAAACGGCTGCTACAGACCGGATCCCAATATGTTGGAAGCAATCAGCAAATTCTTCCATGTCAGCATAGCATCATTATTCAATGAAGAGGTGTCTCCTAAAGATGCCGTTATGCTCAATCGCCTTACTGCATATGTTGATATTGTTCAAACCGAGCAGTTAAAACAAAGCAAAGCTTTACAATCACATATGCAAATGCACGAAGATGAGATAACAACTATCAACACTATCGCATCTCTACTCAAGGAAATGATTACCAAATATCATGCTTTTATTCCAAAAGAAAAATAAACAAATTCTTTGATATGCATTTCACGAAGATGATGTAGCAGTCTATCGGAGCATGTCGGACTGCTGCCGTGGGGGAATCATCTTCGATACAAAAAAGGCCATGAAATATTTTCATGGCTTTTTGTCATTTTGTATAGAAAATTTCCTTATTCACGATTTTGAACGATGGCTTCCCAATACCGCAATAATCCCCGTTATTCTTTACTGATTTTTTTTGATTTAATCATACAAATATATTCTTCATTATCAGTGATATATCTCGGTTGTTTACTGTTAACGGTAAAACCCAGTTTATGCAATAAAGCTATACTTGCCTCATTACCGTCTTTTACAAGTGCACACACATCATCAAATCCCATTTGCCCATAACCTAATTGCAAAATTTTGGAGCATACTTCATACGCATATCCCATTCTTTGATACGGCGCCCCTATCATAAAACCGATTTCCGGATATTCCAATCCCGGTCGAAAACTATAGCCTGCCCGCCCAATTAATCTATTGTCTTCTTTTCTGTATATATTCCAGACACCAAAACCGTAATAACTGTAAATATTCTCAATATATTTGCGAATATAGTTAAGCTCCTCGTCTTCATCGGCATACAAATCTTCCATATATTTACACACCGACTTATCACTATACAACTCATATAACGCATCAATATCGGTTACATCCATCTCTTTCACAAAGCATCTGTCTGTCGAAAGAATATCCCACGGAATATGCGCATAGCGCTGCCACACCTTAAGATAGTAATCATACTCTGCTTCTTCATAATCCTCTACAACATAAGATATTTTTTCTTCACATAACGATGCTTCATGTGCGTTCTCACTGTTCATCACCCAGATTACGTTATGACCTTTTCGCATTAACATATCATAACCTTCTGCGTAATCGCACAAACATAAGCTGTCTTGTTCATTCACGCATTCGCATGCTTGAGCATATGATAAATGGCAAACTTCAACGTTATGTAAACTCATCTCGTTGATGAAATCCTGTCCGTATGTATTTATATACTTGAAAAATGTATTAATCGTGCGTAACATATACCTATAATATCAAAATTGAACAACGGAGGAAATATTTATGGCACAAAACCCAATAGTAACAATCAAAATGGCTGATGGAGGAGTAATTACAGCAGAACTCTATCCCGAGATAGCTCCTGTTTCCGTTAACAATTTCATTAGCCTTATCAATAAAGGTTTTTACAACGGTCTGATTTTTCACAGAGTTATTAACGGTTTTATGATTCAGGGCGGATGTCCCGACGGAACAGGTATGGGAGGCCCGGGCTATTCAATCAAAGGTGAATTTACACAAAACGGATTTGAAAACAATCTAAAGCACACAGAAGGCGTGCTTTCAATGGCTCGTGCTATGCATCCGGATTCAGCAGGCTCACAATTCTTCATTATGCATAAGACAAGCCCTCATCTTGATGGAAGTTATGCAGCATTCGGTAAAGTAACCGACGGTATGGATATTGTAAATGCCATTGCAGAATGCGATACAGATTGGAATGACAGACCTTTGGAAGATAAGGTTATTGAATCAATGAGTGTTGAGACCTTTGGTGTTGATTATCCCGAACCGGAAAAGCTTGCAGACAGATAATTACATTAATTATAAGCAAAACAAAACCTCCGCTTGCTTCGGAGGTTTTTGTTTATATTATGAAAAGGGAGGATGCCAAGCACTTCTGTGCTTGGCATTTTTATTATGAAAAAGTTTTCTTCTAATCTGCTAATCATCTTATACTGTTAGTATATATACGAATAATGTCCAAAAATCGGTTGTTCATTTAAGAAACCGTAAAATATATATGAATGAATTGTTAACAAAACTCAAATAATTAAATCACAAATTGAAGAACACAATGCATTTTAACATAAAAAAGGGTGTCCTCTCGGACACCCTTAATCTCATATTCAAGCTATAATCAAGCCTTTCCGTCTGAACCAAGAACGTTAACGATCTTGTGAGCAACCATATCCTTAACAGCCTGACGAGCCGGCTTAAGATACTGACGAGGATCGAAATGAGCAGGATTCTCAGCAAAGTACTTACGAATGTTACCTGTCATTGCAAGACGAATATCAGAATCAATGTTAATCTTACATACAGCAAGCTTAGCTGCCTGACGAAGCTGCTCTTCCGGAATACCTACAGCATCAGGCATATTTCCGCCGTACTGGTTAACCATCTTAACGAATTCCTGAGGAACTGAAGATGAACCATGAAGAACGATAGGGAAACCAGGAAGTCTCTTAATACACTCCTCAAGTACATCGAAACGAAGTGGTGGTGGAACAAGGATTCCATCAGCATTTCTTGTACACTGAGCTGCAGTGAACTTATATGCACCGTGAGATGTTCCGATTGCAATTGCAAGTGAATCACAACCTGTCTTATCTACGAACTCTTCTACTTCTTCAGGACGAGTATAAGCTTCCTTACCAGCCTCTACTACTACTTCATCTTCGATACCGGCAAGTGTACCAAGCTCAGCCTCTACTACTACACCGTTAGCATGAGCGTACTCAACTACCTGCTTAGTAAGAGCGATGTTATCCTCAAATGACTTTGAAGAAGCATCAATCATAACAGATGTGAAACCACCATCGATACAGCTCTTGCAAAGCTCGAAGCTATCACCATGATCAAGGTGAAGAGCGATCGGAATATCAGGATTCTCAGCAACAGCAGCCTCTACCAACTTAACAAGGTATGTATGGTTAGCATAAGCACGTGCTCCCTTTGATACCTGAAGAATAACAGGGCTCTTAAGCTCTCCTGCTGCTTCGGTAATACCCTGAACGATTTCCATGTTGTTAACATTGAAAGCACCAACTGCATATCCGCCGTCATATGCCTTCTTAAACATCTCAGTTGTTGTAACTAATGACATTTCTATTACCTCCATAATATAGTTAATCAATTAACGAACGACCACGCAACAGTCGCTCGTTGCTATTATATACCAATATTTCGCAAAAGAAAACAAAAAAATGTTGTATTTATGGCACCATTATAGTCAATGCCTTGTTTTCATTTGTTATGTTAACCGTTTTGTGTTTGCCGCCAAACTCACCATCAAGAGTCCATGCTACCTTCTTTTTGCCAATAAATGTAATTGACTTAGCTTTAAAGCTGACCATCATATTCAAATCAACTTCGCGCGAATCAATAGCATCACTTATCTCCATAAGTTCTATGATTGTTTTGGGTTTTCGCACTAAAGTTACCTCAAATACGCCATCGTCCAGCTTAACATGTTTTCCTGTAATATTCTTGAAGCCGCCCACTGATTTGGAATTGGTAACCATACCCAACAAAAAATCATCTTCAAGGGTAAATTGCTCTCCTTCGTATTCATACTCAACTTTATAATGATACGAAGTCGTAATAGGAAGTCTTTTTGCACCTTCTATTATATATGCCATATGACCGAGCACATTTTTAAGTTGCTGATTGGTATCATATGATACGTCCGTAAACATTCCGAAGGCCGCAACATATACGAAGACATCATCATTAAATCGTCCTATGTCACAGGCAAAATCTCTTCCTCTCATTGCCACTTCGGCCGCTTTTGGCATAGAGCGCGGTATACCCAGACTTCGTGCAAAATCATTAGTGCTTCCGGCCGGCACATAACCTATCGGAATACGTTTTTCACACTGCATCATACCGGTGACCACCTCATCCAACGTTCCGTCACCACCGCTACATACAATCATCCCTATTGATGAATCTCGCTCTATTACGGCTCTTTTGGCATCTCCGCTATACTGTGTCGGATAAGCTACTACTTCATAACCGTTTTTTACAAACACATCTATCATATCCAAAAGATGTACTTTTATCTGACCTCTTCCGGAATGTGGATTATATATAAATAACATCTTCTTCATAATAATCCTCACATACTAATTACCTTATAATTCTTTCAGAAAATAAAGCTCGAGCATAATGCTCGAGCTCCCCATCACAACTATTCAATTCTTTTTTATTTGCCGTTCAGGTACTTCTCAATACCTTCCAATGCGGCATCCTCATCTGCACCTTCTACAATAGCAGTCACTTTCTCTCCTGTATCAAGGCCAAGACTCATCATACCCATAATGCTTTTTGCATTTACCTTCTTACCTTCAGACTCAAGGTAAATTGTGCTGTCATACTGGCTTGCCACCTGCACAAGCATTGCTACGGGTCTTGCTTCCAATCCATTCTCAAGACGAATTGTTATTTCTTTAGACTTCATAATTTCTCCTCCCTGTGTTATCTACACCTGTTCGGCAATCTCACTTAATCGCCTCAATCTATGATTTACACCGCTTTTTCCAACCGGGGGATCCAAATATTCTCCAAGTTCAGCAAGCGATGCATCCGGATGTTCCAACCGAACAAGTGCCATCTCATGTAGATTCGGCGGCAAATTGTCCAGTCCGTAATAATCTCTTAAATACTCTATCTCTTCTATCTGTTTTGTCGCGGCATTTACCGTTTTAGTGATATTGGCAGCTTCGCAATTCACTCTTCTGTTAATTGAATTACGCATCTCACGAACGATTCGAAGATTCTCTAACTCCATAAGGGAAATATGTGCTTCGCATATATTCAGAAAATCAACAATCGCTGCACCTTCTTTCATATATACCACAAACTTAAGCTTTCGTACAACACATTTTGCCTCTAAGTCAAAATCTGCAAGCAATTCAATTATTTTGTCAGCCTGTTCTTTTACATCACATACCATCTCAAGATGGTAGCCTTTGTTGGGATCGCTGATAGAACCCGCACACAAAAAAGCACCTCTAAGATATGCTCTTTTACAGCAGCCATTCTTAATTATCAAGCTACTGACCGGATCACTGAAACGTCTTATCGTCCCGTCGTCTTTAATAAATTTCAATGCCTGCAACAAAGACTTTGCTTCGTTTGCATCCTCTATTATCAACTCTCTGTGTGTAGTAAAATTATCTTCACTAACGACTAACGACAATATATTAAATGTTTTCTTTAGTAAAGTAAAGCACTTTCTATAAATGTTGTCATTCTCGGAAACAATCACAAGTTTGTGCTTACCGTTTGCATCTATTACAAACTTACCGCAAAAACCGACAATCGCAGCCATCTCCGCCACTGCACAATGCCTGGCCTGACTGTACTGTTCGGCAATCTCATTTTTTACACTACTCGAAAAAGACATATTCTTTACCTTTTCGCATCTCTATGGGTTAATGCCCATCCATAGTTACCTGTCGCTTTCATTCTGGCATACAACTCATTGGCCAAAGTAACCGATCTATGCTGTCCGCCGGTACATCCGATTCCGATTACCAATTGATGCTTACCTTCATTCACATATCCCGGCAAAAGGAAAGATAACATATCTTGCAGTTTGCATAGGAATTCTTCCGCCTCCGGGAAAGACATTACATAATCCTGCACCGGTTTATCATTACCTGTCATCGGCTTTAGCTCATCAATGTAAAACGGATTCGGTAGGAATCTTACATCAAAAACCAAATCAGCGTCAACCGGCATACCATATTTAAAACCGAATGAAACAATATTAATCATAAGAGAATTGTACTGCGCGTTGTCAACAAATATTCTCTCTATCTCTTCTTTAAGATTTCGTGTAAGAAGCTTTGATGTATCTATTACATAATCAGCATTCTCTTTTATCTTTTTAAGAATCTCACGTTCCTTGATAATACCGCTTTCTATTCTGCTATCATCCGGAGTTGCAAGCGGATGCATTCTTCGACTCTCTTTATAACGTTTAATAAGTGTCTCATCACCGGCATCCATAAACAGTATTTCAAAGGAATATCCGGATTCTTTCAATTTATCAATTGTTTCCTGCGCTTGTTCAAAATTCTGACCGGCTCTAACATCAAGGCCAAGTGCTACCTTTTGAATTTCTCCGTTTGGAACCGTTATCAATTCCACAAATTTATCCAGCAAAGGAATAGGTAAATTATCAACACAGTAGAATCCTGTGTCTTCAAGCATTTTCATGGCTGTTCTCTTACCGCCGCCGCTCATTCCCGTTACAATAACAAATCGCATTCGCACTCTCCTTAAACGATCAAAATTCTCCAAGCATAATTACTTCGGGCTCCAATCTGACTCCGCTGTCAGAGTAAACCTGTTCCTGTACTTCTTTTATCAATCTGTAAATATCTGTCGCCGTTGCATTGCCTTTATTGATAACAAATCCGCAATGCTTTTCGGATACCTGAGCTCCTCCCACACAATATCCGCGTAAATTGCTTTCTTCAATAAGTTTTCCCGCAAAGAATCCTTCCGGTCTTTTAAATGTTGAACCGGCACTTGGATATTCGAGAGGTTGTTTTGTTCTGCGTCTTAATGCAAAATCATCCATTTTTGCACTGATCATATCAGGCGAAGTTTTTGCAAGCTTGAAAGTAACATCCAGTACAATCAGTCTTTCTTCCTTAACTATACTGTGCCTGTATGCAAAATGCATCATCTCATTTGTATACTCATGTACACACATATCATCCAAATTCAATGCTCTTACCGATTCGACAACATCTTTCATCTCACCGTCGTATGCTCCGGCATTCATAACCATAGCCCCGCCTACAGTCCCCGGTATACCGGATGCAAATTCCAAACCGCCAAGGCTATTTCTGTATGCAAAAGATGAAAGAGCGCCCAGTAATACTCCCGCATCGGCTTTTACTAATGATGTATCTTCATTATCATCAACAATGGATATATCTGACCATTTCGAACCAATCTCAATAATCACACCTTCATATCCTTCATCTGATGCCAAAATATTACTTCCGTTTCCCAATATGTAAAACGGTACATTCTCGCTTGTTAATATACGTAGTGTATCAATTAATTCCTGCTTGCCTGCAACCGACAAATATATAGCAGCCGGACCTCCTACCTTGAATGTCGTATGCTTGCTAAGCATCTCATTACGCAGGATTCTGTCTGACGGAATAACACTACTTAAACGATTAATCACATCTTCTTTTATCATTGTGTCCTCACACATCGTAAAATATTTATCAAGCAAAAAGGATTCCGTATAACGAAATCCCTCTTAATTACAAAGTATATCAAATCACCTTATGCAAGTACAAGCTTTGCAGCTCCGTATATACCTGCATCATTACCAAGCTTTGCCAAAACAAACTTTGCATTCTTTGTTCCGGGGAAAGCATATTTTTCAAAATATGGCTGCATATATTCGATTACAACTGTTCCGGCTTTTGATACACCACCGCCGATAACAAATATCTCCGGATTTGCCACAGCGGCAACTGCTGCCAATCCTTTTCCAAGATATTCACCATATACACCGGCTACCTCTATTGCAAGTTCATCTTTAGCCTTAACAGCATCCCATACAGCCTTAGCTGTTACTTCACCATCTCTAAGTACACTGGCCTTATCACTTGCTGCAAGCTTTTTGTTTGCAATTCTTACAATACCTGTTGCAGATGCATACTGCTCTAAACAGCCATGGCCTTTACAACCACACTCTTCGGTCTCATTATCTTCAAGATGAATATGTCCAATCTCACCACCGGCACCATTAGAACCTGAAATAACTTTTCCACCGATGATTACACCACCGCCAACACCTGTTCCGAGAGTAACGGCAACCATATCTTTGTAACCTGTTCCGCCACCCTTCCACATCTCACCAAGAGCTGCAACATTTGCATCATTTGCTGTCTTAACAGGCATATCAAGCAATTTGCCCAATTCATCATTGGGATTACATCTTCCCCATCCAAGATTAACGGCAACAAGTACTGTTCCATCATCTGTAACAGGTCCGGGAACACCGATTCCTACACCGGCTACTTCTGCCTTATCAATTGATTTTTCATTCATCTTGGCAGTAATACTCTTTGCAATATCCGAAAGAATATTTTTACCGTTATCCTCTGTTCTTGTAGGAATTTCCCATTTATCAATCAAATTACCTTCCAAATCAAAATATCCCATTTTGACCGTGGTTCCACCTACATCAACACCAAATACATACTTCATCTTTTTTCTTCTCCTACCTGTAATTACATATCTTCTTCTTCCTCTTCGCGACGTTTCGCAAGAGAATTCTGAACTCTTTCATATAAAGCCTGAGCCGCATTATAGCCCATCTTCTTCTGACGATGGTTAACCGCTGCAGATTCACAAATAATCGCAAGGTTTCGACCCGGACGAATAGGAATGTTATGACATACAACCTTGTTACCAAGATAGTCAATGTACTCTTCCTCCAAACCAAGTCTGTCGTATTCCTTATCTTTATTCCAGTCTTCCAGACGAATAACCAAATCGATGCTCTGTGAATCCTTTACACTGGATACACCGAACAAAGTCTTTACATCTATAATACCGATACCTCTAAGCTCGATAAAATGCTTAGTTATATCAGGTGCTGTACCAATCAAAGTCTCATCGGATACTTTTCTGATCTCTACAACATCATCGGTTACAAGACGATGACCTCTCTTAATAAGTTCCAAAGCAGCCTCAGATTTACCGATACCGCTCTCGCCCGTAATCAAAACACCTTCACCATATACATCCACAAGAACTCCATGTACGGAAATCATCGGTGCCAGCTTAACATTGAGCCATCTGATTATCTCGGCAGTAAACGCTGATGTAGCTTTCTTGGTCATAAGAAGCGGCACACCTTTTTCTACTGCTGTCTTACGGAACAATTCATTAGGATGCAATTCCCTACAGAAAATAATACCCGGTATAGGATATGACAAAAGTTCGTTATATATCTCTACCTGTCTTTCCTGCGGAAGACTCTCCATATATGTGTATTCTACGAAACCTATTATCTGAAGACGTGTTGCTTCATAATGTTCAAAATATCCGGCCATCTGAAGAGCAGGTCTGTTAATATCCGGCTGCGTAATCTTAATATTCTTGATATCTATCTCCGGTGTAAGATTCTCTAATTTTTCATGTTCAATAATCTCTGATAATTTAACATTAGCCATAGTTATACCTCTCTTCATTATTTTGTTTACATTGCAACCTGAAAGATGCAACTATCGATATTTTAACACAATCATTCACACAATAAAAGACCGATACATTAGATGAATCGGTCTGTTTATCGGCAAATTTCTATTGTTGCCAATCATATTGTGTTATTCTTCTTTTCTAAAGAAATCATATATCTCTTTGGCCACTCGTTTTGGCATATCGTCAATAGCTTCCAGTTCTTCTAAAGACGCATTTTTGATATCCTCTATACTGTCAAAATGTTTCATAAGGATTTTGCGTCTGCCCGGTCCAACACCCGGAATATCATCAAGCACCGAATGTACCTGATCTTTGCTTCGCAAGTTCCTATGAAAAGTAATTGCAAAACGATGTGCCTCATCCTGAATACGGGTAATCAATTTGAACCCTTCGCTGTTTCTGTTGATAGGTATTTCTTCATTATTATGATATAGGCCTCTTGTTCTGTGATTATCATCTTTAACCATTCCGCATACAGGAATATCAAGACCCAACTCTTCAAGCACCTGCAAAGCAATATTAACCTGTCCGCGTCCACCATCCATCAGCAACAGATCGGGGAATTTTGTGAAGCTTCCGTACTCTTTGCTTTTACCTTGCTTTTCAAGTTCTTTTAACTCATCCATTCCATGAGTAAATCTTCTTGTCAAAACTTCTTTCATGCAGGCATAATCATCCGGTCCTGCTACAGTTCTTATTTTGAATTTTCTGTAATCACTTCTCTTCGGTTTGCCGGCTTCAAATACCACCATTGAACCGACATTTTCAAAACCTGATATATTTGAGATATCGAAAGCTTCCATTCTCTGAATGTCGCGCAATCCGATTAACTCGCCTATTTCCTTTACGGCACCGATTGTTCTGCCTTCTTCTCTCTTAATCCTGTCTTTATCACGTTCAAGAACCGACTTCGCATTCTCCTTTGCTAATTCTACCAATTTGTTCTTTTGACCAATCTTTGGAACTGTAAGATATGTGCGCTGTCCTCTTTTACTGCTTAACCAGTCTTCTATTAATTCCGCGTCCTCTACCTGTGTCTGTAACAATAGCTCCTTGGGAAGATACGGTGTTCCGGCATAATATTGTTTGATAAAATCGGACAGAATTTCCGCGTCTGTCGATTCTTCAGCGGTCTTTAAGAAAAAGTGTTCTCTTCCTATCATCTTACCGCCACGAATAAAAAATACCTGCACAACAGCATCTCTATCAATATGATACAATGCCAGAATATCTCTGTCTTCTCCGTCGGTATCGGTAATCTTTTGTTTCTGTGCCACCTGTCTGACACTATTTTGCAAATCTCTAAAATAGGCCGCCTTCTCAAAATCCATATTCTCAGATGCCGACATCATCTGTTCTTCCAAAGAGTGCATTATCTCGGAATAATTACCACTTAAAAACTGATAAGCTTTATTCACATGTTCCATATACTCATCTTGTGATACATTTCCACTGCAAGGGGCAAGACATTGACCAATATGATAATTCAAACATGGTCTCTCATTAGTCTTCTTCCCGTATTCCACCTGTGTGTTGCATGTACGTAACATATACAGCTTGTTAATCAGCTCTATTGTTTCTTTCACGGCAGTCGCCGATGTATATGGACCGAAATATCTGGATTTGTCTTTTTTCATTTGTCGGGAAAAAAGCACTCTCGGATAATCTTCTCCCATAGTCATTTTTATATAAGGATACGTCTTATCATCCATTAACATTGTATTGTATTTCGGATGATGCTCCTTAATCAAATTATTTTCCAGTACCAGTGCTTCCAATTCCGAGTCGGTAATAATGTATTCAAAATATGCAATCAAACTGACCATTCTATCAATCCAAGGACCGCGTCCGACATTCTTGCGAAAATATGATCTGACACGATTGTGCAGATTGATAGCTTTGCCGACATAAATTATCTCATCATGTTTATCATGCATAATGTATACGCCGGGAGCATTGGGCAATTTATTCAGTTCATCCTGGATATTGAACTCTTCACTCATAATCACACAGTTGTATTTACACCGTTAACGTTACAATTCTCATTCTCATTCATTGGAATGACAAGGCATTTCTGACCGTCAATAACAGTCGATTTAATCTGAGTTGCTTTTTCGGGTTTTACCCTTACAACAACATCATACGTCTTCACTTCATCACCGGATATTCCTTCTTCCAGTTCTTTCTTCTTCTCTGCCAATTCTGTCTTAAGAGAAGCTACTTCTTTAACCAATTCCTTTTTCTCTTTTTCCTTTGCATTGGCATTAAGCGCTTTGGCATCAATCAAATTGGCCACACAAGGTGTCTCATCGGCAAATTCTTCAAGTGTCACTTCCTTAATAAGTCTGGCCTGCTCTCCTTCGATACCATTCTCATCCAATATCTCATTGATAGTTACTTCATCCAATACAATGGCAGCAATCTGGGAATCTGTCATCTCTTCGCCTGTATCAATTCGTGCATTGAAGCTTTCCTGAATATTCATCAAAGCCTCTTGTCCTGCATCTTCATCAGCGCCATATGCTCTCTTAACAATAGCCTGGAAAGTCTTACGCTGTTCAACAGCCGTTCGCTTGGGACCGCAACCCAACACATCTTCTATAAATTCAGCATGCGAATCCTTGGCATCTCTGACATAATAATCAACTTTATGAATATCGGCACTTCTATTATCAAAAGCAGGGAAAAGGAATCCTATATCAGGTACTCCGACAACCCAGTCTCTTATTCTCGCACCGATTCGGTTCTCATCCGCTCTATATCCAAGACCTGCTTTGGATAATGCAACCGGACAAACTGCAACCAGAATATATTCGTACACTTCCTCAGATTCATCTAACTTCTGATTATCCGACGTACGTGTCATAATATCGTAAGTATCGTGATATACAAGTATCAAATAGTTACCTACATATTGATAACTGTCTATTATCAAATCATATAATCTATCCAACAAATCCTCATTCACCAATCCGTCGGCACGAAGTCCATAGAGGAATTGCTGCTTTCCTCCGGGATTTTCCTCTTCCATCGGGAAATCAAGTTCCAAAATATTATTGCCTATCGTTCCTGCCATAGTCTTCTTGGCAATTTCCATGAATTTATAGAATTCTTCCTCTTTCATATTGAGAAAGTCTTCATTTAACTTAAGCACTTTATTCTTATTGGCATCAACGTAACAACCTGCAAGTCTATTGATTGTACAGGCATCCTTTTTATATCTTTTCTTAAGTTCCAACACATCTTTTTTGTTCATAATCTATTACTGCAACCTCCTTAACATCGGTCTTACAATAATACCATATTTCACAAAAAACGGCGAGAATCTTTCGACTCTCACCGCCTTAATATTTTGATTTCCCTGCCAATCATTACATGTCGTTTACCACACTGTTGTCAAGATCGGTTCTTATTTTTTCGGGTAATTCTCCAAGATGGAAACGTATCATAGTATAAATCGGTTCTTTATTGCCATTGCGTAAAGACACTTCGCCTTCAACACCTTGTTCAAATTTATGTAATACCGAATTAATGTAAGTAAAATGATCGGCTACGCCAATATCACAGATCTTTGCAATAATCTCATCATCGCTGCCACTTACATATTTTACCTCTTTCGCAATCGGATTAATCACATCATAGCGATAATCTCTTACATAAACTTCTTCAACATCGGCTGCATCAACTTTCATCTGCGGACTTTTAAGTTCTACACCTTTTGACTTCAAATAATCCAATGTATTGTTATCAAAAGAATATATATAATATCCCGACAAAAGATCGGTATACGTCTTCTGGTCGTAATTTGACAAAAACGCAATAGGATAATTGTCGCGAAGATCATCCAAAGTTCTTTCGCTCAAATCATTACTGTATGCCAACAGAAATTCCTCTACATCATCTCCTGTTATTACTGCTTCTTCATCAAAATCATCTCTGATTGATATCTTATGCACAGCCTTCTTTTCAATATAATCATCTATTGAATAACACACTTCTTTATATACCGGTTCACTGTATATACCTCTCATTGCCTCATATGTTGCATCAATAGGTGCCGCATAAGTTCTGTATATATCTTTTCCCGATTTCATATGATAACAGATGGAATACATATTTTTCTCTTCATCATAACCGTTCGCCTGCATCTGCACATCTCGATTGCGGGCAATAGCGGAACGCTCGCCTTTCAAAGCGTCAATACCGCTTTTAGCCATCTCATATATATTGGATGTATTTTTAATGTTACGATTTGCCAATTTCTTTTCCAATGAATCAATATACTCGTATGACAGTTCACCGTCTGCATCTGTATGCACCTCATATAAGGACATATCATTCTCTATACTGTTCAAACCGATGCTTACGCTTGCCACTTTGTTTTCATCCGGAAGATATGTATCATATCCACCCAAATCATATATGAAGAATAATGCTATAAACAGTGCGACTGCCAATGAAATTATGCCCTGAATCGGGTGCCTAATCACTGACTTAAAACTCTGATTATATATTGCTTCCAGTACCATATGTGTTACAATTCCGCACATCGCAAATATAACAAAGTACCATCCGGCCGAAAAATTACTGAATATGTATTGCAAATATATTCCACCAAACAATGAAGCGAATATTACTAACGGAATTCTTACAATCGCTTCGCTGAATGAATAGCATAAAGCTCTTCCGATTTTTTCCGATGGACGGATTATATACAATTTCATTGCCACAGCAAATAATACAACCGCTTCAATAATCACAACGCAAAGATATGCAATATTAACACCCTTGCCCGCTATATCTGTATTAGCAATACATATTGGATTAAGTATAGTCTCTATCAAGCCTCGGGCTGAATATCCCGGCATATATGTCTGATAGCAAAATCCCTTATATTGCTCTATCAACGAATGTACCGACTCGGGAAATACCAGCAAAACAATCGCGCCGAGTACACCGACAATTTTATTACCTGTTATCATCACAGCAATTACTGTAATATTCATCGCCAAAAAGAATACCAATAAACCAAGTAATGTCGATCCCAATAATGCAGCAACATCCACATATCCCATTACTCCTTTTATGACACACGCAAGTATTGTAAGTATACATTGCATAATCAAAATGATTACTCCCGGAATAAAGGATGTGAGATACTCACAAACAAACAGTTTCTGCCGCTTTATCGGCATACTGTGAAACAAATCAACTTTTGATTTTGAATATACATAGCTAAAACATATGTATCCAAGCACCAATCCCATTACAATCGGGAAAATATTTCTTCCGGGATATCCGGTTTTGAAATACATATCAATGTAATCAATTAAATCCTTCTTGGATGAATATGTCGAACTCATAATACTATCCAGAAGAATAAGGAAAGAACCGGGACCAGTTACAATTGTAATGAAAGCGATAATAATATATGCCCATATTCTACGTAAACTTTCCTGTCGAAAAAGCTTATTCGATAATGTTTTTGATGTCATAACCGACTACCTCCGTCTCTGTAATAAATATTTCTTCAAGTGATAACGGCAATACCTCCGCAAAGATTGTATTCACCTTTGCAATTGATTCTATCAATTCATCTTCACTACCTCTGACTGTGTACATATACATAGATCCGCGTGAATCACTCGTTACAATATCCTCACTCTCCTCAAATGTCTTTCTATCTTCATCCGATGAAAATACACATTGTATTCTGTGAATATTTAATTTCATATCATCCATATCCTTCGAAAAAAGGATTCCGCCCTTGTGAAGCAGTCCGACATGATCGCACACATCTTCAAGTTCTCTTAAATTGTGCGATGCAATAATCGGAGTCATTTTTCTGGATTCGAGTTCTCCTATAAAAAGCTTCTTTACTGCCTGTCTTACCACCGGATCAAGTCCGTCGAATGTCTCATCACATAACAAATATTTTGTATTGGAACATATACCCAGAATAACCGACAACTGCTTCTTCATTCCCTTTGAAAAAGTTGCAATTGTTCGTTTGGAATTCAGTCCAAGCTTATCTAACAGCATATTAAATCTGTCATTATCAAAATCTTCGTATATATCTGCGTAGAATTTTCTCATATCTTCCACGCTTGCGCCCGGGAAGAAGAATTGCTCATCGGATATATAGAACATCTTTTTCTTCGCATTTTCATTCTCATATACATCTTCACCATCTATAAGAATCTGTCCGGCATCAGGTTTTAATACACCTGCAATCATACGTATTAATGTACTCTTACCGGCACCGTTTGTTCCAACCATACCAAATACATTTGCTTCATCAATTGTTGCAGATACATTATTTACAGCCAATGTAGTATCAAATTTTTTACTGACATTTAATATCTCAATCATTTTCCACATTTCCTTTCATATATTTGTCAACCATATCATGTACCTTACTTTTACTTACCCCAAGCTTATCAAGTTCAATAAGAACATCCTTAAGATTATTCAAATTCTCATCTGAAATATCCTTTTTCCACGAAGATTGAGATGCAACAAAACCACCTCGACCTTTCACTGTATATATAAATCCAAGCCGTTCCAATTCCTGATAAGCCTTTTGAATCGTATTCGGATTAATTGACAAATCAATTGCCAAACTACGAACAGACGGCATTTTATCGTTCTCTGTAAGCACCCCAATAATAATCAGATTTTGAATTTTCTCTATCACCTGTTCATAAATGGGTCGCTTATCTTGATAATCAATCTGTATCATATTCGCCTCCATAATTGCATCTTTCTTAAATAACGTGTATCTAAAAAAGTGTATTACATCTCCTAGTACACTCAAAATACATCTATTGTTTCATTATGTCAAGTGTATTAATACAAATAATACACTTTTTTAATAAAATACATTACATTTTTAATGCTATCTGCATTTTTCTTAAGAATTTTACCGGATCATTGCTCGTCTCAAGCAATAAATTATGTCCATAGAATCAAGGGCGACACCTTTGCGCAGCGTAGTACAAAATGTGCGCCCGGG
>JAGHVF010000016.1 GCA_018064425.1 Candidatus Colinaster equi | reverse complement strand
ATAGATGGAGATTGTCAATGCATATATATTCCAATTCTGATACTTGCTTTTTCGATGACTTTCGCCAGCCACAACGCCCGGTTTCTCATCGATTTCCTGCCACACTTACTTTTCCGATGACTTTCGCCCGCCACAGCGCTCGGTTTCTCATCGATTTCCTGACACACTTGCTTTTTCGATGACTTTCGCTCGCCACAGCGCCCGGTTTCTCATCGATTTCGCCCACAAAAAAATTTTTCGATGACCTAGAGCCACACGGGCCACAAAAAAGGCCGAGCAACATGATATGTCACATCCTTACCGGACATAGTAACTGCCTAGTATAGGGGGCATATCATGTTGCTCGGCCTTTTCATTGATTATTTACTCGCCGGCTTTTTCGCCGGTATTGATCCACTTTAAGTAGCCATTGATGAAACGGTCCAAATCGCCATCCATAACGGCATCCACATTGCCACTCTCAACACTTGTACGCAAGTCTTTAACTAATTTGTACGGTTGGAAAACATATGACCTAATCTGGTTACCCCAGCCAATCTCTGTTACCTCACCACGGATATCATCAAGCTTTTCTTTGTTCTCTTCCTGCTTGAGCATGTACAGTTTAGCTTTCAACATCTGCATAGCCTTGTCTTTATTCTGATGCTGGCTACGTTCGTTCTGGCACTGTACAACAATTCCTGTCGGCAAGTGCGTAATTCGTATAGCTGAAGATGTCTTATTAATGTGCTGACCACCTGCGCCCGAGCTTCGATATGTATCGATTCGAAGTTCATCATCATTAATCTCCACATCTACATCATCATTTATTTCCGGCATAACATCCAGTGATACAAACGATGTCTGTCGCTTACCCTGAGCATTGAAAGGAGATATACGAACAAGACGATGCACACCCTTCTCGCTTTTGAGGTAACCGTATGCATTCACGCCGTTCACCTGAAAAGTGACTGATTTTATACCTGCTTCATCCCCATCCAAATAGTCGAGTACTTCTACGGAAAATCCTTTTTTCTCTGCCCAACGTGTATACATTCGATACAACATTGATGCCCAATCGCAGCTCTCTGTACCGCCTGCTCCGGCATTCAATTTGAGTATGGCATTATTGGTATCGAATTCTCCCGATAAAAGTGTAGAGATTCTGATATTATCGAGTGCTTCAATAAATGCATCCAATTCTTCTCTGGTCTCCGGAATAAGGCTTTCATCATTCTCCTCATATCCCATTTCAATAAGCGTCTCAATATCAGCATACTGTCCTTCTAAAGAAGTAATTGTCTCCACAATATCCTTCATATTCTTGAGGTCTTTCATCTTAGTATTGGATACTTCGGGATCATCCCAAAAACCCGGTGCTTCCATCTCGCGTTCCAATTCTTCGATTCTTGCAATCTTCGCCTCCAGTCCAAGAGAGCCCTTGACTTCTGCCAAAGTATCCTTGTAACTGTTCAGCTCCACTTTCATCTGATCTAATTCAACCATAATCTACCCTTAACCTATTACATCCGGCCGAAGCCGGATGCAATATCAATCATCTTATAATCTAATTACTGTCTTCCGTGACACTGCTTATATTTCTTGCCACTGCCACATGGACATGGATCATTAGGATATACCTTCTGTTCCATTCTCTTTACAGGCTGTTTTGTAGCGGAATCATCTTTATTTGTACCCGTTACCTGAGCTACCTGCTCACGCTCAACCTTTTCTTCCACTCTAACATGACAAAGCAGTTTAACTGTATCTTCGCGAATAGCATCAGTCATCGCATCAAACATCTCATAACCACTCATCTTGTATTCTACAAGAGGATCTCTCTGGCCGTATGCCTGCAGACCGATTCCCTGGCGCAACTGATCCATATCATCGATATGATCCATCCACTTTCTGTCTATTACCTTAAGCAAAATTACTCGCTCCAGTTCTCGAATAGCTTCTGTCTGAGGGAACTCAGCTTCCTTAGCCTCATAGAACTTCACAGCCTCTTCTTTGAGTTGCTGCTTAAGCGAACCCTTAGTCATATCCTTTACTCTGTCAGGTGTAATAATACCAAGAGGTATAATGCTGAGCAATTCTGTATTAAGTGCTCTGATATCCCACTCAGCCGGCTTGCTGTCATCACCGATAATAGCATCTACCGTATTCTCTACGATATCGGTAACCATCTTATAGATAACATCACGCATACTCTCGCCGTCCAGCACTCTGCGTCGCTCTGCGTATATTATCTCTCTTTGTTCGTTATTTACCTGATCGTACTCTAACAAATTCTTACGTATACCGAAGTTGTTAATCTCAATCTTCTTCTGTGCGCTCTCGATGGCGTTAGACAATGTCTTATGCTCAATCTCCTGATTTTCCGGAATACCGAGTGCATTAAACATTGTTATAAGACGCTCTGAACCAAACAATCTCATCAAATCATCTTCAAGAGATATATAGAACTTTGATTCACCCGGGTCACCCTGACGTCCGGCACGTCCACGCAACTGATTGTCAATACGACGGCTTTCGTGTCTCTCTGTACCTATTATCTTCAAACCGCCTGCTGCCTTTGCTTCGTCATCAAGCTTGATATCAGTACCACGACCTGCCATATTGGTCGCAATTGTTACTTTGCCGTGAATACCGGCCTCAGCAACAATCTCAGCTTCCATCTCATGGAACTTCGCGTTAAGCACTTTATGTTCTATGCCTTGCTTTCTGAGCAAAGCACTGATTTCCTCACTGGCTTCAATTGTGATGGTACCAACCAATACCGGCTGTCCCTTAGCATGTGCCTCTTTAACAGCTTCCACAATTGCATGCAGTTTTTCCTTCTTAGTCTTATATACGGCATCCTGATGGTCAATTCTTGCTACCGGTCTGTTGGTCGGTATCTCAATAACATCCATACCATATATATCTCTGAACTCCTTCTCCTCAGTAAGAGCTGTACCGGTCATACCGGCCTTCTTCTCAAACTTGTTAAAGAAATTCTGGAATGTAATAGTGGCAAGAGTCTTACTCTCTCTCTTAACCTTTACATGCTCCTTGGCTTCGATAGCCTGATGAAGACCATCGCTGTATCTTCTTCCCGGCATAATACGTCCGGTAAACTCGTCGACGATTAATACCTGATCATCTTTTACAACATAATCCTGATCTTTGAACATCAAATTGTGAGCTCTCAGTGCCAGGATAATATTATGAGATATCTCCAAGTTCTCAGGATCTGCAAGGTTCTCAATATGGAAAAATTGCTCAACTTTTGCAACACCCTGCTCGGTAAGGTTGAGGTTCTTGTCCTTCTCATTAACAATGAAGTCACCGGTCTCTTCCTGTGTCACGCCCATAATGGCATCCATCTTGGAGAGATCTTCCATATCCTCACCACGCTGCATCTGGCGAGCCAAAATATCACACGCTTCATAAAGCTTGGTCGATTTGCCACTCTGACCTGATATAATAAGCGGAGTTCTGGCTTCATCAATAAGCACCGAATCGACCTCATCAATGATGGCATATCCAAGATTACGAAGTACCAACTGCTCTTTATAGATAACCATGTTATCTCTCAGATAATCAAAACCAAGTTCATTATTGGTAACGTATGTAATATCACAACCATACGCCTTCTGTCTCTCTTCGGGTGTCATGGCATTGAGTACCACTCCGACTGTAAGTCCGAGGAATTCATGAACCTGGCCCATCCACTCGGCATCTCGCTTAGCCAAATAGTCGTTGACTGTTACAACAAATACACCGTTACCTGCAAGCGCATTAAGATATGCCGGCAATGTAGACACGAGAGTCTTACCTTCACCTGTTCTCATCTCGGCGATTCGTCCCTGATGCAAAATCACACCACCGATAATCTGAACACGATAATGCTCCATATTGAGCACTCTCTTAGCAGCCTCTCTGACTGTTGCAAATGCTTCCGGCAACAAATCATCAAGTGTCTCGCCCTGAGCCAATCTATCCTTATATTCCTTAGTCTTAGCTTTGAGTTCGGCATCTGACAGTGCTTCCATCGCAGGCTTATAGCTCTCTACCTTGTCAACGATGGGCATAATACGTTTCAGTTCTCTCTCACTGTGAGTACCAAACACCTTATCTACTATCTTATTACTCATCAAAAATGCTCCTGTGTTTTTTAGTAAACCTTAGCGGCCTCTTCTTTATTCATTACACGAAGTCCACCCTGTACAAGGGCAAGCAATTCATCTTCACCCGGATATACAGTAAATGGTGCAATCCACTCAGCTGCTTCCTTAAGTCCTGCTACGACGCCCTTATCATATGCGATACCACCGGTAACGATAATCTGGTCAACTTTTCCCTTAAGCACGCAAGCCATTGAGCCCATATCCTTTGTTACCTGGAAAATGAAAGCATCTCTGACTTCCTTAGCCTTAGCATCTCCGTCATTAACCATCTTCTCAACATCACGCATATCATTGCTTCCGACATACGCATTAAATCCACCGTTACCTACAAACTTCTTATAGATTTCCTTCTCTGTATATTTACCTGAGAAGCACATCTTTATAAGTGCACCACTCGGTACACCGCCGGCTCTCTCCGGAGAGAATGCGCCGTCGCCGTCAAGTGCGTTAAATACATCAATAATTCTGCCGCCTGTATGAGCTCCGACAGATACACCACCGCCCATATGAACGACGATAAGATTGAGTGACTCATACGGCTTACCGGTCTCCTTAGCATATCTCTTTGCTACAGCCTTCTGATTAAGAGCGTGGAAAACAGATGTACGTGGAAGTTCCGGCACACCCGAATATCTTGCAACATCGCAAAGCTCATCAACTACAACAGGGTCTACGATAAAGCTTGGAACACCGATCTCATCACCGATCTCTCTTGCCAAAATACCACCGAGGTTAGATGCATGCTGTCCCGAACGACCAACCTTAAGGTCCTCAAGCAAAGTATCAGTTACTTCATATGTACCACCCGGAATAGGCTTAAGCATACCGCCACGACCAACAATCATACCAAGTGATTTAATATCAAAATTCTTCTCTTTCAACAGGTCAAGAATAATCTGCTTACGGAAATCCTTCTGATCTGCTATATTAGCATACTGTGCGATCTCTTCTGTCGAATGTCTGAGTGTCTCATCAAAAAGGAGTGTCTCATCTTCAAACACACCGATTTTTGTACTTGTTGAACCGGGATTAATAATCAAACTCTTAATACTCATATTTTCCTCCAAAAATGTATTTTAAAAAAATCACTTCTTCATCTTCTCTGCAACAACTGCCGCAAGTGCAATTGAATTAACCTTTACATCTACAGAATCCGAACGGGATGTAAGGATAACAGGTCCCTTTGTACCTGTAAGAATATTACCGTTTCTGCATGGTACCATATGTACAATTGACTTATATACAAGATTACCTGCATGAATATCAGGGAAAAGAAGAATATCTGCATCACCTGCCACCTTACGGTCAAGTGCGCCCTTCTCTTCAGCTGCTTCTCTATAAAGTGCAATATCCATAGATAAAGGACCATCAACTACGCAACGGCTGATTTCTCCGGCATCGTTCATCTTTGTAAGTTCTGCCGCATCAAGAGTACAAGGCATTTTTTCATTAACAGTCTCAAGTGCTGCAAGTACAGCAACCTTAGGATTGGTAACACCACATGCCTCTGCTACATCTACTGTATAATCAATCATGCACTTCTTATCCTCAAGTGTCGGATATGGCATAAATGCAACGTCTGTTAAGAACAATAATCTGTCAAAGCCCGGAAGCTCAAATACACATACGTGAGAAAGCGGCTTACCTGTACGGAGACCAACTTCCTTATTAAGAACACTCTTAAGGAATGTGCTTGAAGGAAGCAAACCTTTCATATATATCTCGGCTTTGCCATCATGAACAAGTGAAACTGCCTTAAGAGAAGCCTCTGTGATATCCTTCTCATCAATAATCTCATATTCATCCATGTTCATACCAAGCTCTGCGCCGATTTTTTTAATCTCGTCAGCATCACCTACCAAAATCGCATCAGCAATCTTGCGCTCCTTTGCAATCTTTACAGCCTCAAGAACTGCCTTGTCCTGTGCTACCGCAACTGCAATCTTCTTTGTGCTGTAATTTCCCAATCCTGATAATAATTCATCAAAATTCTTTGCCATTGTTTTTCTCCTTTATCCTATGTTCTCGGCTAATGCCGTAATCAATCGTTGTCTGTGTATAGAATGTATAGCTAATCCACGCTAGTCATACAGTCAACCTTATATATATTAACACCCAAAGGACAACTATTCAATGCCTGCATCTTCCTATTATCTTAATTTTCTGTTAACGAAAGGTAAAAAAGAATGAACTGATAGAGCCTATCGGTGAACATCACGGACTTTACAAAACAATGTTGGCCAACAAAAGTTAGGCCAACACTGATATAACGCTTATTTTGCATTTTTCCTGTCAAATATCTCTTTTAACGATTCGGTATACGGAGCTCTGGCTATTCCATACTCTGTTACAATTGCCGTAATCAAGTCATTGTCCGTCACATCAAATGCCGGATTAAACACTTTTACTCCCTCAGGTGCCATCTTCTGCTTATACCACATATCTGTCACTTCTTCAGGCTTTCTTTGTTCAATACGTATTCCCGCACCGTTTGGTGTATTCATATCAATTGTAGATGTCGGCGCGCATACATAGAAAGGTACATTATATCTCTTAGCCACAGCTGCCACAACGCTTGTACCTATCTTATTGGCCGTATCTCCGTTGGCCGCCACTCTGTCACATCCGACAAACACAGCCTGTACCCATCCGTTACGCATCACCATACCCGACATATTGTCACATATTAACGTCACATCAACACCTGCAGACTGCAATTCGTAAGCCGTCAGTCTTGCTCCCTGCAATAACGGTCTGGTCTCATCCGCAAAAACGCGGAAATTATATCCTCTTTCATGGCCTAAGTATATAGGTGCCGTCGCCGTACCATATTTACATGTAGCCAATTGACCGGCATTACAATGAGTAAGTATTCCATCACCCGGTTTTACAAGTGACAATCCATACTCACCTATCTGCTTACATACATTAATATCTTCCTGTTTAATTGCCAGGCATTCGTTCTTAAGCGCTTCGAGAATATCCGAAACCGGTTCATTTTCCATTGACTGAACCAGTCTATCCATCCTGTTAAGTGCCCAATGAAGATTCACCGCCGTAGGACGCGCGGAATCAAGATAATCGCGCTGCAGCTTGAATTCGTTATAAAAAATGACATAGTTGTCAGTTTCTATTTGCGTTGCCAAAATGTACAATCCCATTGCAGCAAACACACCAATAGCAGGAGCTCCTCTAACCTGTAAAAGATATATCGCATCCCACATCTGCTTGGCAGTTCCCAATCTGATTATTTCTGTTTTTCCCGGTAACAAAGTCTGATCGATAATGATAAGTTCTTTTTTTTCCAAATCAATATCTACAGTCTCATAATCGAGTATTGTCTTTTTATCCATATTTCCAATCTTTCTTCATAAACTCAATACTGTCTCTATTATTATACAGTACCGCAAAAGATTGTCTACCTCTTCTACCACTTCTTCCGCGGACATTGTGATAATCTCATTGCAGCACGTATCTCAACATAGCAGCCACATGCCAAGCATGTTCCGTCAATCAATTTATCACACTCCGTACAACTCTTAAGTCTGCTCTCGTACAAATCATCAGCTGCTCTGTCCGACGTCTTGATAGCCTCTATATATTTTTCTATTTTAGTATGAAAATCCTGCTTAGAGATATCTCTAAGCAGGCATTTATAACAAACTCTGTTTTCCATATTTTCTTTCAATCCGTGGCAAAACTACGGGGCAAGCTTTACTGTCAATTTCACAACACCGCATGCAGGTATGGTCATCTTGATTCTATCATTATTTACTGTAAAGTCAGAATATTCCACGCATTTAACCGTATCCGCTTTTTCAAAAGTATTGTAATCGCCCATTCCGGCAGTTAATACTTCACCCGATACATTAGCAATCTTGCTGTCTACCAATACGCTCTCAACATCATATGCGTCGTCACATGACAGATTGGCAATTGTAATATTGATATTACCGTCTTTATCAACCGATGCAGATTCACTCAAATTAGGAACCATCCATTCATCCTCGCCAATCTTTGTAACATCAATGTGGCTATCCAAAAGTTCGGCATCCTGGTGGCAATTGAACATCTTAAATACATGATATGTAGGTGTGAGTATCATCTTATCGCCATCTGTAAGCACAACAGCCTGCAATACATTAACCATCTGAGCAATGTTGGCCATTCTTACTCTGTCGCAATGCTTGTTGAAAATATTCAAATTAATTGCAGCCACCAAAGCATCACGCATTGTATTCTGCTGGTAAAGAAATCCCGGATTCGTACCTTCCTCAACCTCATGCCAGATGCCCCACTCGTCAACAATAAGGCCAACCTTGTGTTCATCATCATATTTATCCATTATTGCAGTATGACGCTCAATCAGCTCTTCCATGAAAAGTGTCTTATTTAAAGTTCTGTACCACTCAGACTTATTGAATCCCGTAGCAGAACCCTTGTTATCCCAATCGTAGGTAATCGTGTAATAATGAAGTGACAGACCGTCCATAAATCCATGTTCTTTTTTAGGAGAATCAAAACATGTCTTCATCACTCTGTCAGTCCACTCATAATCATCGCCGTTAGGACCGCAAGCCACTTTTGCAAAAGGCTTATCTGCATTGTAAATACGTAAGAATGTCTGATATCTTCTATACATGTTGGCATAGAATTCAGGTGTCATATTACCGCCGCAACCCCAGTTCTCATTACCTACACCAAAATAGTCAATCTTCCAGCTGTCTTTATGACCGTTTTCGGCACGCATATCTGCCATTGGTGATACGCCGTCAAAGGTCATATATTCAACCCACTCGCTCATCTCCTGAACAGTGCCGCTTCCCATATTTCCGTTAATATATGTCTTACAACCCAACTGCTTGCAAAGCTCCATAAATTCATGTGTTCCGAAGCTATTATCTTCAACAACACCACCCCAGTTGGTATTAATCATTTTTTTACGTTTCTCTTTCGGACCGATTCCATCCTTCCAATGATACTCATCGGCAAAGCAACCGCCCGGCCAACGAAGTACAGGAATCTTCATTTCTTTCAATGCTTCAACAACATCCTTACGCATGCCGTTCACATTCGGAATATCCGAATTCTCTCCCACATACAATCCCTCATATATACATCTTCCCAAATGCTCCGAGAAGTGTCCCTGCAGCTCAGGATTAATATGACCCTTCTTAACCTCCGGATTAATCACCATCTTATACATTATTCTTCCTCCATAGCCTATTAATAGCAACTTAACTCTATATTTGCATTGCGACACATGACAAGTCAATAGCATTTTTTGCCCTGTAATGTAGCATTATTGCACTTATAAATTCACCCCAATAATAGCAAAAACCCCAATGTCATCACTGCGATGACATTGAGGTTTATCTTACGCTTAATCATTCACTTACTCACTAAGTGTAAGTGATACATAAATAACTCCTCCGTTTGTAACAGAGTTAATTACTATTGGCTTATCAAAATTATTCACAAATTTCAAATCAAGTGTAGTACCGGATACTGTTGCATCCATGCCGGCGGGCAAATATGTAACCGGTAGAGAATGTGCATGTCTCTCCACAGCCGGTATGCCGGCGCTTAACATTGCTGCATATAAAGTTGAAGATACCTGACATATACCACCGCCAATGCCTTCCGAATGAGTTCCGCTAACAAACACCGGTGCTACAACATATCCTCTTTCGACTGTACGCGGTCCAACCGCATTAACAAACGAGAATACTTCATTAGGTTTTACAACCGTTCCGTTTAAGCTGGCTGAAGCAAGCCCTATGTTGATTGCTCTGGCAGCTTTTGTACTGTATTTTGTTGAATAGATTGCCAACACTTTTCCGTTTGAAGCCGTCTTGCTCTCATTCTTAGGTGCCGTGGCAGCCATAGCAGCATTCGCGGCACGTCCTTCATTTATTCCGTAATTCACGTAATGATCAAAAAGCTTATCCGGATCGCTTCCAAGTATTGCAGCAACATCAGGATTATTCACATAATAGTATGTTGCATCAAATCCGGCTCTTAATGCAGCCAGTTCAGCCTTTGTAGCTGCACTTGCGCTTGTTTTGACCATTGAAGTCAATACAAGTACTCCTATTGCAAAAATGACAATCTTTGCAATTTTTTCTGTTCTCCCACTCATTTTGATACCTCTCAATCAATCAAACAATGTAAGTACTAAACATTTAACCAAAGCACTAATATCCACGCTCCTTCAAATCATGAACAAGTCCAACATAGAATTCTCTTACATCAAATCCCTTTATATTTTCACGATTCAAATCAATCATATCGCCGTGAGATATTCCTCTTTTACCCTTCACTGTAAGCAATGTAAAATTGCTGCCCCACGGAAAAGATTTCTCTCCCACAAGTCCGTCATTTCTACCGTCAAAATACTTAACGAGCCGATATGACATATTAAGCGGAAATCGTCCTGACGAAGGTTTCTTCTGTATTGAACCTACGGACTGATAATATACACGCTCATCATCAGATACTTCCCTGTTCATCTGCTCGCACTTACTATGAGTCAGATCCCTTACTGCGGTAATAAAATCCGGATTATCATCACCTAATTTTGCCGCACCCGCATTGTATGCCTTTGCAATCGAATTCTGCATAGTCGCCGGAATCTTATCTAGCAGATACTCTGCAAACTCACATCCTCTGTGAGGAGTATTTATCGTTGTAAGTGATGCAACCTTATCTCCCAGATTATATGCATGTATGGCCATTCTGGTATCCAGACCGCCCTTGGAATGTGCGATTATATTTACTTTTGGTGCACCGGTATTATGTAAAACCTCTTCGATTCTGTCTCTTAGCTGCTTTGCGCTGTCTGATACGCCGGATGCACTGTTATGATTGCCATAATATATTTCGGCACCGTTTTTTTCCAACTCCGCAGGAATTCTTCCCCAGTAATTTAGATGTTCAAAATCCCTGAAGAATACTCCATGTACCAGCAAAATCGGATATTTTGTTGAACACAGCATATCCTTTTTTCGTGCTTCGTTCAATCGAAGCTTTTTCTTTTCAAATCTGATCTCCGCATCCGTTATTGCTATTGTCTTTATAACCAAAACGATATTAATGATTGGTATAAAGCAAAACAATAGCACCAGCACTCTGTATTTGATTCCCAATTGCTTGGATGTGAAAAATGCAATTGACATTCCTGTCAGGTATATCACAGAGCCCACTATAAGCACAAGCAAAGTTTGCAACAGCCAGAATTTCCATTCAGCCAAAAAGCCCCCATGCCTCGGAATAATCCCCAAATATCCTCGAACCAGATATACAACTCCATAAACAAGAAATACCAAAAAGCAGCAAAGCAGGATATTTCCTATTCTACAAAAATTTAATTTTTTCATCAGTCAATCACCATATCAAGCCGCGCTTACCGTGATACAAAATAACATCACTATAATTACTCAAAAAAATCGCATCACAGTTTAGAACACAAAACATTTTGCAAAAAGCTTTTTTTCAAAGCCTTCTGCAAAATATTCTGTTCACTTATAAATTGCAATACTAATCAAAATGTAAGAGGCGTCCAAAACAGACGCCTCTTTTAACACTATTTCACAAATTACTTATTTGCGATTGCGCTCTTAAGAGCTTCTGTAAGACCAGGAACAATCTTATTAAGATCGCCAACTACACCGTAATCAGCTACATCAAAGATTGGAGCATCCTCATCCTTGTTAATAGCAACTATGATGTCTGACTCTTCCATACCTGCAACGTGCTGAATAGCACCGGAAATACCGATTGCAAAGTATACGTTAGGTCTAACTGTCTTACCTGTCTGACCAACCTGAAGTTCCTTTGGCTTCCAGCCTGAATCTACAACGGCACGAGAGCAAGATACTGTACCGCCGAGTACTGCAGCAAGGTCCTCAAGAATCTTGAAGTTCTCAGCTGAACCAACTCCACGACCACCTGATACAAGGATCTTAGCATCCATGATATCAGCTACATCGTTAACAGCCTTTACTACTTCCTTAATTGTTACATACTTGTTGTTTGGTGTGAAACCAGGGTTGAACTCAATGATTTCTGCCTTTGCGCCCTTGATTGGCTCAATCTTCTGCATAACACCCGGTCTAACTGTTGCCATCTGAGGACGGTTGTTAGGACAAGCGATAGTAGCGATTGTGTTACCACCGAAAGCAGGACGAGTCATAAGAAGCTGATTGTGCTTCTGCTCTGATTCCTTGCCAGGAATTGCAACAAGTGGGAAATCACCGATTTCAAGTACTGTACAGTCAGCTGTAAGACCTGTAGCAACTCTTGCTGAAACTGTAGGACCAAGGTCACGACCGATGGCTGTTGCACCAACGAGCATAATCTCAGGCTTATATTCATTGATTACAGATGAAAGTGCATGAGCATATGGCTCTGTTCTGTAATCCTTAAGTTCAGGATCATCTACAAGGATGACTCTGTCTGCACCGTACTCAGCAAGACTGTCACAAAGATTCTCAACACCTGAACCAATGAGTACTGCTGTTACCTGTGCATTAAGTGGAGCAGCAAGATCTTTTGCCTTTCCAAGTAATTCATATGCGATTCCGCTTACTTCGTTATCAACCTGCTGAGCGAAGACGAAAACGCCCTTATATTCTTCTAAATTCTGCATTTTTACATCCTCCTATTAGATAACATGCTTCTCAGCGAGCTTACCAACGATATACTTAACTGCATCTTCCGGTGAATCAGGAGTAACCTTCTCACCTGCACCCTTACGTACCTTATCAGATGCCTTTGCAATCTTTGTAGGTGAACCTGCAAGACCAAGGTTGCAATCCTCTACATCCTTAAGATCTGCTCTTCCCCATGTAGTAATCTCTGCCTTGCAAGCATCAAAGATTCCACCCGGAGTCATATATCTTGGATCGTTAAGCTCAGAAAGTGCTGTTACAAGAACAGGCATCTTAGCTTCTACCATATGATATCTGTCATCATACTGTCTCTTAACTGTTACCTTATCTCCATCAACCTTGATTTCCTGAGCATAAGAAATTACAGGAATTCCAAGGTGCTCAGCGATCTGAGGACCAACCTGAGCTGTATCACCATCGATAGCCTGACGACCTGTGATAATAAGATCGTACTCAAGATTACGGATAGCACCTGCGATAGTTGTAGATGTTGCCCATGTGTCAGCACCACCAAGTACTCTATCTGTTACAAGAACGCCCTTATCAGCGCCCATAGCGATGGCTTCACGAAGTACATCTGTTGCCTTTGGAAGACCCATTGTAAGTACAGTAACCTCTGCACCATACTGATCCTTTAATCTAAGTGCTGCCTCAAGACCTGCCTTGTCATCAGGATTCATGATAGCAAGCATTGCACCTCTATCCAGTGTACCGTCAGGATTGAACTTTACGCCACCCTTAGTATCAGGTACCTGCTTTATACAAACGATAATCTTCATTGTATTTACTCCTTTACTATAATCTTACTTTAAAAGTGCTCCAGAGATAACCATTCTCTGAACTTCTGATGTACCTTCGTAAATCTCTGTGATCTTAGCATCACGCATCATACGCTCTACATCGTACTCCTTGATGTAACCGTAACCACCATGAAGCTGTACACACTTTGTTGTTACTTCCATAGCAACTTCTGCAGCGTAAAGCTTAGCCATAGCAGCCTCTACTGAGTAAGATACCTTTGGATTAGACTTGTACTCATCCTTCTTTCTTGCTGCCTTGTATACAAGAAGCTTAGCAGCCTCTACCTTTGTTGCCATGTCAGCAAGCTGGAACTGTGTATTCTGGAACTGAGCAATTGAACGACCAAACTGCTTACGTTCTTTTACATAGTTGATTGTTGTCTCAAGAGCGCCCTCTGCAAGACCAAGAGCCTGAGAAGCAATACCGATACGACCACCATCAAGTGTGTGCATAGCGATGTTGAATCCCTTACCCTGAGCACCAAGAAGGTTCTCCTTAGGAATACGGCAATCTGTGAAGATAAGCTCGTATGTTGAAGATGCGCAAATACCCATCTTGTTCTCTTTTGTTCCGAATGTGAAACCAGGTGTACCCTTCTCAACGATGAATGCAGAAATCTCTTTCATCATCTTACCACGCTTCTCAATCTTGCCTGTTACAGCGAAGATTACATATACATCTGCTTCCTTACCGTTTGTGATGAAGCACTTAGAACCGTTAAGTACCCACTCATCACCATCAAGAACAGCCTTTGTCTGCTGACCCTGAGCGTCTGTACCTGCGCCCGGCTCTGTAAGACCAAATGCACCAAGCTTCTCGCCTGTAGCAAGTGGCTTAACATACTTCTGCTTCTGCTCTTCTGTACCGAATGTCATAATAGGATCTACACAAAGAGATGTATGTGCTGATACAATAACACCTGTTGTACCGCAAACCTTAGATAACTCTTCTACGCACATTGCATATGTAAGAGTATCACAACCCTGTCCATCGTACTCCTTTGCTACCGGAATACCCATGAAGCCATACTTAGCCATCTTATCAACAGTCTCTCTTGGGAATCTGTGCTGCTCATCAATCTCCTGAGCAAGTGGCTTTACTTCGTTCTCGGCGAACTCCTTGAAGAGCTGTCTCGCCATCTCATGTTCCTTTGGTAAAGTAAAATCCATGATTTTGTCTCCTTTTAAAAATTAATCTCATTTATATTCATCACCGGTGCCTTAAGACACCGGTAATCAGTCATAAATCAAACAAGAATTACTTGTCTGTAGGTACCTTTCCACCATCTGCATAGTTGTAGAAACCAATACCTGTCTTGCATCCAAGCTTCTTAGCTCTAACCATCTTACGAAGAAGAGGACATGCACGATACTTAGAATCACCTGTCTCTTTATAGATAACGTCCATAATAGCAAGAACGATATCAAGACCAACGTAATCACCGAGCTCAAGAGGACCCATTGGATGATTACATCCAAGCTTCATAGCTGCATCGATACCTTCGATATCAGATACACCCTCAGCAAATACTGTGATACCTTCGTTAATCATTGGAATAAGAATTCTGTTAACAACAAATCCGGGAGCCTCGTTAACCTGTACAGGTGTCTTACCGAGTGCAACTGAGATCTCATTTACCTTATCAATCATATCCTGAGGTGTGTTAGCACCTGCAATAACCTCAACAAGCTTCATAACAGGAGCCGGATTGAAGAAGTGCATACCAACGATTGGCTTTGGAAGACCTGCACCAATCTCTGTGATTGAAAGTGATGATGTATTTGAAGCGAATACACAATCAGGATTCTTAACGATGTTCTCCATAAGATTCTTGAAGCATTCCTTCTTAATATCCATAACCTCAAGAGCAGCCTCTACAACAAGATCAGCATCAACACAAATCTCGTTAAGACCTGTCTTGAACTTAGCCATAATTGCATCAGCCTCTTCTTTAGTCTTCTTTCCTTTTGCTACCATTTTGTCCATTGACTTCTGGACTTTAGCCTTACCGCCATCAGCAAATTCCTGCTTAATATCGCATAAATATACTGTGTCTACCTTGTCACACTGTGCGAATGCCTGAGCAATACCTGAACCCATTGTTCCTGCACCAATAACTGCAACCTTCATTTATTTTTCCTCCTTTATCTAACGCCTTACAGACGTATAATTCACAAAAATGTATCAATAATTAGCAATTCTTAAAAGGAACAACCTTAAGTTTCTTTTCCTTATCCTTCTCAAGGAAGTTGCCCATTCCTGCCTTCTGATCTTCTGTCTCGAAGCATGAACCGAAGAGCTTCTCTTCGATAACAATAGCCTCATCCATATTTACCTGAAGTCCGTCGTTGATTGCCTTCTTAGAAGCACGAACAGCAATAGGAGCCTGCTTGGCAATTCCTTCTGCCATCTTGTTAGCTGCTGCCATAAGAGCATCCTTAGCAGAAACAGTAACTTCACCCGCTTCATTAACTTCAGCCTTAACAATCTGATTAACAAGACCGATTCTGTATGCCTCATCAGCCTTGATATTACGTGCTGTATAAATCATCTGCTTAGCCATACCTGCACCTACAAGACGTGCAAGTCTCTGAGTACCGCCGAATCCCGGAGTAATTCCAAGACCAACCTCAGGCTGACCAAACATTGCATTTTCAGAACAGATTCTGATATCGCAGCTCATTGAAATCTCGCATCCGCCACCAAGTGCGAATCCGTTAACTGCTGCAATAACAGGAATAGGGAATGTCTCAAGCTTACGGAATACATCATTACCCTTCTTACCGAAAGCTTCACCCTCAGCCTTTGTAAGTGTGCTCATCTCACCGATATCCGCGCCGGCAACAAAGCTCTTCTCACCTGCACCTGTAAGAATAAGGCATCTTACAGTATTAAGATCAACTGCATCAAGTGTTGCATTAAGTTCATCAAGAACCTGAGAGTTAAGTGCATTAAGTGCCTTCTCTCTGTTGATTGTAATAGTACCTACAGCACCATTTACCTCATACAAAATGAAATCCATTTGTTTTCTCCTTATCATTCTTATCATATAAATAAACGCACGAAAAGAGAACGCCTTTAAGGTATTCTCTTTACGTGAATATTATCTAAATCAATTAGTCCATCTCAACGATTGTGGCACATCCCATACCACCACCGATGCAAAGTGTAGCAAGACCCTTCTTAGCTCCCTTGTTCTTCATCTCATGAAGAAGTGTAACAAGGATACGAGCACCTGAAGCTCCAACCGGATGACCAAGTGCGATTGCACCACCGTTTGGATTGAGCTGCTTCTCAACATCAATACCAAGATCCTTACCAACTGCTACAGACTGTGCTGCAAATGCCTCGTTAGCCTCGATGATATCGAAGTCTTCAATCTTATAACCGGCCTTAGCCATAACCTTCTTTGTAGCAGCAACAGGTCCGATACCCATGATTGTAGGATCAACGCCTGCAAGAGCTCCTGCTACGAATGTAGCCATTGGCTTAACACCAAGCTCTTTTGCCTTGTCCTCAGACATAATAACAAGTGCAGCTGCACCATCATTAATACCTGAAGCATTACCTGCTGTAACGAATCCACCCGGATTGATTGTACGAAGCTTAGCAAGACCTTCCATTGTTGAGCCTGCTCTTGGGCCTTCGTCTGTATCAAATACGATTGTCTCTTTCTTCTTCTTAACTTCTACAGGAACGATCTCTTCCTTGAATGCGCCTGCTTCAATTGCTGCACATGCCTTCTGCTGGCTCTTAAGTGAGAACTCATCGAGTTCTTCTCTTGTAAGGCCCCACTGCTCAGCGATATTATCAGCTGTCTTAATCATATGATAATCATTGAATGCATCCCAAAGGGCATCCTTAATCATACAGTCAACAAGTACACCATTGTTCATTCTGTATCCGTAACGAGCCTGAGGAACAGCATAAGGTGCCATTGACATGTTCTCCATACCACCGGCAACAACGATATCTGCATCGCCTGCCATAATCATCTGAGCTGCCTGGTTAACACAGTTAAGACCTGAACCACATACTACGTTCATTGTAACTGCAGGAACTTCGATAGGAAGACCTGCCTTAAGTGTTGCCTGACGAGCAACGTTCTGTCCAAGACCTGCCTGGATAACGCATCCCATATATACCTGATCAACCTGCTCAGGCTTGATACCTGCTCTCTTAACTGCTTCCTTAATAACGATTGCACCAAGGTCTGCTGCAGGTGTTGTGCTAAGTGATCCGCCCATTGTACCGATAGCTGTACGACAAGCACTTGCAATAACTACTTTCTTTGCCATTTTCATGACTCCTTTCATTTTATAAGATTAACATTGAATATATAAATAACTAGATTGTTATTTTTTTATCATTGTCGTGCGATATAATTATACAATAATAACTACACGTTTTGCAATAAGAATTATACGTGATACCACATTTTGCAGAATATGTATATAATGGCAAGGCATACGATATTGCATATAGTAAAAAATGCCATATATTTACCCGGTTTGCTGTCCGATGATGCCGCATACAGCTTATACGATATCAAGCTGGCCATCGAGGCAATAATCGTACCGAGTCCGCCAACGTCCACTGCCAGCAGTAAAGTCTTCATATCCTCGGTAAATCCCGACAACAAAATAGCCGCCGGAACATTACTGATGACCTGACTTGACAGTACGCCCACCGCAAATTCGCGTCCCGCAACGATGCCCGATATATATCCGGTCACTTCCGGTATCTGCTTCATATTGTATATAAATATGAAAAAACCGACGAAGGTTAGCAACAACACATAATCCACACTAAGAAGAGTGTAGGAATCAAATATGACCACGCACACTACGACTATACCGAACAGAATACGATAGTCCAACACTTTAAATACAGACAGTAGGCAACACACAAATAGCAGCATATACATCACTTGCTTGAATCTGTTACCTTTAGGCGCTTTATGTACATTAGGCGTATCGATTTTCCCTTTTCCCAAAAAGAAAACAGGTACAGCAACAAGTATCAGACTAAACAGCCATAACGGCAGCATCCACGACACAAATTCCTTCAAGGACATGCCTGACACATTATATATGAAGAGATTCTGCGGGTTGCCAAGCGGTGTTAACACGCTACCCAAATTGGCAGCGATTGTCTGAAGAATAATGATTATCGGAAGCTTATCTTTTTTGCCTGCCATCGGTAGCAGCATAACCGTAAACGGCACAAATGTAATAAGTGCCACATCATTGGTTAATACCATAGCCGATACAAAGCATATCAAAACAAGCATCAGATAAAGAGTCAGCGTATTACCCACTTTTGAGATAATAACATTACCGATCTTGGTAAAAACAAGCTGCCCCTGAAGCCCTGCAACCACAGTCATAAGTCCAAAAAGCAACACCAGTGTTCTAAAATCAATCCCCGAAACCACTCCTGCACCGGGGCGCACAATAATACTTGATATCACCGCAAGTAAGGCTGCTATAGTAAATACCTTCTCCTTCTTAAGCAGCAATAACAGTCCGCTCGCACATTTTTTCATAATATTTCTTCACCCATTCCGTATACATGCCCATCACATGTTTTTATGCGCATTCGCTTACGCCATTTTTTTAATTATCTTATGAATTGTCCTTTAAGCAGTTATGAGGGCTGAGAATTATCTCATCACCTGCATACTCTATTGTATAGACACACTCGGGTGCATATACATTGCCGTTTTCCATAAACGGTTCCATGATAGCATCGACATCTCCATCTACCTTTTGCACATACAAATACTCGGCATGTGACTTACGTATCGTATCGGCAATGTCGTCACTGCTCATTGATTCGGAATTGATTCCGCCGTAGACCGTAGGTACCGGAGCTACTTCAGAATTAATATAGGTATCTTTCACCCAATGAATCTGTGTATCATCTCGCAAAAACAATACTCTATGTCCCCACAAATCAGTATCGCCCGCGACAACATCAACATATTTTCTGCCCGCATCATCAATCATACTCTCTCTGTCAGCTCTGTCTGTCTCTACGGTCGCTTTGTATCCCCACAAACAATCATAAGCCGCCATATAATCTGTAGTCAGCAAAACAAACAGCATACATACTGCCGCAATTTTATAACTGACACATCTATCAGTTACAATATATATAAGTAGCATTATCATTCCAACAGTAAAAGGAGCCGCATATCTGGATATCGATATAGCCATAACATCCGCACTTTCGTACTGAGTCTCCGGTGCAAAAATAGATATATGTGCCAAGAATATTGCTCCATATGATATAAGTGCCGTTATAATAGCAAAGCTCTCAAAAAGCACAGCTTCCTTACAACGCATCTTTTTTGCCATCACCAGTATAATCGGTACCGCCAGAATAATGACTAACATAGTCAACTGAGATATATCAAGCATTACTGTTTTATCCGTATGCATCGGATAGAATATGAATCCTTCAATGAAAAGTTTTGCTTTTGCAATTGTATTATCCGGCAGAGAGTATCCGTCTGTTACCATGCGAACACCTGAACCTGTCAGTTTTGCAATACGCCTGTTAAGTAAACAATTAACCCACCAGCTAATCTCACAAACAGCCGTTCCCGCAACAGCGGCTATTACGCCCCAATGATACTTTGCTCCAAAGCGCTCTCTGTATTTGTCCTTGTTAGCAACCGAATACACAATCCAGAAAACAACAGCAAATGCCACCCATTCCACACCTACCGTTTTGGTAAGTACGGCAATCGACAAAAACAAACCTACTCTGTAAAAATAGAATCCTTTGGTATGATTCTTCATATCCAATATGGATATCAATGCCGAGCCGTAGCATATTCCCATCAAAAGGTCGGCACATGTGCCATATCTCCAAACATCGTTGATTATTCCGGGAATAAGGAATATCACTGTAAACATGGCAACTGTAATCAGAGTTTTTCTAATGATGATGCACTTACCTTTAAGCTTATCAAGGCGACCTGACACAGATGTCATAACCGGTAAAGCCATAATCAAATATCCGACATAATATCCTGCGAATGCGAGGCCTTCATCATATGAAGGAGAAATTTTCGCCATACACCACTTCATAATCTGTGCAGCCGGCGGATAATCTCCGAATTCCGGTGCCACGTTGCCATACTTTCCGGCAAATCCGTTCAGATAATACAACGCTTTAATATCCGTAGCCCAGTAATTCAAATCATCCCACCATTTGGCAATATGACCTGAGGTGAGAACACCGACAGCTACCAATCCGACAATAATCGGTACCGAAACAGGATTGATATAGTAATCCTTCATCCCTTTTATAAAAGCAATGCGACCTTTACGAGCCATAAGGAGGAACGCAATCGCATATATTGCAAGCAAAACTGCCGCAATCGTGCCAATGGCCGTCATATTTTTGCAAAGGGCAAGAAAGTACAATATCAAAACCATACTTCCGACACCTACAGGAAGCATGGTCTCAAATGATTCTTTCAAAGCATATCCGACAATATATACAGTTATAAGAAAACAAAGCAATGTGACATACCACATAAGTATCTGTATCTCCAATTGTTTACATACTATTACGTATTACAAAAGTTACTGAATGTATTCTACACAATTTGTTCCATAAAAACAATTACGACCATAAAAAAGCGGAGGCATTTTGCCTCCGCTTGCAATCAATATTAAATTAATATTCAGGTTCAATCAATCCGTAAGTATTACCTTTTCTCTTGTATACTACATTAACCTGATCGGTCTCTGCATTAACAAATACGAAGAAATTGTGTCCTGTAAGTTCCATCTGTACACATGCATCTTCAGCATACATAGGCTTAATATCGAATCTCTTGCTTCTACAATCTTAACATCTTCTTCATCGATATAATCCTTCTCAATGAATTCCTGTCTAAAGTAATCAGCATTCTGATGTTTCTCAATAATCTTATTCTTATACTTCTTGAGCTGTCTCTCGATAATCTCTTCAACTAAGTCAATTGATACATACATATCATTGCTTACCTGCTCAGATCTGATTACGCTACCCTTAACCGGTATAGTAACCTCAATCTTCTGTCGATCTTTCTCGACACTCAGTGTAACATGTACCTCCGTCTCTGGTGTGAAATACTTCTCCAACTTGCCAATCTTGTCTTGAACTGCGCTTCTCAGGCCATCGGTAACATCGATGTTCTTGCCACTAATGATAAATTTCATGCTACTCAGTCCCTTCTGTCTAAAATTCGCTAAAATCAAGTGTTTTAACGTGACTTTATTCTATCACGTTTTCACATCATTTGTCTATATAAATGTTTATTTTCTGACATTTTAACTATTTGTTTCTGAATTTTTTATCTTTGTTTTTTTCAATACCAACTTATGATATTTTTCAATCTTGGCACTTTTATACAAAACATAAGTTCTGCCAAGTTACCATAATTTTCCCCATTTTGACATAAAATACCTGTGTATAATGTGGATAACTCGGTGGGTAAACCCATTTTTCACATTTTTTGCCTCCTTTTCGGTGGATAACTCTTTTTCTATTATGTCATTTGACTATTGCAGTCAATCAATCATTTTAGCACTTATGTTCAAATCCGACACTGTCAACGACATTTTTTTGCTTTTAAATATTCAGACATTTTGTGACTACAGTCCCAGACGCTTTACGTACTCTCACCCTCACCTGCCCTGCTTTAGCAACTTCATCATAAAAAAACGCAATTATTTAATCGCCGTTTCAATAAATATGATATATGATTTGAAT
>JAGHVF010000079.1 GCA_018064425.1 Candidatus Colinaster equi | reverse complement strand
ATTCTAATAAGATGAGCAAAAAATAGTGCACATAGTTGTTGGCTTTTATTGTATAATGATATGGTGTGTTTAGTGAGTTCATAATATTTTAATAAATGATGTCGGCGATATGTGGTAACATTTAGTGGAATATTATAAAGGAGAGTGTACTAACACATAATTTAAGAAATGAGTAATAGAAATATGTTCGAGAAAAAGTTTGGGAAATATGCAATTCATAATATAACATTGTACCTGATTATATGCTATGCGTTCGGATATTTGATAGAATTTGTCAATTCGGATTTTTTATACTATTTAACGTTGGAACCGGCTTATATTTTAAGAGGGCAGATTTGGAGATTGATTACATGGATTATTATTCCGCCGAGTAACAGTAATCTTTTTTTTGTGTTGATTATGTTGTACTTCTATTACAGCATAGGCAGTTCGCTTGAGACTGTGTGGGGAACGTACAGATTGAATGTTTATTTGTTTTCGGGATTACTTTTTACAATCCTCGGAAGCTTTGCACTTTACGCTTTTTCACTTTTCACGGGAGCAATTCCTGCAATCGGTATCGGAATTGCGTTTAGCACATATTATATAAATATGTCATTATTCTTGGCATATGCAGCTACGTTTCCAAATATGCAGGTATTGCTGTTCTTTATTATACCGATAAGAGTTAAGGTGCTTGGCATAATATATGGAATTCTTTTGGTGGTATCTTGCTTGCAGGGCGGAATAGTTACTTGGGTTGTTATTGGCTCATCGCTTCTTAATTTTGTTGTATTTTTCCTGACATCAAGGCAAAAGATTCGTTTATCACCGAAGATGACGGCAACAAGAGTAAGATATAAAAATGCAACAAACAACGCATCAGCAAGAAGAAATGATTCTATGGGAAGCGTAAATATGATTACAAAACATAAATGTGCAGTTTGCGGACGAACAGATAAAGATCATCCGGAATTGGAATTTCGTTTCTGCAGTAAATGTAACGGTAATTATGAGTATTGCAGTGATCATCTGTTTACACATGAGCATATAAAATAGTAATTGAAGGATAAAGTATATGAATAAAGAACTTGAATTTGCACAGAAGATAAATGAATTAAAAGAACTGGCAAAAGAGCAGAACAATGTTGTCAGTGTCAAACAGGTTGAAGAAATTTTTGCTCAAATAGGTTTGGCGCCGGATAATCTCTCGCCTGTATATGATTATCTGAAAGCTAAAAAAATCGGTGTAGGTGAGCCTGTTGATTTGGATGAGTATTTGTCTGAAGAAGATAAGAACTTTTTAGAGATGTATTTTGAAGAATTAAAGGAATTACCCGAATATAGCGAAGGCGAAAAGGAAGCGTATTATATCTCCGCTATGGCGGGCCATGCAGACAGCCAGAAGAAGGTAATCGAGATAATGTTACCTGACATAGTTGATATGGCCAAATTGTATACCGGACAAGGCGTGAACTTAGAAGATTTGATTGGTGAAGGCAATGTTGCCGTAACAATGGGTGTGACGATGCTTGGAGCGTTGGAAAGCGGTAAGGAAGTTCCTGGCGCTTTGGCATCTATGGCAATGAATGCAATGGAAGAATATATATCGATTGAAGGCAACCTTCGCAAACAGGATGAAAAGGTGGCTGATAAAGTTAACAAGGTTGCGAGTGAGGCGAAAGAACTGGCAGAGAGTTATGGACGTAAAGTTACGATTGATGAACTTGCAGCAGAAAGTAAATTGAGCGCCAAAGCGATTAAAGATGCGGTTCGTATGTCCGGTGGCAAAATCGACGATATTGAGGTTGAGGAAGAATAATGGATAATAATGATTACAAACATATAGTCCAGGATGTTACCAATATATATTTGGGCGGAAGATTAACATATGATGAGATGATGAATGCGGAAGATATTCCATTCAAATTGAAATCAATTTTTGCTCATTATATGTTGCGCGAAGTTGCCGGGGAGACATCTTTGGAGAATCACCTTTTCCATATAGAAAAAAACAGTATGAGTTATATGGTGTTCAAGAAGATGAAAGCTAAGTTTTTGCTTAATGTATTCTACGAAGACGGACACGGTAAAAACAAGCCCGGATATCATATTGATGAATTTACAATTGATGATGTGATTGATAATGCAGATATCAGAGCAAATATGAATACAATTTTCCTGACGGAAGTGCGTATCAGCAAATTAAAAATGATGGGAGTAACAATATAATGGCAATCTGTAGCTTAGATGCATATGAATTGATAAAAAAACAAAGAATTGATGTTTTGGAGACAGACGGATATATTTTGCGTCATAAAAAAACAGGCGCAAGAGTTGTTTTAATGCAAAATGATGATGATAATAAAGTGTTCTATGTCGGATTCAGAACGCCACCTAAGGAAAGTACAGGTGTAATGCACATATTGGAGCATTCGGTTTTGTGCGGTTCTAAGAAATATCCTGTTAAGGATCCTTTTATTGAATTGGCAAAAGGTTCGCTTAACACATTTTTAAATGCGATGACTTTTCCGGATAAGACTGTATATCCGATTGCCAGCTGTAATGATAAAGATTTTCACAACCTTATGAGTATATATTTGGATGCTGTATTCTATCCGAATATTTTGAATTCGGATATGGCATTCAGACAAGAAGGATGGCATTACGAACTTGAGGGTGCAGAGGATGATATTAAGATTAACGGTGTGGTATACAGCGAGATGAAAGGTGCGTTTTCAAGCCCTGATGATGTATTGAACAGATTAATCTTTAATTCATTGTATCCTGATACGCCATATAGTGAAGAATCCGGCGGTGATCCCGAATGCATTCCTTCACTTACATATGAGCACTATTTGGAGATTTACCGTGAATTCTATCATCCGTCCAATTCATACATTTTCTTATACGGAAATGTGGATATGGAGAAGGAGCTTGCTTATATTGATAAGGAATATTTATCCAATTTTGATAAAATTGAAGTTGATTCAAAAATCATGCTCCAAAAAGCTTTTGAGGAACCTGTGTATGTTACTCATGAATATGCAATTTCTGCAGAAGAATCATTGGATTCCAATACATATCTTAGCTATAACTGTGCAATGAAGGATAATCTTAATCCGATTGAATATTTGGCATGGCAGGTGATTGAGTATGCATTGTGCGAATCACAGGGCGCGGTTCTTAAGGAAGCGCTTCTTGAAAAAGGAATAGGTAAAGAAGTATATTCGCATTATGAAAACGGCATAGCCCAACCATATTATTCTATTGTTGCCAAGGGTACAGACAGCTGCAGAAAAGATGAATTTATTGCGACAATAAAAGAAGTGTGCGCAAATGTTATCAAAAACGGTTTTGATAAAGATACACTCAAAGCAGGACTCAACGCGCTTGAATTTGCAACACGTGAGGCGGACTATGGTTCGTATCCTGCAGGACTTATATATGGACTCACAATGCTTGACAGTTGGTTGTACGATGATGATTTGCCGTTTATACATTTAGATGACGAAGAGAGCTTTGCAACATTGCGAAAAGCAATCGATACGGATTTTTATGAAAAACTGCTTAAGGAAGGTATACTTGAGAACAATCATATTTCAATATGTGTTGTAGAGCCTAACAGCAATTTACGTGAAATCCGGGAGAATGAATTAAAAGAAAAATTGTCGAAGTATAAAGCGTCTTTATCTGATGCGGAAATTGAACAGTTGATTACGGATACAAAGAAGCTTAGAGAGTATCAGGAAACCAAGGATACGCCAAAGGAACTTGAATGTATTCCGCTTCTTACAATTGACGACATCAGGAAGGAAGCCACTCCTTTATGTAACGAAGAGGAGATTATCGGTAATAATACATATTTGTATCATCCGATTAATACAAAAGGCATTAACTATATCAGATTGTTGTTTAACTGCAATAATGTACCGGCAGAGTATTATAAATATATAGGTATATTATTTAGCCTTATCGGTTTTGTTGATACAGATAATTATTCATATCTTGAGTTATCAAATAAGATATTTATTGAGACCGGCGGACTTTCTACAGCTGTGAATGTTTTTGAAAATCGTGACACCGGTGTCATAATTCCGACATTTGATATAAAAGGCAAGTGCTTTAAAGGTGATATTGAAAAGGTATTTAAATACCTTGATGAAATAGTTAATCATTCTAAGTACGTGGATAAGAAACGAATTAGAGATGTATTTCGTGAAGCCATATCTCGTACGGAAGCAGCTATGTTAAGTTCGGGACATGTTGTTGCATCAAACGAAGCACTGAGTAGTTTTTCACAAGCTCAGAAACTTGCGAGAGTGCTTAAAGGTAATGAGTTATACAGATTTGTTGTTGAATTGGAAAATGATTTTGACAATAGATATGACGAACTTTGTGAAGCATTGAATAAAACTGCAAAATACTTGTTTACAAAGAGCAATGTTATGTTTGACTTTGCGGGAACAAGACAAGAATATGCTTCTTTTAAGAAGTGTGCGACAGAATTTGTGGCAAAATTGTCATCGGATTACAAATGTGAGGATGTTTTCGGTGTGCAATGTGAAAAGAAAAATGTGGGATATACTTGTGCATCATCTGTTCAATATGTTTGCAGAGCAGGTAATTATAAAAAAGCAGGTTTGAAATATACGGGAGCACTCCGTGTACTTAAAGTTATTCTGGGTTATGATTATCTTTGGAACAATATTCGAGTTAAGGGTGGCGCATATGGTTGCATGTCTGCTTTTTCCACAAACGGAGATTGCTATTTTGTGTCATACAGGGATCCGCATCTGAATAATACGATTAATGTGTTTGAAGGTACTGCTGCATATTTGTCTGAGTATAGTGTAAGTAAACGACAGATGACTCAAAGTATTATCGGTGCTATCAGTACTCTTGATACACCGTCGACACCGTTTAATCGTGCGTTAAAGAGTTTACGTGCATATATGTGCGGTGAAGATGATGCATTTTTTCAAAAAGAGAGAGATGAACTGCTTGCTACAGATGTAGAGACTATCAGAGATCTTTCAAAGTATGTTAAAGCTGTGATAGATGAAAATAATCTTTGCGTCGTAGGCGGTGAGGAAAAGATTAATTCAAATAAAACTATTTTTGATGAAATCAAATCACTTATTGAAACTGATGGAAACGAGTAACAATTACGATAGGAAAGAGATAGCAAAATGTCGGATATTGAGAATTTGGATTTAAGTGAAAACAATAATAAGAAAGTCGGATTCGTAAGTATTATTGGCAGACCTAATGTGGGAAAATCAACACTTATGAATCATCTGATCGGTCAAAAGATTGCGATTACATCAAACAAACCGCAGACAACAAGAAATCGCATTCAGACAGTTTATACATCTGATGTTGGACAAATTGTATTTGTTGATACACCGGGTATTCATAAATCAAAGAATAAACTCGGAGATTATATGGTTAATGTTGCAACAAATTCAATGAAAGATGTGGATGCATTACTGTGGCTTGTTGAACCGACAACATATATCGGTGCAGGTGAAAAAAGTATTATTGAGCAACTTAAAAAAGTAAAAGATACACCGATTATTTTGGTTATTAATAAGCTTGATACAATTAAGAAAGCAGAAGTTCTTGAGGTTATTGATACATATCGTAAGGAATTTGATTTTGCGGATATTATTCCTGTATCGGCAAGAAAAGGTGATAATCTTGATGAATTGCTGGATGTAATATTCAAATATATGCCATACGGAACCTTGTTTTACGATGAAGATACTGTAACCGACCAGCCGGAGAGACAGATTGTGGCAGAGCTTATTCGTGAAAAAGCATTAAGATTGCTTGATGAAGAGATACCGCATGGTGTGGCTGTAGCTATTGATTCAATGAAATTTGATAAGAAATTGTGTCATATTGATGCGACAATCGTATGCGAAAAGGATAGTCATAAAGGCATAATTATCGGCAAGCAAGGCAGTATGCTCAAGAAAATCGGATCTATGGCAAGACCGGATATTGAAGATATGTTACAGTGCAAAGTATATTTGCAATTGTGGGTAAAGGTAAAAAAGGACTGGAGAGATTCTGATTTTCTAATGAAGAACTTTGGATATAATCCCAAGGAGATTGAATAAAAGTATTACATAAGATTACAGCAGATACATCCGACAACTATTCCGAGGATTGCACCAACGAGTACCTGAAGAGGAGTATGACCGATAAGCTCTTTTAGGTTGGCTTGCGTGAATTTGAGCTGTTCGGGATGCTCTGAATTGAGAAATGACATAATCTGATTAAGGATTACGGCCTGTGTACCGGTCTCACGTCTTACACCTCTTGCGTCATACATTACAATAATGGCAAGGATTGCTGATATTGCAAATTCGCAGCTTGAAAAGCCACAGGTCAAACCGGTTGCGGTAGCAAGAGAACATACGGTGGACGAGTGTGAGCTTGGCATACCACCGGAACCAACCAAACGTTCAAAAGACACTTTTTTGTTAATCAGTAAGTCAATGACGGTCTTGATTATTTGAGCTGAAGCCCAACCAATGAGCGATATAATTAGAATTCTGTTGCTTATGATGTCTAAAAATATTTTCATTCAATTTCTCCCTGATTTTTGATAACTTAATCGTTTTGATTATGCCTTTTTAGTTATTATATAGAGTGCGGGTGTTTTGAGCAAGCAAATGCAGATGATTTTACGGAGCGAACTATATGCAGGATAAGCAAATGGTAACGGGAATTGTTCTAAAAGCAGTTCCTATCGGAGAATATGACAGAAGAGTTGTTATATTGACAACTTCCAAAGGAAAAGTAACTGCGTTTGCCAGAGGCGCCAGAAGGCCGAATTCTGCATTTGTAGCAGGTACCAATCCGTTTTGTTTTGGTGACTTCTTTCTTTATGAAGGGCGTAATTCATATACTTTGGCGGATGTTAATATCAAGAATTATTTTGAAGAACTCAGGCTTGATTATGAAGGCGCGTATTATGGAATGTATTTTTTGGAAATAGCAGACTATTATACTCGTGAGAATAATGATGAAAAAGATATGCTCAAACTTTTGTATTTAAGTCTTAGAGCTTTGAATAATGAAAAGTTATCAAAGAAACTTGTAAGAGCTGTTTTTGAGATAAAATCGGTGATGGTTAACGGTGAATTTCCCGGGATAAGAGATAATGAGAAATACCAAAATGCAACAAAATATGCCGTTAATTACATTATGAACAGTTCGATTGAAAAACTATATACATTCAATGTGAGTGATGAGGTTCTTTTGCAATTATGCGATATAGCAAAGGATACAACAAGACTTACGATGGATTATCCGTTTAAGAGTCTTGAAATACTCGATACACTTACCGGAAACTGATGATTGATATTATTTTACGGATTACTGATTGCAAGACACGTGATAATTGACAAAAAATGCTTATTCCACTAGAATATCCTAGTGATTTGCTTTCTGAATAGTTGTATTATTTTTTCGATGCAATATTCGGAAGTTAGAACTTTTTTAAATAATTTTGTAATAATTGATTGGAGAATTGTTATGGGAATTTACGAAGAGCTTGTGGCAAGAGGCCTTATTGCTCAGGTTACTGATGAGAAAGAGATTAGAGAGTTGATAAATAACGGCGGTGCTCGTTTTTATATTGGATTCGATCCGACAGCAGATTCGCTTCATGTTGGTCATTTTATGGCACTTTGCCTTATGAAGAGATTACAGATGGCAGGTAACAAGCCGGTTGTTCTTATCGGCGGTGGTACAGGTTATATCGGAGATCCTTCGGGAAGAACAGATATGCGTAGCATGATGACTCCCGAGATTATTCAGCATAACTGTGATTGCTTCAAAAAACAGATGGAGAGATTTATTGAGTTCGGCGAAGATAAAGCGATTATGGTGAATAATGCCGATTGGTTACTTAAACTCAATTATATTGATGTATTAAGAGATGTCGGACCTTGCTTTTCCGTTAATAACATGCTTAGAGCAGAGTGCTACAAGCAGAGAATGGAAAAGGGTCTTAGCTTCCTTGAATTTAACTATATGATTATGCAGTCATACGATTTCTATCATCTGCATGAGCATTATGGTGTAAATATGCAGTTTGGCGGCGACGATCAGTGGTCAAATATGCTTGGCGGTACCGAGCTTATCAGAAAGAAGACCGGAAAAGATGCTTACGCGATGACTATTACTTTGCTTCTTAATTCGGAAGGCAAAAAAATGGGTAAGACATCAAAAGGTGCTGTATGGCTTGATCCTAATAAGACTACACCATTTGATTTTTATCAGTATTGGAGAAACGTCAGCGATGCTGATGTACTGAAGTGTATTCGTATGTTGACATTCTTACCGCTTGAAGAAATTGATGAGATGGACAAGTGGGAAGGTGCAGAACTTAATAAGGCAAAAGAGATTTTGGCTTTTGAACTTACAAAACTTGTACACGGTGAAGAAGAAGCAAATAAGGCTGCTGAATCTGCAAAAGCACTTTTCGGAGGCACAGGCACTCTTGAGATGCCAACTGCTGTCATTAAAAATGATGATTTGCGTGACGGTAAGATTGATATTCTCGGCATTCTTGTATCTTCCGGACTTACAGCATCGAGATCTGATGCAAGACGTGCTGTTGAGCAGGGCGGTGTAACTGTAAATGATGAAAAAATTACAGATGTAAAGACATTATATGCACCTGAAAATCTTGCCGGTGATGGAATTGTTGTCAGAAGAGGCAAGAAGAGCTATAAGCGAGTAACTTTTGAATAAATTTTAATAAAAACTTAAGAGTGTAATAGCTTGAATAATACACTCGATTAATGTATTATGTTAGAGGTTTAGCAAAACATTTTGAAAGGAAAATGGTAGGATGAAGAAGAAATTATTACTTGCACTTGTTTGCATGACAGCGACACTTGCACTTGTGGCATGCGGTAAGGATGATGATAAGGACGGTGCAGAACCTGTTACAATGGAAGTTGAGACAATCGGAGGTGAATCTGAAGCTGCAACAGCAACAGAAGAAGAGGCTGTAGCAGAGAAAGAACCGGCTCCGGCAGGAATGTATTATAGCGAACTTACAGGTATCGCAATTGATGAGGCTCTTGAAAAACAAAAGCCTATTGCAGCAATGGTTGATAATGAGAGTACAGCACTTCCTCATTTTGGACTTAATGATGCCGATGTTATTTATGAGATGATGAATTCAACAGCTAATGATCGTATCACAAGACTTATGGTTGTATATAAGGATTGGGGTAACATTGAACAGCTTGGTTCAATCAGAAGTATTCGTCCTACAAATATAATGGTTGCAGGCGAGTATAATGCGGTAATGTGTCATGATGGTGGCCCATTCTATATTGATGAGTATTTCACACATGATTATGCTCAGCATTTCTCAGGTATTTTCAGCCGTGTGAATAACGGAAAAGCAAGAGAGTTTACAGAGTATATTTGTAAGGGTGATCTTGATAAGGCGTTTAAGAATTCATCATATTCAACTGAATATGATGAGTATTATGAAGGACCTCACTTTACATTCTCTACAGAGAGCGTTCCTGTAAAGCTTGATGGTGCAAAAGATGTTAAGAAGGTAGATTTGTCAGCTGCATTTAAGCATAATTCTTCAATGCTTAAGTATGATGATGCTAAGCAGGAATATGTATATTGTGAGTACGGTAAAGAGCATGTTGATGGCAAGACTAATGAACCACTTTCATTTAAGAATGCTATTCTCCAGAAGTGTTCATTTAATGAGTTGGATAAGAATGGATATCTTGTATATAACGTAATCGGCGAGGGTACAGGATATTATCTTACAAATGGTCAGATGATTGAGATTAAATGGGAGAAGACATCTGAGAATGGTATAACACACTTCATGACAACTGACGGTAAAGAGCTTGAAATGAATGCCGGTATGACATACATCGGTATTGTGCCTGCTGATTATTGGGATGGAGTTGTTTTTGAATAAAATAGCTTAATTGACCGACCCCTATATGGGGTCGGTTTTTTTATATATAGATATATATGATTTATCGCAATATGTGAGGTTATATGTTAAAATATATAAAGTTAAGTTGTGGGAGGAATCAATGAAGTATCGCAAGAATGTATATAAATTAATTGCATCGATTATATCTTTTGCGCTAATCATTTCATCTGCAAATGTTTACGCATACGAGTATGTGCATAACAGCAATGAGATTGTATATGATGATGTTGTTTTCGAGACGTCAAGCGATGACATTGAAGCAACTTCTTTTGAAGATAATGAGAGTTTGACCGAGACAGAAGAGACAGAAACGGAAGTCTTTGTTGAGTGCACGGAAACAGAGGATATAAGCGATGAAGAATTGACGGAAGTCACCACCGAGACTGAAGCTGAGACAGAAGATATGCCATTAATCGGTGTAACCGGTATTCGTGGTGTTGATATGAGCAAATTGGTTATACAGGCAGGTGGATTGGAAACGGCAGATGTTGTAACTACAGGTATGGATGCCGTTTCAACATGCGGTATATCCAAAGAAGTATCAAAAGAATATGTAGATTGTGAAGATATAGCAGGTGCAACTGAAGCAGTGTACAATGCATATATGAATAGGGATTCTTCGGTGGATTTATCGCCATATCATATCATTTATGTCGGTAATGGGGATTCCGATGAACACATTGGAGCCATTATTGCGGATGTCATAAACAGTAATCCAAAATTTTTCTATATTGAACCGTATTTTAATATTGAGTATAAAGATGGATACGTGACTTTGGTCGAACTTGAATATAATGATATGTATCCTGTTGAGGTATCATCCGATTATGAGACAGCGCTTAGGGAAGCATACAATGAGGCTATTCCCGATAATAGTGTTAATGCGGAGACAAAGGCGTTATTGTTGCATGATTGGATGTGTACACATGTTGAATATGATCTTAGCTATTCAAGATATGATGCTTATAATGCCATAGTTGAAAGAAAGGCAGTTTGTCAGGGATATACGCTTGCATATGATGATTTGCTTTCCATGGCCGGTATATCACATGACCATGCCTTGAGTCATTCAATGAATCATATATGGAATTATGTGAATATCGGAGGCAGTTGGTATCATGTTGATACCACATGGGATGATCCGATTAATGATGTGCTGGGAAGATGTATGCATAGTCACTTTTTGCGAACCGACAGTGCCATGCAAAATAAATTGAAGCATTACGGTTGGATTAATCTTCATTCATGTAATAATTCCAAATATGATAATTATTGGTGGACCGATTTGATGGCTGCAATATATTATCTGAATTCAACATATTATTATGTATGTAATGATGGTTTTGTGAAAAGAAGCGGGCAGACGGTAACACCGATTATGGATGAGTCCCAAGGTTACTTTTGGTTATTCTATTGCAGAACAGCATATGATGGTAAGGATATAATATTCTTTAATTGCAGAAGTAATGATTGGAAATACACTATATATGCATACAGCATCAGTAATAAGACGTTGTCTTTGATATATGAAGGCGGCAATGTGATTTACGGTTTACGATATATTGATGGCAAATTACAGGTAGAATTCATAGACGGCAAAAGAGTGTTTATTAATATGCCGTATTGCAAATTAGTAGGATATAAAACAACATACACATATAATGGATACCCTATTCCAAAGATTGATAAGCATAAGAATTTTGACCATAATTTGGGTGATTTGTATATAAGCTGGTATGCAGACAAAGCACATGCTGATTTGCTAGGTGGTGAATCATATTCACCGACTGATGCCGGCACATATTATTTGAATATTAAATCAAGTAAATTTGATTATTTCTCGCAGGATTTTGTTATTACGATTAAAAAAGCAAAACCCAAAGTTGACCCGCCCAAAGATATGGGCAGTATTAAGTATTATACCGGGTTAAAGGTAAGTGTGTTTAACTTGCCGACAGTAACTGAGTCACCATTGACACCGGGAGTATGGAACTGGAAAAATCCGGATGATTTAATTAATACTCTTGGTAAGAAAAACTATAAAGCCGTATTTATTCCGGATGATAGTAAAAACTATGAGACGGTTGAAACAGATGTGGCAATTACCTTACTTAAGGCAACAATATACTGTACAGATAAACCTAGTGCTACGGGAATAAATTATGGACAGAGTCTTCTTAATTCTACTGTAAGCGGCAATCTTAGATTTAACAGTGCAACAGGTCCAAAGGTTACTACGGGATTTATTAGATTTGAAGATTCAAAGTATATACCTACTATCGAAGACAGTATAAACAATATTGATTATAAAGTCATATATACGCCGACTGCTGAAGAGAAGCAATTCATTGAGCCTTGGGAATCGGTTGTGAAAGTATCTGTTTATTGCGGTGCGAAATATACGATTACATTTAAGAATGCGTCAGGCGGAACATATAAGACATTTAATGGTTATGCGTCGCAGACGATAGGCGAGATTACAGGTGATAATTTCCCGAATTTGCAAGATAATGGTGAAAAAGTATTTTGCGGTTGGTATACAGGAAATGGCGGAAGTGGCAATGTTGTGACAAAAGATACGGTTATTAACGGCAATTTGACGTTGTATCCTTACTATTTGGTGACGACAAACAATACTCCGGCTGTATCTAATCCCGGCGATATGGTTTACAGCGGATATTATCTGGCACCAAAGATATATGTGTATTACGGCAATGTGCGACTTACAGCCAATGTAGATTATAAGCTTATTTATTCTGACAACATTTACGTCGGAACAGCAAGTGTCAGGGTGAAGTTTTTAGGTGATTATAGTAATAACGCCGATATTGTAAAGAATTATAATATTACTCCAAAGTCACTTAATGACTGTGAAATTGATATCAAGGATTTTTTGTGCTTTGAGGATAATACGGCTCACAAATATTTACCGTATGTCAGTTATTTGTATAAAGGCAATAACGTATATCTAAAATATCTGAGAGATTACAATGTTGTGTTTGACAATGAGGGCACAACGGATGCATATATTAAAGCCGGCAATTATACCGCAACAATTAACGGATGCGGTAATTATAGCGGAAGTATCAAGTATAATATTATAGTTGAAAAGAAGAAAAATATATGTGATGCAAGTATATCATACGGTAATGCAACACATGGATATAATGCATATTATGTGGCTGAATATACCGGAGATTATATTGAACCGTCGATAACTGTTAAGTATGGAAAAAATAAGTTGAAACAAGATATCGATTACAGATTGATATTTAGTAGAAATAAGAATCCCGGAAGAGCTGTTATAACAATACAGGGTCTTAATGAATACGGCGGTATGATTGATGCCTATTTTACAATTAAGCCAAAGAAAAATATCGGTACTTTGTCGACAGATAGTGAAAAAGGCAATGATATGTCGACATATACCTCGAATGCCAATACAAAATACGTATATAATCCGAGTGTATTTGCAATTAATAAAACAAGCGATATGAGCGGTGATTACAGTACAGAAAAATACGGAGCTGTTTTATCAAACGGCAGTTTTTCAAAACGGATGCGTAATGACATAAATGTCGGTTTTGGCGGGTGCGTAATCGGATTAAATGAAATCTATAGTATTTTGATGAAGTAGGAGGATTATATGAAAAAGAGAATATATAAAGGATTAGCAATGTGCGTCACATTGGTTTTGATGGCGATGTCAATGCTTGGCTGCGGAGAATTCCTTGATGATGAGGAATATTATATGGATGAATCATACAGTGATGATGCACAGAATGATGACGCAGACAGTGATTTAGCTTATACCGGTGATGTGAATTTGCTGGATGATTCGCAATTCCCTCTTGGAAGTTGCAGAAAAGCTGAAGGTAAGTTAGTGCTTGTTTCGATTTTCGCAGATGATGCATCAAGTTCGTGGGACTTTGAAAATAACGAGAATGATCTTCAGATATATCAGAATATGGTGAGACAGACAAGAATCGGATGCGATTGGTTAGAACAACAGGCTCAGAATTACGGAAAGAATTTTGAGATAATTTCTGATTTTGAAGCAGATGAAGAACTGTTTTATCAGGCAAAACTTGATGCACAATTTGATGACAATGAATATCATATTGAAGAGGTAAAGGGTTTTATCAGAGATTCATTAGGCGGCTTGGGCGAGCATCTGCTTGAAAAATATGATGCTGATAATATTTGTTATGCGTTCTATTTTAATAAATCGGCTGATTCACAAATGTCTTCATGCGCTTATCCTTATCTTGGACCCGAGAATATGGATATGCCATACGAATGTACCTTATACAGTGCACATGTTTACGGAGAAGAACAGGGTCCTGCAATGTATGCACATGAGATTTTGCACTGTTTTGGTGCTCCTGATTTGTATTTTGAAAATGCAAGTATTGAACCGATATATATTTCGCAGGAGTTCTCCGATTATTGCAGAGAGAATCATCTTAATGAGATAATGTTTAGTAATTATGATGTAGAGAATCAGTGCATAGACAATGAGAGAGTTACAAATGAACTCACCGATATGACAGCATATTATCTTGGCTGGGTTGATTATGATGAAGAGTGTGAGCAATTCGGAGCACTTGTAAGAGAAGATAAGTAAAAAACAAATGTAGTAATAAAAAAAGACACGATAGGAGGCACAAATATGAATGAGATATACGAAAAACTTGAAGGATGTTTAAAGAGTGTTAGAAAGAAGACCGATTTTGTACCGAAAGTAGCAATTGTTTTAGGTTCGGGACTTGGTGATTTTGCAAATGATATAAAAGTTGAATGTGAAATTGATTACCATGATATAGATGGTTTTCCTGTATCAACAGTTCCGGGGCATGCCGGAAAATTTATATTTGGTTATGTAGAAGGTGTACCGGTTGTGTGCATGAAGGGAAGAGTGCATTTTTACGAAGGATATCCGATTAGCGATGTTGTTATGCCGACAAGATTGATGAAAATGTTGGGAGCGGAGATTTTGTTTTTAACAAATGCTTCAGGCGGTTTGAACAGTGATTTCAGTGCCGGCGATTTTATGCTTTTAACAGATCATATTTCATGTTTTGCACCTAATCCATTAATTGGTGCCAATATTGATGAACTCGGTACACGTTTTCCGGATATGACTCATGTATATGATGAGGATTTGAGAAATATTATTATTGATACTGCTAAAGAGAATAATATTAAATTACAGCAAGGCGTATATGCACAATTAACAGGCCCGAGTTTTGAAAGCCCGGCTGAAATACGTATGCTTAGAACACTTGGTGTGGATGCTGTGGGGATGTCAACAGTAGTCGAAGCTATTGCTGCCAATCATATGGGAATGAAGATATGCTGTATATCTTGTGTCTGCAATCTTGCTGCCGGAATGACTGCCAATCCATTGACTCATGATGAGGTACAGGCTGCTGCCAACGAAGCGGCACCAAAATTCAAAATGTTAGTTGCTAAGTCGGTTGCAAAATTCGGAAAGCTTCTTAAGTAAACGAATGTTTATGATATGAAATATTACATAGCATTGCAATATTTGAATGTTTGAGAACGGAGAAGAGTATATGAAAATAAGATTTTATAATGCAAAAATTCTTACAATGGTTTCAAATCAAGACATTTTTGAAGGTGAAGTGTGGGTAGAGGATAATCGTATTATTTATGTTGGCCCGACAAGATATAGCAAAGATAAATGGGATAAAGAAATAGACTGCGAAGGCAATGTATTGATGCCGGGATTAAAAAATGCACATACACATTCGGGTATGACAGCTTTTAGATCCTTGGCGGATGATTTGAACCTTCAGGACTGGCTGAATAATGAAATATTCCCACGTGAGGCGAAGATGACCTCGGAAGATGTTTATCATTTGACAAAGCTTGCAATTTTGGAATATTTGACAAGCGGTGTTACCGCAATTGAAGATATGTATCTGACACCTGAGACAATTGCTGATGCATGCATTGAAATGGGTATGCGTTGCGAAATCGTATCGGGCCTTAATAAATTCGGTCCTACACTTGAAGTGTTGGAGAATAGATATAAAAATCTTAACGGTATGAACGAACTTATCGGATTTAAGATGGGTGTGCATGCGGAATATACCTGTGAAAAGGAACTTCTTCTTAAGGTTAATGAAATGATTCACAAATATAAAGCTCCGCTTTATGTTCATATGTCAGAAACCAAATCGGAAGTGGATGAATGTATTGAAAGATACGGCATGACCCCGGTAGAATTCTTTGATAGTTTGGGATTGTTTGATTTTGGCGGCGTAATTTATCACGGCGTTTGGACAACACCTAATGATAGAGCTATTTTGAAGAAGAGAAATATTATTGTTGTAACCAATCCGGGATCGAATGCAAAGCTTGCAAGTGGTATTGCACCATTGAATGATTATTTGAAGGAAGGAATACCTGTAGCCATTGGTACTGACGGACCAAGCTCTAACAATGCGCTTGATATGTTTAGAGAGATGTATCTTGCAACGGTTTTGGGAAAAATAAAAGAGATGGATCCGACAGCGATACCTGCAATGGAAGTACTTAAGATGGCAACCGTTAACGGTTCTCTCAGCTTAGAACATAAGGATACGGACGTTCTTGCAAAGGGGAAATTGGCAGATATTATTATGATTGATTTACATCAGCCTAATATGCAACCGGTACTTAATGTTGCAAAGAATATTGTATACAGTGGATGTAAGAGCAATGTTAAGATGACAATGATTAATGGTGAGATTTTATATTATAACGGAGAATTTATCGGCGTTGACGTTGAAAAGATATACGATAAGGCAGCAAAAATAATGGAGCGACTTAAATAATGGATAAGATATTTCTTGCACTGATTGTTCTTGCACTCATTTTGATATTATCTGCAGTCGGTGCATATAATAATCGAAAAAACCGTGAGTATATTAAACGGAAAATCAAAGAGAATTACGGCGGATTGCCGATGCGCATATATCATGATGGGGAATATGAACATATTTGCGGTTATTTTGCTAATCACAAATCGAATTTCTCAATTGATGATATTACGTGGAACGATCTAAATATGGATGAAATGTTTGCCAGAATGAACTATACCAGATCGTCTGCGGGTGAAGAGTTTTTGTATAACATTTTAAGAAGTCCCAATATCGACGGTATAGATGAGAATTTTGAGAAAAAGGTTGACTATTTTGCATCTAATGAAGAAGAACGATTGAAAGTCTCAATGATGCTGTTTGATTGCGGAAGAACCGGCAAATACAGTATATATGATTATTTGAATAATCTTGACAATTTGGAAGGATTGTCTGCCAAAAGCGATATACTTATTGTGATGGTATATATTGTTGCCGCAATTTGTTTTGTTATTAACATTGAAGTGGGCATATTAGCGTTTATATTTGCTTTTTTACTTGGGGCATTGACATATTTCTCCAAGAAAAAGAAAATAGAACCTTATATTACATGCTTTTCATATGTATTCAGAATGATTGGAACAGCAAATGCACTCAGCAAGAATAAGTGTGATGCAACGGAAGATTATTGCGAAAAACTACACGAATTGTCAGCATCAATGAATAGCTTTGGACGTTTTTCCGGTCTTGTTATGAATAATATGACAGGTAACGGTAATCCGCTTGAAATTATTGTGGAATACTCTAAAATTTTTTTGCATTTGGATATTATCAAATTCTTCCATATGCTGGATCAAATCAACAAGCATTGGGACGATATTGACAGTATGATTGAGATTGTCGGCAAAATTGATTGTGCAATCAGTATTGCATATTACAGAGCAAGTCTTGCGGGTTGGTGTAATCCTACGTTTACCGATGAAGGCATTGAAACGGAAGGTGTATATCATCCGTTGCTTAATGCGCCTGTAGATAATGATATTACGATAAAAAAGGGAGTATTATTGACAGGCTCCAATGCTTCGGGAAAATCAACATTCCTAAAAACTGTTGCGATTAATATTATTCTTGCACAGGCTATTAATACATGTATGGCGCGTAGCTTTAAAGCATCACATTTCAGAGTTTATACGTCGCTTGCGCTGCAAGACAGTATCTTTGACGGTGAGAGCTATTACATGACGGAAATTAAGTCATTAAAGCGAATTATTGATGAGGGCAAAAAGACAGATGTTCCTATATTTGCCTGCGTTGATGAAGTGTTAAGAGGTACCAACACAATTGAGAGAGTATCGGCATCAAGCGTAATACTTAGAAACTTGTCATATACAAAGGGAATTATTATGGCGGCAACACATGATTTGGAACTGGCAACGCTTCTTGCTGATGTATATGACAATTATCATTTTGAGGAAAATATTGAGGGTAATGATATAAGTTTTTCGTATAAAATAATGACCGGAAAGGCAAGAACACGAAATGCCATAAAATTGCTTGAGATAATGGGCTATGATAAGGATATTATCGATAATGCGTCAAAAGTGGCTAAGCATTATGAAGAAACAGGAGCATTTGAATGAACGTAACATTATACAGTGACGGTTCGGCAAGAGGTAATCCGGATGGACCGGGAGGATACGGAACAATACTTGAATGTATTGACGGAAACGGAACTCTTCATACCAGAGAATATAGCGCAGGTTATCGTAAAACTACCAACAACAGAATGGAATTGATGGGTGTAATTACGGGATTGGAAGCGCTTACGAAGCCGTGCGGTGTGGAGGTGATATCCGATTCGAAGTATGTAACCGACGCGTTTAACAAACATTGGATAGATTCATGGGTTAAGAGTGATTTTCGCAAAGGAAAAAAAGACGAAGTCAAGAATATTGATTTGTGGTTAAGACTGCTGAAAGCTATGCAACCGCATCAGGTCAGATTTACCTGGGTGAAAGGACATGCAGGTCATCCACAGAACGAAAGATGTGATGAACTGGCGACAACGGCGGCCGACGGAAGTAATCTTTTGATTGACGATGGGATATCTGTTTGATATATTTATTTTAGATATATAATATTGTATTTTGGGAGGAGATATGGTTAATCTTATTGCATTTTTGAATTCCTTTATGTCATATTTGTTTGTATATTTTGTGTTTGCGGCATGTATTATTGTTGCTTTCTTTGCAGGACGTTTTCTTCGAAAGAAAAAGGACGAAAAAAATAGTAAAGATGCTTCCGAAGTGAGCGATGACGTTGTTACACAATAAAGGATTTGAACCGTTCGATTTTATCGAGCGGTTTTTTTATTTTGACATTATTTTGTCTAGAAAATAAGTGTTTTTTTTAGAGTCGGTTTGGATATTCAATAACTTTATAGTGCAATATGGCAAAACTTTTTTGATATTTTTTGTGGGTATTTTATATTATCACTTAATTGACATACAATGGCTAGTTGGATATACTGAATAAAGGCACAATATATTGTGCCTTTAGATATGAGTGGAGGAGATGCTAAAATGGCTGACGTTGAAGTTGTAAGTGTAGAACTTGAGGATAATACGTATGGGGAGAAGTATCGTACCAAGAAGCCTGTTCATGTAATTAAGAAGGACGGAAGCTTTGAAGAGTTCAACGTTCAGAAGGTTGTTAATGCCGTTGGTAAGAGTGCATACAGAGCACTTACTAAGTTTTCTGACGAAGAGAAAGAACATATATGTCAGTATGTTGTAGACAAAGTTGATGAGTTGGGGGTTGAGGAGATACCGATTCCGATTATGCACAATATTGTCGAAAGTGCATTGGAACAGGTTAAGCCTATTGTTGCGAAATCTTATCGTGATTACCGTAATTATAAGCAGGATTTCGTTAGAATGCTGGATGACGTATATAAGAAGAGCCAATCGATTATGTATATTGGTGATAAAGAGAATGCAAATACTGATTCCGCATTAGTTTCAACAAAACGTTCATTGATTTTTAATCAGTTAAACAAAGAACTTTATCAGAAATTCTTTTTGACAACAGAAGAGATTCAGGCATGTCGTGATGGATATATTTATGTACATGATATGAGTGCAAGAAGAGATACCATGAATTGTTGCCTGTTTGATGTTGAGCATGTATTGTCAGGCGGATTTGAGATGGGCAATATTTGGTACAACGAGCCTAAGACTCTTGATACAGCTTTTGATGTAATCGGAGATATTGTACTCAGTGCTGCCAGTCAGCAATACGGTGGCTTTACAGTTCCGAGTGTTGATAATATTTTGGAGCCGTATGCAGAGAAGTCATATAAGAAGTATGTTAAGAAATATGAAAAATTAGGTATTGATAAAGAAACTGCCGAGGCAGAAGCTTATGCTGATGTTGTTCGTGATATGGAACAGGGCTTCCAGGGATGGGAGTACAAATTCAATACAGTTGCCAGCAGCCGTGGTGATTATCCGTTTATTACAGTTACAGCAGGAACGGGAACCGGCAGATTTGCAAAGCTTGCAACAATATCTATGTTGAATGTCAGAAGAAGAGGTCAGGGCAAGAAGGAATGTAAGAAGCCTGTACTTTTCCCTAAGATTGTTTTCTTGTATGATGAGAATCTTCACGGACCGGGAAAGCCGCTTGAGGATGTATTTGAAGCCGGTGTGAAATGTTCGGCTAAGACAATGTATCCTGATTGGTTATCACTTACCGGCAAGGGATATATTGCCAGCATGTATAAGCAATATGGTAAGATAATTTCTCCAATGGGTTGCAGAGCATTTTTGAGCCCTTGGTATGAGAGAGGCGGTATGCATCCGGCAGATGAGGAGGATTCACCTGTATTTGTTGGCCGATTTAATATCGGAGCTGTCAGCTTGCATTTGCCGATGATTTTGGCTAAGGCTCGTCATGAGAGTAAAGATTTCTATGAGGTTCTTGATTACTATCTTAACCTTATTAGACAGTTGCATATTCGTACATATGCATATTTGGGCGAGATGCGTGCGTCAACTAATCCGCTTGCATATTGTGAAGGTGGATTTTTAGGAGGACATCTTAAGCTTACTGATAAGATTAAGCCTATTCTTAAATCAGCAACGGCATCTTTCGGCATTACTGCATTTAACGAATTACAAATGTTATATAACGGTAAGTCTCTTGTTGAAGATGGCGCATTTGCTCTTGAGGTTTTGGAGCATATCAACAAGAAGGTTAATGAATTCAAAGAAGAAGATGGCAATCTCTATGCAATATATGGTACACCTGCCGAGAATTTGTGCGGTCTTCAGGTGCAGCAGTTTAGAAAGAAATATGGTATTGTTGAGGGCGTTTCGGACAGAGAATATGTCAGCAACAGTTTTCATTGTCATGTAACAGAGAATATTACGCCTATCGAGAAACAGGATGCGGAATTTAGATTTTGGGAGCTTAGTAATGGCGGTAAGATCCAATATGTTAAGTATCCTATTGATTACAATTCGGAAGCAATTAAGACATTGATTAGAAGAGCAATGGAGATGGGCTTCTATGAAGGTGTTAATCTAAGTTTGGCATATTGTGATGATTGCGGACATCAGGAACTGGAGATGGATGTTTGTCCAAAATGCGGAAGCAGAAATTTGACCAAAATCGACAGAATGAACGGTTATCTGTCATATTCGAGAGTTCATGGCGATACAAGATTGAATGATGCTAAAATGGCAGAAATTGCAGAAAGGAAATCTATGTAACGATGAGATATCATAATATTACAAAGGATGATATGTTAAACGGCGACGGACTCAGAGTTGTTCTGTGGCTTTCGGGTTGCAATCATTGTTGCAAAGGATGCCAGAATCCGATTACTTGGGATCCGGATGGTGGATTACCTTTTGATGAAGCTGCTAAACAGGAAATATTTGAACAGTTAGATAAAGATTACATATCAGGAATTACATTTTCGGGAGGAGATCCTTTACATCCGGCCAACCGAATGGATGTAAGAAATCTCATTTCGGAGATAAAGGAGAAATATCCCAATAAGACAATATGGGTATATACCGGTTCTCAATGGGAAGAAATATGGCATTATCCAATGATGAAAAATGTGGATGTTGTTGTTGACGGTGAATTTATGATTGATTTAAAGGATAACAAATTGTTATGGAAGGGAAGCTCCAATCAAAGAGTTATTAATGTTAAAGCAACACTTGAACAGACCGATCCGATTGCACCGATTCTTCACTGTGAAGATTATAAATAAAACATTTGGTAATTAATACTATTTATTATGTTTTTTAAAACCTTTTTACACATATTTATTGGTAAAAGGGTTTTTTTTTTATATTAAAAGTGTTACTATAGACGCGTTAGTGTGATAAAAGGCGGAGGAAAAAATATGGGCGACTATAGAATCGTGGTTGATTCGACAGCGGATCTTCCAATTGAATACATCAAAGAACACAACTTAAGCATGATGTCTCTTTCGTACATTGTTGATGGCGAGACATTTTCCGGAACGACTGGCAAAGAGATTGAACCGCATGATTTTTATGAGAGAGTTCGCGGCGGTATGATGCCGACAACATCCCAGATTAATCCACAGCAAGCGGTAGAAACGTTTAATGAGATAGGCAAAGAGACAAAACAGATGCTGGTGATATCATTGTCATCAGGTATCAGTGGCTCATATAACAGTGTTCGTATCGGCGCTGAAGAGTATATGGAAGATAATGCAGACAGCAAAATTATTGTTGTTGATTCATTGTGTGCATCAATGGGCGAAGGCTTGCTGGTATATAAAGCTGTAGAAAATATGGAAGCAGGTATGAGCCTTGAAGAAAATGCTTTATGGATTGAGCAGCATAAGAAGAACATCATTCATTGCTTTACGGTAGATGATTTGTTCCATTTATATAGAGGCGGTCGTGTAAAGAAGAGCGCTGCTATTGTTGGTTCAATTGTTAATCTTAAGCCGGTTTTACATGTAGATAATGAAGGTCATTTGAATAATTTGTTTACAGTAAGAGGCAGAAAGAAATCGTTGAAGGCGTTGGTTGATTATATGGAGGAACATGTTGGCAGTTATTCAGGTAAGAATGATATCGTGTTTATTAGTCACGCAGATGCCAAAGAAGATGCGGAATATGTTGCTGCCGAGGTTAAGAATAGATTCGGAATTGAGAATTGTATGATTAATTATATTGATCCGACGGTCGGAACACATGCAGGCCCGGGAACGGTTGCACTGTTCTTGTTAGGTGATGAGAGATAAATTAAAAATGAGGTTTAGGATATATGAAAATTAGAACACGATTTGCTCCAAGTCCGACAGGACGTATGCACGTAGGAAATTTACGTACTGCATTATATGCATATTTGATTACTAAGCATGAGGGCGGAGATTTTATATTAAGAATTGAAGATACAGATCAGGAACGTTTGGTTGAGGGTGCTGTTGATATTATCTATAGAACTCTTGAAAAGACCGGACTTATCCACGACGAAGGCCCGGATAAGGATAAAGGTGTCGGCCCATATGTTCAGAGTGAACGCCAGGCGTCAGGACTTTACCTTGAGTATGCGAAACAACTTGTTGAAAAGGGTGAGGCATATTATTGCTTCTGCGATAAAGAAAGACTTGAGACACTTCATCAGGTAATTAACGGCAAGGAAATCAACGTATATGATAAACATTGTTTGTCGCTTAGCAAAGAAGAGGTTGAAGCCAATCTTGCGGCAGGCAAACCATATGTAATCAGACAGAATAATCCAAATACGGGAACAACTACATTTAATGATGAAATATACGGAGATATTACAGTTGATAATGCCGAGTTGGATGATATGATTCTTATTAAGTCCGATGGTTTCCCTACATACAACTTCGCAAATGTAATTGATGACCATTTGATGGGAATTACACATGTTGTCAGAGGAAATGAATATCTTTCTTCATCTCCGAAATATAACAGATTGTATGAAGCGTTTGGCTGGGATGTGCCTGTATATGTACATTGTCCTTTGATTACGGATGAAAGTCATCAGAAACTTTCAAAGCGTTGCGGACATTCGTCATATGAGGATCTTATTGAACAGGGATTCCTTACCGAAGCTGTTGTTAATTTTGTTGCATTACTCGGCTGGAGCCCAACAGATTGCAATGATGAGATTTTCTCGTTAGAGGAATTGGTTAAATTATTCGATTATCGTCATATTAATAAATCACCGGCGGTATTTGATTATACAAAGCTTAAGTGGATGAACGGTGAATATATTAAGAAAATGTCTGATGAAGCATTTTTTGAAAAAGCTATGCCGTTTGTTGATAAGACAATTACAAGACCGATTGATAAGAAAAAGGTTGCTTTGCTTTGTAAGACTCGAATTGAGGTATTTCCGGATATACCTGATTTAATAGATTTCTTTGAAGAAGTACCTGCGTATAGCATAGATATGTATACTCATAAGAAGATGAAGACTGATGCGGCTTCATCATGTGAGGTGCTTAAGGAAGTACTTCCAATTCTTGAGGCATGCAATGATTATAGCAATGATGCATTGTATGCAAAACTTCAGGAATTCGTTGCTGACAAGGGATATAAGAATGGTTACGTTTTGTGGCCGATTAGAACTGCGGTTTCAGGTAAACAGATGACACCTGCCGGCGCAACTGAGATAATGGAGCTTCTCGGAAAAGAAGAATCCATTAATCGTATTAAGAAAGGCATTGAAAAACTTGAGAAAGAGATGTAATCAATGCCCAAGCGGTGTATATGCGATATAACACCGAACAATTAGAAGCAATTAATCATACGGACGGACCTGCTTTAATTATTGCAGGTCCGGGGTCCGGCAAAACTTCGGTTCTTACAGCCAGAATACGGCATCTAATTCTTAATAAGGGCGTTATGCCCGAACAAATCCTTGTTATCACATTTTCTAAGGCTGCAGCGATTGAGATGCAGACACGTTTTAATAATCTGTGTAAAGATAACTTTTATCCGGTTAATTTTGGTACTTTTCATTCTGTTTTCTTTCATATTCTTCAAAATGAATATCATTATACGGCAAAAAATATTATTTCACTAAAACAAAAGAGAAATACAATTCTATGTATTCTTCGTAATCTCAATATTGTTCAATACGCAGAATGTGAACTGTTGGACAATCTGATAAATGCAATATCCTATTATAAAAATACAAATTGTAAAATAATACC
>JAGHVF010000004.1 GCA_018064425.1 Candidatus Colinaster equi | reverse complement strand
ATTCAAAACTACATGGTATAGAAATACTGTATGAAGATGAAAACATTGCCGCATTGAGTAAACCCGCCGGCATTTTATCGCAAAAATCAACCGATAACGATTCATCACTAAACGAATGGTGGATTGGATATTTGTTAGAAAGCAAAACAATATCAGTTGACGATATGCAAATATACAAGCCATCTGTCATGAACAGATTGGACAGGAATACCTCCGGTATAGTTTTGGCCGCAAAAACGCTTTTGGGCAGCGTTGAATTGAGCAGACTGATAAAAGAACACAAAATCGGTAAATTCTATCGTACATATTTAATTTGTAATCTTCCAAATGAAAGTGATCATCTGATTGCATATTTGAAGAAAGACGAGAATACAAATACCGTCAAAATAGTTACAGATATTCCGGATAATATAGGTAACAGTGACGATTATAGTAAAATTGAGACAAAATACCGGGTTATCAATTGTATTAAGCACAGTAAATATAATATTACCTATGCCGAGATTGAACTATTAACCGGAAAAACACATCAAATAAGGGCTCACTTAAGCGCAATCGGATGTCCGATAGTAGGTGATCCCAAATATGGTCAAAAAGAATGTAATGAGTATTTCCAAAAACTGGGAATTCGTAATCAATTACTACATTCATACAGAGTAGAATTCCCGGCGGATTGTGGAAAACTTTCAAATCTATGTAATACGGAAATAATATGTAAGGAGCCAAAATACTATGGCAACATGGAAAAGTAGAGGCTTACGCGGATCTGTTCTTGAAGAAATGATAAATCGCACCAATGAAATATATTGCGAAAACGAAATTGCACTTATTCAAAAGATTCCGACACCAATAACGCCAATCGAACTCAACCCAAATAACAAGCAAATTACTTTGGCATACTTTGATAAGAAAAGTACTGTGGATTATATTGGTGCAGTCCAAGGAATACCTGTTTGTTTTGATGCAAAAGAATGTGCTTCCGATACATTTACATTAGCAAATATACATATTCACCAAATTGATTTTATGACTCGTTTTGAGAAACAAAACGGAATTGCTTTTTTTCTTATACATTTTACAGGCAGAGATTTGTTTTACTATATGAGAATAAGCGAATTGTTAAAATATAAATGTCGAGCCGATAACGGTGGAAGAAAAAGCTTTAGGCTTGACGAATTATCCGATGAATTTTTTATTGACGGAATAAACGGTAATATCATTCCATATCTTAATTATATTCAAAAGGATTTAGACACAAGAGAAGGTTGACAAAGGATTTTCTATATTGTACTATTTAACATGTTAGCGAATTATCACGTTACCACGTTAAAGTATACAGGAGGTTTTTTATGAATAATTTACATACACCTGATGGTGTTAAAGACATATACGGAGATGATTATTCCAGAAAATTAGAGGCAGAAAACAGAATTCATGATATTTTTCTTAGTTATGGATATAGTGATATCCAAACACCAACGCTTGAGTATTATGATGTTTTCAGAAGTGGCATTGGAACAACTCCCGGTAAGGATTTATATCGTTTTACCGAGAGAGATGGTCAAACTGTTGTACTTCGCCCGGATTTTACTCCATCAATAGCAAGATGTGCGGCAAAATACTTTTTGGAAGAAAACAAATCGCTTCGTCTTACATATAAAGGAAATGCTTTTTCACAAACATCTGATTTGCAAGGTAAACTTAAAGAAACTACTCAAATGGGTATAGAAGTAATCGGTGACGACGGCGTTGAAGCTGATGCCGAAGTGATAACACTTGCTGTAGAAGCATTAAAAATCACAGGCTTATCAGATTTTAAGATTACAATCAGCAATATTGAATATTTTAAGGGATTATGTGAAGAGCTTGGTCTGTCCGAGAATGTTGAATACACTCTTCGTGACTATGTTACAAACAAAAATTTCTTCGGAGCAAAGGACTATTTGGATAATTTGGGAATTGATGAAAGTATCGTTTCTCAGATTATGAAGTTCGATGAGTTAATTGGCGGAATATCAATACTTGACGACGCCTGCTCATTGGTTACAAACGAGAAATCACTTGAAGCAATTGAAAGATTAAAGAATTTATACGATATACTTGATTCAAAAGGTTTTGCAAAGTATATTTCTTTTGATTTAAGTATGCTAAACAAATATCAGTATTATACAGGTATGGTATTTAAAGCATACGCTTATGGTGTAGGCGACTGCGTTGCAAAGGGTGGAAGATATGATAATCTGTTAAGTACTTTTGGTGCAGATGCGCCTGCCGTTGGCTTTGTCATTCAAATTGATGATTTAATGCTCGCATATAAGAATGCAAACCGTTCTGATAATGAGTACTTGACTATAGCATTAACAAAAGGTCGTTTGGCCGATAAGACATTAAGTTTGTTAGAATCCATCGGCATAACATGCGATGAGATGAAAGATAAGGATACTCGAAAGCTGATTTTTGTTAACGATGATTTGAAATTACGTTTCTTCCTTGCAAAAGGTCCTGATGTTCCAACATATGTTGAAAACGGTGTTGCAGATATCGGTGTTGTCGGCAAAGACACAATCACAGAAGAGAACCGAAGAGTATATGAAGTGCTGGATTTAGGTTTTGGCAAATGTCGTATGTGTGTTTGCGGTCCCGCAAAAGCAAAAGAACTGCTTAAACACCATGAATTGATTCGTGTATGTACAAAATATCCTAATATGGCTAAGGACTATTTCTATAATAAAAAGGCGCAGACCGTTGAATTGATTAAGTTAAACGGTTCTGTTGAGCTCGGTCCAATAGTCGGATTGGGCGATGTTATAGTTGATATTGTGGAAACAGGTTCAACACTACGTGAGAATGGTTTGGAAGTACTTGAAGAGATTTGTCCGTTATCATGTCGAATGATTGTTAACCAAGTTAGTATGCAGATGCAATCAGACAGAATCAAAGACCTTATTGCAAAATTAAGAGAACAATTAGATTAGGCAGGTACATATATGAGAATTGTAGAATTAAACAGTGAAACAAAACAAGATATTCTGGAAAAATTATTAAAGCGCAGTCCCAGTCAGTATACACAGTATGAAGATACCGTTAAATCAATTGTTGCTGATGTTAAAGAAAGAAAAGATCAGGCTGTCTTTGAACTTACAGCTAAGTTTGATAAATGGGATATTAATGCGTCAAATGTCAAAGTTACAAAAGAGGAAATAGCTGACGCATACAAAAAAGTTGATATAAAGCTTATTGATGTATTAAAAGAAGCTGCCGCCAATATTGAAGATTTTCATAAAAAGCAGATAAAGGAAAGCTGGATTACAACAAAACCCGACGGAAGCATTTTAGGTCAGAAAGTTACACCTATCGAAAGTGTCGGTTGCTATGCTCCCGGTGGAAAAGCATTTTACCCATCAAGCGTTCTTATGAATATTATTCCTGCCAAGGTTGCAGGTGTTAAAAGAATTGCTTTGGCAACTCCGGCTTCATTAAACGGTGCTGTTCATCCAATTACATTAGTTGCGGCTGATATAGCAGGAGCAACTGAAATATATAAAGTTGGTGGTGCACAAGCAATTGCCGCTTTTGCATATGGTACCGAATCAATACCAAAGGTATGTAAAATAACCGGTCCGGGTAACATATTTGTTGCCTTGGCCAAGAAAGAATGCTTTGGTAGCGTTGGAATCGATTCAATTGCCGGACCGAGCGAGATACTTGTTATTGCTGATAAGACAGCAAATCCCAGATTTGTTGCAGCTGATTTGTTGAGTCAGGCAGAACATGATGAGATGGCAAGTGCTATCTTACTTACCGATTCAATGGAACTTGCCAATGCAGTTTCAAAGGAAGTTGACAAATTTACTTCTGAATTATCCAGAAAGAATATTATCGAAAAATCATTGGAAAATTACGGATATATACTTGTCGGAAATTGCATGGATGATTTGATTGATGCTGCCAACGATATAGCATCGGAACATCTTGAAATTCAGACTCAGGATGCATTTGAAGTTATGACAAAAATAAATAATGCAGGTGCAATATTTATCGGGCCATATTCGTCAGAACCATTGGGAGATTATTTTGCCGGACCAAATCATATTTTACCGACAAACGGTACAGCAAAATTCTTCTCACCTCTTAATGTTGATGAATTCACAAAGAAAACCAGCATTATTTCATATTCTAAAAAGGGATTGGAAGATGTGCACGAGAAGATTGAATTCTTTGCAACGCAAGAAGAATTGACGGCACATGCAAATTCAATTAAAGTAAGATTTGAATAGGAGGTTATTCAATATGGAACGAGTAAGTAATTTAACACGTGATACAAAGGAAACTCAAATTCAATTAGAACTTAATATTGATGGAGAAGGCAATTTCAATATTGATACCGGAATAGGTTTCTTCAATCATATGCTTGAGGGCTTTTCAAAGCACGGATTGTTTGATTTAAACTGTAATGTTTCCGGAGATTTGGAAGTTGACGGTCATCATACCGTTGAAGACACCGGAATTGTACTTGGCGAAGCCATCAAGGAAGCCATCGGCGATAAATGCGGTATAAAACGCTTTGGATATTTCATTTTACCTATGGATGACGCCTTGGTACTTTGCTCTATTGATTTGGGCGGAAGACCATATTTCGCATTTGATGCACAATTTCCTACAGAGAAGATCGGTGATTTCGAAACCGAACTTGTAAAAGAATTTTTTACTGCAGTTGCATATAATTCTATGATGAATTTACATATAAAGGTATTGGCAGGCGATAATTCACATCACATTGCCGAAGCAATGTTTAAAGCCTTTGCTAAAGCGCTTGATGAAGCTACAACAATTGATTCAAGAATAAAAGGCATTCCAAGTACGAAAGGAGTACTTTAATAAATGGTTAAGAAAATATATTCGTATATTTATCTATTTGATAAAATGGCCGTTACAAGTTTTACCGATATGACAGTTAAGAGTCAAAATCCAAAAGAATTGGCGCTTAAGTATTATAACAGTGGATGTGACGGAATAGTTGTATTTGATTTATCAAATAACGACGAAGAACATGAAGCATCATTGGATGTTATAAAAGAGATCTGTGATAGTATTGATGTGCCTGTTATCGGCGCCGGTAATGTTAAACGTATGGAAGATATTAAGAAGCTTCTATATGCCGGATGTACTAAAGCATGTCTCAATTACAGCAAAATCGGTAACATAGAAATAACAGAAGAAGTTTCAAAAAAATTCGGTAAAGATACAATAATGGCATCTGTTGCCAATTTGGTTGAGCTTGAAGAACATATGGATATTGCCAAAGAATATGTATCAGAGATTCTTTTTATTACGCCTACAAGTTCGGCAGATGCATTAGACAGAGCCTATATTCCTATGATAGTTGCATCTGATGATACCAAACCCGATAAATTGTTAAAACTTGCAAAAAGCGAAATGCTTTCCGGAATTGTTTGTAATCTTGACGATCCGTCACAATTGAAAACATTTTTTGAAGAAAATGGTTGCGAAACAACAAAAATCAAAATCGACTTAGCTTGGGAAGATTTAAAGAAAAATTCAGACGGCCATATTTGTACAGTTGTTCAAGATGTTAAGACAGATGAAGTACTAATGGTTGCTTATATGAACGAAGAAGCATATAACCGAACAATAAATACCGGTATTATGACATATTATAGTCGCAGTCGCGATGAACTTTGGATAAAGGGCGAAACGAGTGGTCATTATCAATATCTTCAATCGCTCTATGTTGATTGCGATTCAGATACATTACTTGCCAAAGTAACGCAGGTCGGTGCTGCATGTCATACCGGTAATCACAGTTGTTTCTACGCATCTGTATATAGCAAGGATATCAAGAGAGAAGATAATCCCATCAAGGTATTCGAACAGGTTTATGATATAATAAAAGATAGAAAAATTCATCCAAAAGAGGGTTCATATACCAACTATTTGTTTGATAAGGGTATCGACAAAATATTAAAAAAGTTAGGCGAAGAGGCAACTGAAATTGTTATTGCCGCAAAGAACCCAAATCCAAATGAAATAAAATATGAAATTTCGGATTTTCTGTATCATATGATGGTACTCATGGCGGAAAAAGAGATTTCATGGGATGAAATCACTGAAGAATTAGCAAAACGATAATATAGGGGTATATTATGACTGCAAAAGAAATTTACGATCAATTGGGTGAGAGTTACGATGAAGTACTGGGACGTCTTGCAAAAGATGAACGTATTGTCAAATATTTGAATATGTTTATCGAACAAGACACTTGTACGGAAATGCTAAAAGCATTGGAAGCAAATGATTATCAGGAAGCATTCAGAATGATTCACAGTCTTAAAGGCATGAGTTTGAATATGGGCTTTAGTTCATATCTTATCGATTGTGAAGTATTGTGTGAATCTCTGAGAAACGGAATGCCTGATCATAATATTGATGCTGAAGTAAAAAAAGTTCAAGATGGATATGAAAAAATCAAGTCAACTATTATTCAACTTAATGCTTGACGAATAGTCCAATCAATGATAAACTAACCTAGTGTGCCGCATAACGAGGCTATAAGTGTGTTCAAAACACCGCCATAGTTAGCGAGATTTAAGAATAGGAGGACGACCTCATGTACGCAATTATTGCAACCGGTGGTAAGCAGTATAAGGTAGCTGAAGGCGATGTTATAAGAGTTGAGAAGCTCGACGTTGAAGCTGGAAATACTGTTACATTTGATCAGGTTATCGCAGTTAAGGATGCAGATCTTAAGGTTGGCGCAGATGTAGCAAATGCAACAGTTTCTGCAACAGTTATGGATCAGGGCAAGGGCAAGAAAGTCATTGTTTATAAGTATAAGAGAAAGACTGGATACCACAATAAGAATGGTCATAGACAGGCATATACAGAAGTTAAGATCGATAAGATTAACGCCTAACTATGATGAAAGGTTATGAATAATGACCGAGATTACATTTGTTAAGTCTAATGATAAATATAGAGGATTTGAGTGTCACGGACATGCAGATTATGCCGACGAAGGTGAAGATATTGTTTGCGCAGGTATTTCGGCTTTGACCATTAATACGATGAACAGTATTGATCATTTTTTGGATGATGTTCTTGAAATAACAAGTAATTCCGAAAGCGGCGATATTCAGTGCTATGTCATTGGTGACATTTCAAAAGAGGCAACTCTTTTATTTGATAGTCTATATTTAGGGCTTACAATGATAGCTGACCAATATGGTGAGCGTTTTGTTAAAGTAGAGATTCAGGAGGTATAAGACCATGATGAATATGAACCTTCAATTCTTTGCTCATAAGAAGGGAGTCGGTTCTACAAAGAACGGTAGAGACTCAGAGTCTAAGAGACTTGGAGCTAAGAGAGCTGATGGCCAGTTCGTTAAGGCTGGTAACATTCTATACAGACAGCGCGGAACTAAGATTCATCCGGGCAACAATGTAGGTATCGGTGGCGATGATACATTATTTGCACTTGTTGATGGAGTACTTAGATTCGAAAGACTGGGAAGAGATAAGAAGCAGGCTTCTGTTTATCCTGTAGAGAAGTAAGTATTTTATTTTGGCTCCAAACAATAGTTTGGAGCCATTTTTTTAAGGAGTTATCATGTTTGCAGACAGAGCAACTATTTATGTAAGAAGCGGTAAAGGCGGAGACGGTCATGTTTCCTTTAGACGTGAAAAATATGTTCCGGCCGGCGGACCGGATGGTGGTGACGGCGGTAACGGCGGTTCGGTAATTCTCGAAGTTGATAACGGCGTTAATACTCTTGCTGACTATCGTCATAAGCACAAATATATGGCAGAACACGGTGAAGAGGGTGGCAAGAAGAATTGTCGCGGAAAAAACGGCAGCGATATTGTTCTCAAATTACCACAAGGCACCGTTGTAAAGGAAGCTGAAACAGGTAAAGTAATAGTTGATATGTCCGGAGATATGAAACGCTTTGTCCTTTTAAAAGGCGGTAAAGGTGGCAACGGAAATCAGCATTATGCCACAAGTACAATGCAAGCCCCAAAATATGCTCAGCCGGGTCAACCTGCCCAGGAATTAAATCTCCAATTAGAGCTTAAAGTCATAGCAGATGTTGGATTATTAGGTTTCCCTAATGTTGGAAAAAGTACATTCTTAACCAAAGTATCAAATGCTCGTCCTCAAATTGCCAATTATCACTTTACAACAATCAATCCTCATTTAGGTGTTGTTGATTTAAAGGATGCAAAGGGATTTGTAGTAGCTGATATTCCCGGTTTGATTGAAGGTGCCGCAGAAGGTATTGGTTTAGGTCATGAGTTTTTACGTCATATTGAGCGAACCAAAGTGTTGATTCATATTGTTGATGCCGCAGGTTCCGAAGGCAGAGATCCAATTGCCGATATATATGCAATTAACAAAGAACTGACATTGTATAAAGAAAGCTTAACAAACAGACCACAGATTATTGCTGCAAACAAGCTTGATTTGGCAGATAACAAAGACGAGATTCTTGATAAGTTAAAGAAAGAATTCGAACCTCAAGGATATTTAGTATATCCAATGAGTGCAGCTACGGGAGAAGGCATTAATACTATTCTCTATAAAGTACGCGAATTACTTGATAAATCAGATGCGGAACCTGTCATTTTTGAGCAGGAATATTTCCCTGAATTGATGATTGATGCAAGCGAACCATATACCGTTGAATATGATGCAGACGAAGATGAATATGTGGTTGAAGGTCCAAGAATTGAAAAAATGCTTGGATATACAAATCTTGAATCAGAAAAAGGTTTTGTTTTCTTCCAGAATTTCTTAAAAGAAAACGGTATTTTGGAAGAACTTGAAAAGGCAGGTATCAGCGAAGGTGATACAGTAAGAATGTATGATTTATCGTTTGATTACTATAAATAAGGAGCAAAAATGAATAGTAAACAAAGAGCATATTTAAAAGGGTTGGCAATGAATATTGAACCAATATTTCAGGTAGGCAAAAGCAGCATTACCCCGGAATATACAGAAGCAATCAGAGAAGCTTTTAACAAAAAAGAATTGATAAAGCTTTCTGTTTTGAAAAATTGCATGGATGACCCTCGTGAAATAGCAACAGTTCTCGCTGACAGAACCGGTTCTGAAGTTGTTCAGGTAATCGGCAAAAAAATTGTTTTATATAAAGCAAACAAAGACAACCCCAAAATATTGTTACCTCGATAATTGGTGATTTTATGAAAAAAAGAATCGGAATTTTAGGCGGTACTTTTAATCCTATACATATAGGACATTTACTTTTAGCCCAAACAGCCTATGATGACTTCAAATTGGATAAAGTTATGTTCATACCTACAGGGATATCTTATTTCAAGAATAATCAAGTCATTCTTGATAAAGAGATACGCTATCAAATGGTTAATGATGCTATTAGTGATAATCCAGCCTTTATCAGTTCATCGGTTGAAATAGACAGACCGGGAAACACATATACCGTTGATACATTGCACGAATTACATAAGCAATATTCCGATACAGACTTCTATTTAATAATTGGTGCGGATTCGCTATGTCAAATCGATCAATGGAAAGATTTTGAGGAAATTTTCAAACTTGCAACAATATTAGTCGCAGTAAGGGATGACACAGATAAAGAGAAACTCAAAGATATATCTCAAAAATTGACAGAAAACTATTCGGCAAAAATCGAGATTATGGAATCTGCCAATATCGAAATATCCTCGTCAAACATACGAGAGAGAATAAGAACAGACAAAAGCATCAAGTATATGGTATCTGATGCGACTTATAAATATATCGAAGCAAACAATCTATATAAGAGCAACTGATTATGACAAAGAAAGAAATTATTCGTGAATTAAAAGAGAAATTGGATATAAAAAGGTTCGAACATACTCTTGGAGTTGCATATACAGCATCCTCTTTGGCAATGAAATACGAGTATGATTTAAATAAAGCATTCTTAGCCGGCTTATTGCATGATTGTGCTAAAGGAATGAGTGATAAAGAAAAGCTACAATATTGTAAAAAATACAAAATTGCCGTTACAGATGTTGAGCAAAAGAATCCCTCTTTATTACATGCAAAAGTCGGAGCACATCTTTCCAAAAACAAATATGAAATTGACGATCCTGCAATATGTTCATCAATTATGTATCATACAACAGGCAAACCAAATATGGATATTTTGGAACAGATTATTTTCATCGCAGATTATATTGAGCCACTTCGTGACCATGATCCGGAACTGGCACAAATTCGTAAGGAAGCTTTTGAGAATCTGGATCACGCAACTTATCATATATACAGAAATACTATGTCATATTTGTCTTCTTCAACCAAGGAATTAGACCCTATGACTCAAAAAGCGTATCTGTATTATTCGGAAAACATGTGAGGTAAATATTGGAAGCACTTGAGATTGCACAAAAAATATATAATGTTCTTGATGAAAAAAAAGCAGAAGATTTGAAATTAATTGACATTTCTTCAGTTTCAATAATGGCAGACTATTTTGTTATTGCTTCTGCAAATAATATTAATCATGTTCACGCCTTAGCCGACTATGTTGAAGACACTATGCACAAACATAATATCTATTTTTCACATATGGAAGGATTCAAAAACGGTAACTGGATATTAATGGATTATGGTGATGTTGTAGTACATATTTTTGATGAAGCAAGTCGTGAATTCTACGACCTGGACAGAATATGGAAAGACGGAAGAGAAGTACAACTATAATATAGAAAAATAAAAACGGCGAAGTATTATGAACAAATTGGGAGAGAGGTTCAATACTTCGCCTTTTATGAGGGCAAATACATATATATTACTTATTGAACAAATGTCGTACTATAATATGGGATTATAAGATTCATACCATAATCAATATCTGCACTTGTTAAATGATTGATTGTTGCAACTTCTGCAATATATGTATCAACAGAATCATAGTTTGTTAAATTAGCCTTAGCAATAGAATATAATGTATCTCCTGATTGAACAGTTATACTGGTATAGTACTTATAATAATGCAACTCATCAATAGTCTCTGCTTTTGATGCCAAATGTGTAATGCTCAATCCCAGAAGAAGAATAGTAATATATATAATAATGCGTCTAAAAATTCGCTGATAATGTCTTCTATTAAGATAATGACCATTTACTTTAACAACTTTCATAATTGCCTCCATATTTTGCAAGCCAAACATTTGTTCTAAAACAATAATACCGAACATGTTTTCGAATGTCAACACTTTTATCGAAACTTTGTTCGATAAATTCGAACATATTTTTGGAATATATGTTTGCTTTTGACCGGTATCGTGTTATACTATTAACATATTAATTGCATTTACACTTTTGGAGGGGCATATGGCAAACGGCAATATCAGTAGTAAACAACAAGAGATACTAGATTACATTAAGTCTGAAATAATGAGTAAGGGTTATCCGCCGACAGTAAGAGAGATATGCGAGACAGTCAACTTAAAGTCCACATCGTCTGTACATGCGCACCTTGAAAGCTTGGAGAGGAAAGGTTTTATTAAAAGAGACCCAACAAAGCCCAGGGCAATTGAGATAGTAGATGAGAGTTTTAACATTGTAAGAACAGAGATGACTTCCCTACCTGTTATCGGCACAGTTGCAGCAGGACAGCCAATATTTGCCGAAGAGAATATTTCAGGATATTTTCCGATACCGGCAGAGATGGTGCCTAACGGTGAGCCCAGCTTTATATTAAAAGTTCGCGGAGACTCAATGATTAACGCAGGCATATATAGCGGAGATCAGATTTTCGTTCAATCATGTCAGACAGCGCACAACGGTGATACAGTTGTTGCATTGGTTGAAGATTCAGCTACTGTTAAAACATTTTATAAAGAGCAGGGGCATATAAGATTACAACCCGAGAATGATACAATGGATCCAATCATTGTTGATGATTGTCAAATACTTGGAAAAGTTTTTGGTGTATTTCGTTTATATCATTGATATACAGAATATAAAAGCATAGAATAATATGTGTTCATTAACCACCAATACAGTAACTGTATTGGTGGATTTTATATAAAAACGGAGAGACTATGGGAATTAGTGATATTATCAATCTAATAACTCAACCTTATATGAAAAGAAAAGATTTGATTACCAAAACAGATATTGCAATGAAGAATTTGGTTGATTTAATCGGTCCCAAGTATACGATATTACCACAGGCTGCAATCGATAAATATATACATTTGGAGACAATGTACGACGGAAGACAGTATTCCGATAAATTACTTGCCGACATATTAGATATGTGTGAACGTGTCAAAAGATATGATGGTCCCTCAGGGCAGAAGAAGAACTATTCCAATATGTATGGTTCAACTTCATCCAGAGCCGGTTCTGCCAATCGCTATACAAAGTACACCAATAATAGCAAATCAAACACCAATAATTTCAATCCAACGAAGAACATTAAATTGAATGCGACACAAAAAATAATATCTGAGTATAGTTATTATCGTGAATGTCAAAATGTTTCAGATGTGAAAAAGAAATATCATGAACTTTCAAGAAAATATCATCCGGACAATCCATTAACCGGTAACGAAGAAATCTTTATCGCAATAGACGAGCAGTATAATCAGCTCATTGAACGAATATCCTAACCGCATTTGATCAATTGCAGCAGAATGGGCACCGTTCTAACTTTTCGCAAAAGAAAAGTTTAACGCAGAGTTTGCAGTGCACACAGGGCGTGCCGTACCTCTTCGGTTTGCTAAAATAAGTAAGCGATTTATATGGTAAAAGCCAACATAGCAAACTACTTTTTCTTTTTAAACAGTCTTGCGATTGCATCAACTACTTTTTGAAAGAATTCTGCAATTATATCCTGAAGTTTTCTTGTCTTGCTTCCGTCATAATGTTCATTTGGTGTTAATTCAATATAACGTTTGCTTTCTTCGAGACTACTTTTCTCGCCAAACATAACAAATTCGCCATTTTCATCAATATAATCCAATGTTGTGTATGCCGAAGTTGCTATCGTCATATTTCGCGCCTCTAAACGTGTATTAATTTGACGTCTGATAAAGGCATAAACACATGCAAATGTAGGCACGCCTATTAGCATGCCAAATACGCCAAAGAAGCCACCAAACACCGTTATTGAGACAATTATCCAAAAGCTTGATACACCTATTGAATTACCCAAAATTGCAGGCCCTATGACGTTGCCATCAAGTTGCTGTAAAATAATTATGAAAATAATAAAATATAATGCCATCTTTGGGCTAACCAAGAAAATAAGAATTGTACTCGGAACAGCGCCAAGATACGGTCCAAAAAACGGAATTACATTAGTTACTCCCACAATTACACTAATAAGTACCGGATATGGCATTTTAATAATACTAAGGCCAATAAAGCACAAAATACCGATAATAATTGAATCAACAATCTTTCCGACTAAAAAGCCACCAAATGTTTTATCAATAAAGCGCAAATCTGTCATTAAATTATTTGCTTTATCCTTTGATAACCACGAAAAAACAGCTTTTTTTGCTTGTCCGACAAACTTCTCTTTACTTGCAATCAAATATATGGCAATTATCAATCCGATTAGTATATTCAATACTGTATTAACAGCACTGATAACGCCGTTTGAAAACGTTTTTACAAGATCTGTTGCGTTCGGAAGTATTGTCTTATATGTAAAATTGTATACATCTTCAGAATAATTATTTATCAATGTGATAACGTCATCCTCAACAAAGATGTCTGTTTTTTGTAAGAAATTATTGCAAAAAAGAATAACATTATCATAATAGGTCGGAAACATCTTAATGATATTCTCAATACTGCGATATATCTCAGGTAAAACAGTACCAAAAAATGCATATATTAAAGAAATTACCAACATCAACGTAGCAATAATTGAAAATATGCGAAATCTTGTTCTATCACCGTGACGTATTGTCTTATTTTTGTAATGATAATACTTAATAAAGCACTTCTCTTCTATGAACTTACATATCGGCCATATTAAATATGCTAAAACAAGTCCCCAAATAATAGGCGAAAATACACCAACAAATGCTCCTATTGCATTAAAGAAGTTAGTGCTGCTATATAATACATATTTAAATAACATACTTAAACAAACAACTATAAAGGCCGTTAATCCAAGTTTGAAATACTTATTTTTGCGCATTTTCTTCAATTTTGCTTTTCTCCTTTAATTGTGAATAAAATTCATTAATAGTATATCATAATATTACAATTAAAAAATAAAAAAAACATTAAAATGCGTTCACGTAAAAACAAGAAAATGATAGAATAAATTGTTGAAACGAGGATATTTATGAAAATACAAAAATTATACAGTTACGTAAGAAAAGCTATTGATGATTACAATATGATAGATGAAGGTGACAAAATTGCTGTTGGAATATCCGGTGGCAAAGACAGCCTTGCACTTCTTTATGCATTACATGGATTAAGAAAATTCTATCCTAAGCATTTTGATTTGTGTGCAATAACAATTGATTTGGGCCTTGGAATGGATTTCTCTCCTATCCAATCATTATGTGAAAAGTTAGAAATTGAATATCACATTGAAAAGACAGATATTGCACAAATTGTATTCAAAGAACGTAAAGAAGACAGTCCGTGTTCGTTATGTGCAAAAATGCGAAAAGGTTCATTAAATGAAGCTATCAAAGCTATGGGATGCAACAAAGTAGCCTACGCTCATCATAAAGATGATGTAGTCGAGACGATGTTGTTATCATTAATGTATGAAGGACGTTTTCATACATTTGCTCCTGTTACCTTTTTAGATCGAATGCAGGTTACTGTTATCAGACCATTAATATATGTTCACGAAGCCGACATCAAAGGCTTTGTGAATAAATATGACGTTCCGGTCGTAGAGAGCAAATGCCCTGTCGACGGATATACCAAACGTGAATATGCACATGATTTGCTCACAAGTCTAATAAAAGACAATCCGGGTGTAAAAAACAGAATGTTTACAGCCATTTCAGACAGCAACATCAAAGGATGGGAAAAGAAAGAAGGAGCTCACTATTAATGTCCAATTATCACGATGAAGAAAACAAACGTAATATAGAAAAACTTCGCGGCATTTTGGATACACTTCCATCATTTTGCAAACTATTCTTCAGGGGCAATAACGATGTTATGTCGGCTCGAACAAAGCTTGCATACGCATATGATTTGCGTGTCTTTTTTGATTTTATGCAAAAAAACAATTCTAATTGTAAATCATATAAAATGCAGGATATTCCAATGAGCATTTTAGATCAAATCGGTCGTGAAGATATTGAAGAATATATGGAATATCTATCATTATATACCGATAATACCGATAGTGAAATCATGAATGAAGAACGCGGAAAGAGCCGAAAATTGGCATCTTTAAGAAGCTTCTATAATTATTTCTTCCGCAATGAGCTAATTACAACCAACCCTGCGGCTCTTGTTCCAATGCCAAAATTGCATGAGAAAGAAATAGTTCGTCTCGAACCGGATGAAGTTGCCACTTTGCTTGACCAGGTTGAAGCCGGTACGGATTTATCAAAAAAACAAATGCAATATCATTCAAAAACATCAATTCGCGATTTGGCATTACTCACTTTATTACTTGGTACAGGTATTCGAGTATCCGAATGCGTCGGACTCGATATAAACGATATCGATTTTGCCAATACACGCTTAAAAGTACGCAGAAAAGGCGGATATGAAGATGTTGTATACTTTGGAGATGAAGTTCTTCAAGCTTTAAATGATTACTACGACCAGCGTAAGCACATTATTCCTATGGACGGACACGAAAACGCATTCTTTTTATCAATGCAAAACAGACGAATATCCGTACGCGCTGTTGAAATATTGGTAAAAAAGTATTCAAGTCTTGTAACCGGAGTTAAAAAAATCACTCCCCATAAACTTAGAAGTACATTTGGCACCAATCTGTATCAAGAAACCGGTGATATATATCTTGTTGCCGATGTTCTCGGTCATAAAGACGTAAATACAACAAGGAAGCATTATGCCGCAATGAAAGACGAACATAAAAGGCTTGCAACCAAAGCTATCAGATTACGCGAAGATTAAGACATTTTTATCATAATGTTTCAAATAAAAAAGGCATTGGATGTGAGGTCCAATGCCTTTAAATTCTATTTACCTTCAACAAGCGAACAAATAATATCCACACATGTGTCAATGCCAAGCTTTGATGAATCCAAACACAAATCATAATTATGAGAATCACCAAATACAGTATTTGTATAATACTCGCAATATTTCCTGCGGCGCTTATCCACAGTATTAATAAGCTCAGCCATTTTGTTTCTGGATATGCCCGCATACATTTCTTTCTTCAGCATACGATCAATACGGAAATCAATATCGGCTGAAATAAATACATGCAAACAATTATCAAATTCCTTAAGTATTGAATTGGCATTTCTACCAACAATAATACAATTGCCACGTTCACCAAACAACTTAATAATTTCGGATTGTGCTTCGAATAATTTCTCATTTAAAGGTTTGTTATAAAAGTCAAATAAGCTCTGAGCAAATCCGAAATTTGTCGGTGCAAGTTCGTCAAGCTTCAATGCACTCTCAACGCTTACTTGTGCTTCATTTGCAGTGGTAAGAATAATTGCTTTATCCAAATATTCAAGGCCCATTCTATCAGAAACATAATGACCTATTGTACCACCACCTGCTCCGTATTCACGGCTGATTGTAACAACGTTTCTCATCTCAATCCTCCACATAAATATTTAATATAATAAATGTTCACTATAATACCTTATTTAAGAAATCAATAGTTCTCTTCTCTTTTGGATGATTGAATATTTCATCCGGAGTACCTTCTTCAACAATATAACCACCGTCAACAAAAATAACTCTATCGGCTACTTCTCTGGCAAAACCAATCTCGTGAGTAACAACAACCATAGTCATTCCTGTATGAGACAATTCCTTCATAACATCCAATACTTCGCCTACCATCTCCGGATCAAGTGCTGAAGTAGGCTCATCAAACAATAACACATCCGGTTCCATCGCTAAAGATCTCGATATTGCAACACGCTGTTTCTGACCACCTGACAATTGAGCCGGATACGCCTTTGCTTTATCAGCAAGGCCAACTCTTTGCAATAGTTTCATTGCGTTCTCTTCTGCAACTTCTTTCTTTATATGCTTTGTTGTCATAGGAGCCAAAGTAATATTGTCTAATACTGTCTTATTTTTGAACAAATTGAAATGCTGAAATACCATTCCAACATTTTCTCTGGCTTTATTAATATCAACATGCGGATCCGTAACATCAATACCATTAACGATAATCTTACCGCTTGTAACTGTTTCCAATTGATTAATACATCTAAGGAATGTTGATTTTCCGCTTCCTGAAGGGCCTAAAAGTACAACAACTTCGCCCTCTTTAATATCGACACTTATATCCTTTATAATTTTCAAATCTCCAAAATTTTTCTTCAAATGCTCGACATGTATAACTGTCTTGTCAGATCTAACCATCTTAAAATTCCTTTCAAATCAATGAATGATACGTTGATTATATCACACTTCATATATTCAAAAAAAGAGGTAATTTGACATATGCAAATTACCTCTTCACTCATAGGATATTCTCATTTGAACCTCTTTTCAAAAATACTTCACTCCCAAACTAATAAGACTCCAAAACAACATAGCAAGAACTACACTACACAATAATATAGATACTAATTTTATGATAATGTTCCTCATTACAATCCCTCCTTTACAAATTGAAAAGAAACTATTATCTTTTTCTAGTACTATATTACTACTTCGACTGTAATAATAGCGTAACAACTACTCTATAACATTTCATATATCGGTGCATTCACCTTATTTCTTGTCAATTCAACAATTTTTAAGCCTGTTATATCAATAAATCTTAGAGTAACACAATCTGTCTCACACATTTTCTTTACATATTCAATCAATTTATCCGTATATTCATCCGTATCATTTATAAAATCAATAAGAATCATTCCCGACAAATTGCGCATTCTGATTTGCCTAAATGCTTCATTACACGCTTCAACATTCAAATTATATATAAAATCAGCATCTTTCTTATTTATTGCTTTAGCTGAATTAACATCAATAACAGTCATTGCTTCAGTATAATCAATAACTATATTTCCACCGGACTTTAACCATACAATTCTGTCCGTCAATTGAGCAATAAGCGAATCGATTTTATATAGTTTTGATAACGAATAATCATCCGTATATAATTGCAGAATGTCCTTTTTATCACTCAAAAATGCGTCCAAATACCCAGCTACTTCTCCATAGACCTCATTACTGTCTACAGTTATTTTCATAACATCATGCATATCAATTCTTTTGAAAAACTGCAAATACTCCGGGCTTGCGCTGTATAATACACTAAAAACTGTACGAGATGGTGCTTTACTTAGAATATTTTTTATATCATCCTTTGGCAAACGTAATCTGGCACTACACACCGGCAATTTACTCTTCACAGCGCCTTTAATCAATTGAACTACCAGTTCATCTCCCTGTTTCAATTCGTTATTATCGCATTTTCTGTTCAATATTTTAAAATATTTGCTTTCATCCAAACTCAAAAAACAAGTCAGCCCGGGATTAATCTCCACAAATGCAGCATTAATATTCTTTACTATATTTTTTACTTTTCCGATAAAAACACTGTTTAAATGATTTAATTCATTAGGATAAACACATACATCTTCAATATTCATATCATTTTGATAGATGCACAGAATTTTATTCTTATATGATGTTATTACCACATTGTTATTAATCATTTATCTTTCCCCAATTGCTTAATGGAACAAAGTTATGCAATTCGTCATTTCCGGCATCTGCAAATGTTTCAACACGATTAACCAAAAAATCATTCTTATCAAAAGCAACATTACAATACGCATATAGAGCTTCCAAAATCTGTGTTGATTTAATATTGCCTGCACTGGAAGCATCAACTAAACACTCAAATTCCTTATCCGAGAAAGAATAATTGTAAATATGAGGTTTCAAATCAACTTCAAGCGTATTCTTCTTAGTTTCTTTGGTATATAAAATCTCATCTTGCCCAAAGAACTGTTCTACCCTTGCAAGAATATCAGGTAAAAAACTATCACCGTTTTCGAATGTAACCTTATATAATGCAGCCGCAACACTTGCCATAGCATTAGGCGCTTTATCATCCAATAAGGATATATCCAAAATACGCACTCCTGTAGCCATAACAGCGTTAAGTCTGCTCATTATATCTTCTTTGTCAGAAAATGAGTTCATCTCGATATCAAAATAATCTCCGTCAGTCTCCATACCGACACCCAACGGATGTGCAAAACTCATAATTTGATGAGGAGAATATCCTCCCGAATATTTAATATCAATCTCGGCTCTTCTCATGCATTTTTGAAAATATCTCATCATATCAAGATGACCAATATATTTTGTCGGACCATGTTTTGAAAATTTAATTCTGACTTTCATTTAAACCTCTTATTTTCTATGTGTTACACATATTCCCGCATTATAGATTCCCGCTCCGCATCCATTACATGTAGCGGCACAATTATGTGTTACAATACCCTCTTTTGACTTGAGCCACTCGGATTTAAGCCATTCCTTGCTAACACCACAGCTAAGAATATCCCATGGAAAAATCTCATCCAAATCTCGTTCTCTTGTTGTATAAAACGAAATATCAATATTGTTTTGTTTAAAAGCTTCCTGCCAAAGCTCATCCTTATACGAATCACTCCAGGCATCATACATGCATCCTAATTTGTATGCTGTTTCAATTGCAACATTGAGTTTACGATCACCCCTTGCAAGTATTCCTTCAAGTACACTGACATCAGCTTCATGCCAATTGTATTTGATACGTTTTTGATTGATTCTTTCAAGAATCGAAGAACGCGTAATATATGCTTTATCAATAAATTCCTGTTTCGTATTCTGCGGAGCCCATTGAAAAGCAGTAAATGGCTTCGGTACAAAGAACGATGTTGATGTTACAATCTGTACAGGTCCGTTTTTTCGTTCTTCCTTCGGAACGGAATCAAAGAATTCCTTCGCAATTTTATCCGAAAGTTCTCCTATTCCTCTTATATCTTCCTCTGTTTCTCCCGGAAGTCCCAACATAAAATATAATTTTACTCGGGTCCAACCGTTTTTAAATGCCAATCTTGCGCCGCTTAATATATCTTCCTCTGTCAAGCCTTTATTGATAACATTACGCAAACGTTGAGAACCCGCTTCAGGAGCAAAAGTTAATGAGCTTTTCTTAACATCCTGCACTTTTCCCATAACATCAACACTAAAATTGTCAATCCTAAGCGATGGTAAAGAGATATTAACATACCTTTTATTACATTCATCAATTAAGAAATTAACCAGTTCTTCCAATTGCGAATAGTCACTTGAGCTAAGCGAACTTAGGCTTATTTCTTCATGTCCGGTCGCTTTTAACATTGCAATAGCCTGTGTCTTAAGCCATTCAACATCACGTTCTCTGACCGGTCTGTATAATTGTCCTGCCTGGCAGAATCTGCAGCCTCTAATGCAGCCTCTTTGTATCTCCAACACAACTCTGTCCTGGGTTACCTTAATAAAAGGAACCACCGGCGACGTCGGATATGTTGCATTTGTCATATCCGTAACAATTTCCTTTTTTACAACGTACGGAACACCTTCGGCATTAGGCGTATACGCCTTAATTGTTCCGTCATCATTATATGTAACATCATAAAGACTTGGAACATACATTCCGCCCAGTTTTGAAACTTCAATAAGGAAGTCCCTGCGCGACATATTCTTGCTTTTACATTCTTTATATAAATCCAGTATAGCTCTGTATTTTGTTTCACCTTCACCAATGTAGAAAAAATCAAAGAAATCAGCAATAGGCTCCGGATTATATGTACACGGTCCACCACCGACCACAATAGGATCATCCCATGTTCTGTCACATGAATGAAGCGGAATATTTGACAAATCCAAAATCTGCAAAATATTGGTATAACACATCTCATATTGTATTGTTATACCTAAGAAATCCATATTTTTGACAGGTTCCTGACTCTCTAATGCAAAAAGAGGAATCTTATTTTTTCGCATAATTTCATCCAAGTCTGTCCATGGCGAAAAAACTCTTTCACACCATACGTCATCATACTTATTTAGCATGTCATAGAGTATTTGTAATCCCAAATGACTCATTCCTATTTCATATACATCGGGAAATGCGAATGCAAAACGAATATCCACCTTATTCTTATCTTTATAAACACTGTTTATTTCATTTCCGATATATCTGGCCGGCTTATCTATGGCCATAAGTATTTTGTTATCTAAAGCAAGCATATTGTACCTTTCATTATTACAATGTAACATTATATATTAGTTTTGCAACCGCACCATTTACTTCCAACGCATCTGTCATGTTATTCAATTCATCGAGGCGATTACAGTATTTATCCGCATCATAAAAGACTTTAATCAATATGTCTTTTAATCCTTCTTTACGTAACAAATCATTAATATGTGCAATATATGCTTTTTCATCAATTGATTTTCCTGTATTAAGTAATAAAACAGAATTGTTGGTTATTACCAAATGATCAAATGCATAGTTTTTATCATACGCAGTAAAATATGGAGAATATACACCATACAACTTCCCTATATGCTCATCAATCATCTCTTTAACACTATTCATGCAACTTTTAACACGCAAGCTCATAATCAATGCAACAACCTGTTTGCATGCCGGTAACAAACCTAATACAGCTACAATTGTAAGCAAATTCTTTTTACTTCCGGTCGCAATCAATCCAATTACAAAAAGCCCCAAAGCTAATGCGAATAGTATTATCATCACAATAGCATCAATCTTTTTCTTATAAGCAACATACTCATATGTTCCTTTAGGATGTCGTTTGTATAAAAAATCCATATATTCTCACCTCAATTACAATATTTCCAAGAAACTTTCAATATAATAATCCGCCTCTTTATGCTTATCCTCATCCTGATACAATGAATAAGCATCTTTTACCGCACACGTTCTCATTCCGGCATCATTCCCGGCATGTAATCCCAATACCAAGTCTTCAAACACAATGCATTCTTTAGGTTCAACGTTAAGCTTTTCCGCTACCCTAAGATAGCACTCAGGATTAGGTTTCCCACATGTAACATCTTCGCCCGTTACGTATGCATCAATATACTTATGCATATCCAAATGCGTAGATACAGCGTCAAAAAGCTTTGTTGAGTTACTTGTTGCTATCCCAACCTTTATTCCATTTTCCTTACACCATACAAGGAATTCTTTTGCTCCTTCTTTATACGGCACCAGTTTAGAATAATGCTCAAACGCCATATCATTCCATTCATCTATCATTTGTTCCTTTGTTAACGGAAAATCAAAATTCTTATCAACATATTCCGCAATTTCAAGGATGCTCCATCCCTCAATATCTTTTTGAAATGTCGATGGCATATCAATATTATATTTTTCAAAAAAGTCAATATCTATATCTTCCCACAACCCCATCGAATCAATAAGGGTTCCATCCATATCAAAAAGACAGGCTTTAATCTCTCTTAACATTTTTTCTCTTTCTTTTCCTTATCCTATCTAATCTGCATATATAAACAAGCACAACCGTAGAAGCTATTGCAATTATCACTAACAAACATACAATGACAGCATCAACGATATTAAAGTTTTTTTTCGCATCTTCTTTTTCATCTGATGAATTTGTAATTTCAACAATATTCTGTTCATTATCACTATTTAATTCATTTTCCCTCGCATCTATTGTCTTGATTGCCGGAATAACTGTGACTTCCTCAGCAGTTAATCTATTATCATATTTATCATAAACGGCAAAATACAATTCTTTGTCTGTATTCTCTAACGGTATACTTACTAAGATTTGATTATTATCAGTCGGATATAATGCATCAATATCATCATTCCACGGATACAATTTGACATTCTCATCATCTCTGTTTTCACAATAAGCATAATATTGCAGGCCAGAACCATTATCTGTAGCTTCCAATTTTATATATGCAATATTATTATCATAATCGATAGTATCTATCGCGGCGCAGACAAAGTGGGGCTTTTCAGTATCAGGATAAATAATATCTTCTGTGCTTTCAATATCTGTATTTTTCCTGACTTCATTTAATATCCCTAATTTTGATGATGACAAACCAAAATATTCAGCTATCGCATCTGCATCATTATATCCGAAATTCTTTAGTACATCCGCCTGCTTTAGAATCTCTCGATCCCTTTCTTCATCGATATGACAATGTTCAATAATTATCGTAGGAATTCCGTTTGCAACACCATTTTGAATGATACCATAATAATCTTTATTTGTCTTATCACTGATTCTGGTTTTTATGCCACGATTGAACAATCCCAATTGTTCAACATTCTTTTCAAGAATGATTTCTCCCAACCTATACCCATCATAATAATAAGGTGAAAAGGCCGATGTCCATATTTCCGTGCCATACAAATTATGATTCATCGACATATTAAAATGCACAGAAATTAAGAAATCAGCATCTGCATCATTAGCTATTGTTGCGCGTTCTTTTCGGGTTAAATCTTTTGTTTCGGTATCATCATGAGTCAAATACACCGAAACACCATCATATTCACTTAATCTTTCAACAATATACTCAGCCACTTCCATGTCCATATATTTTTCAGTATATTGTTCAAATTCGCCACCTTTATTATCTCCGCCATGTCCCGGATCAATCACAACTACTGTTTCTTTTCCATAACAACAATCGTTCCATCCAAACCACAATAGGCAGAACAGGCATAAATATACAGCAATATATCCAATTCTTTTCATTGCTTTACTCGCATCCGAATATTCGTCATATGTAAATAATCAACTTATTTGTAAACTAAAAAATGGCTGTCATTTGACAGCCACTAATTTATTATAACAATATATCTAAATCGTTACTACTTGCTCCTGATGCAGAAGACTTATTAACTTTGGGTGTCAAGTTATCAACTACCGTATCATCTATAAATTCATCTACATCCGTATCAAGCAGTTCCTCGGGATCAACATGAATAAGTTCTGCTCTGTTTTCTCTTACAACATTGTAGCATTCCTTAAGAGAATCCATCAAATCATCATATCTGCCGCCTACCGTATCAAGATAATGACTAACTACTTCCTCAACCTGACTAAGTAACTGATCGGTATATTGCATCGCACTGGCTTTAAGTTCATTTGCCTCAATTGTCGCATCATCAACAATCTTTTGTGCTTGCGAACTGGCCATATCAACAACCTCATCTGCCTGTGCATACGCTCTAAGCATAATCTCATGCTCACTGATAAGCTCTGTCGTCTGAGCAGTTGCCTGATCAATAAGTGCCTGTGCCTTTGCTTCGGCATCCTTAATTATTGCCTCACGATTACTTACAATCTTCTGATAGTGTTTAATCTCTTCAGGCGTCTTATTTCTTAATTCACTAAGTAAATGATTTATCTCATCTTTATCAACGATGATACTTGTATTGGAAAACATTGCAAATTTACAACTATCAATATATTCCTCAATATCATCAATCAACTGTTCAATCTTGCTGGGCTTATTTTTGCTCATTATGTACCTCTCCCGCCAAATCATCATGTTTATCTATTCCGTATTTAGCATAAACCAAATCAGCTACAAACCGCGGAACACATCCTAAAATATCTCCGCCAAATGAAGCAATCTCTTTTACACCTGAAGAACTAAGATACGAATATTCTGCAGCAGTTGTTAAAAACAATGTATCCAATGCACCTGAACTCAACATACGATTGGTCTGTGCAATCTGCAACTCATATTCAAGATCTGTAATAGCTCTTAATCCACGTATAGATACTTTAAAGTCTTTTTCACGTGCATAATCAACTAATAGACCACTAAATGACTCAACTTTTACATTGGGAATATCTTTAGTAGCCTCTTTAAGTATATTAACACGTTCATCTACAGAAAACAATGGTGTCTTACTGTGATTGTCCAATACACTAACCGTCAATTCATCAAATATTTTTGATGCTCTTTTTATTATATCTAGATGTCCAAGTGTCATTGGATCAAAGCTTCCCGGATATACTGCTTTATTCATTTTCTTTCCCTCTGTACATGAAAAATACATGTTTATTTGACTTATATATCTTTTCTTTTGTTATCTTATATCCAAGTTTTGTAATATCAGATAAATCTCTGTCAACCGATGCCTCGATTATAATAATTGTATCCTCATCAATAAGCTTGCTGCCTGCAAGCATTCTCATTACTTCAAATTCATTTCCGAGTTCGTATGGCGGATCCATAAATACAATATCCGCTTTATCATGTATCTCGTACAAGGCATCCATAACATCTCTGGCTATTATTGTTGCATCATCCATACACTTTGTAAATGTAACATTTTTTCTGATACAATCAACAGCGCTTTTATTATTATCTACAAAATACGCATGCTTTGCACCTCTGCTTAATGCTTCAATTCCAATTGCCCCGCTCCCACTGTACAAATCAAAAAAGACAGCTCCCGGTATATCAAATTGAATCATATTAAACAATGTCTCTTTAATCTTATCGGTTGTTGGTCTTGTATTCATTCCTGCAGGCGCAGCCAATGGCATTGACCTTGCTTTTCCGGCTATTACTCGCATAAATTCACCCTTACCTTATCTTGGTTCCTTTTCCGTCTCTTTTTGCCAACTTTATTGAATTTAGTACCAGTTCACGATCGTTGTATTTAATAGATGACTCATCCATTCCTCTGGTATAAAATACTTCATCAATATAATCCCTATCGGTAAGTCTCATTCCTCTTACTCCGGCAGCAGCTTTCTTCATCTCGGATATTTCATCTATCTGAAATCTTAAAAAGTACCCATCATTCGACTTTAGAATGATATTCTTCTGTTCTGTCAACGGAACTACCGAAATAACTTCATCTCCATCAGATAATTTAGTAGATGCAACTGTTCTCTTTGCTACATCAAATTCTCCGCCGTCAACAATCTTACACATAGAATTCTTTGTTACAAATATTAATCGATACAGATTAAGGTCGCTCTGAGATGCAACCGCAACAATGCTTTCTTTTGAAGTAGAGAAATTACTTACATTATCGATAGGCACACCTTTATCTCTTAATTTACCGATAGGCAAATCCATTGTCTTAAACGTATGTAACTGACCGATGTTTGTAAACAAACATATCTTTCCGGTATTCTTACATTTAACAATATATTTAAACTCTTCTTCAATAGTCTCTTTGTTACGCTCATATGTAGCCATATCAACAATTTTGGCATAGCCGAATCTGTCCATAATGAACATAACATCCGCTTCTTCCATTTTAACTTCTTCGACAACCGCTTCCTCGCAATTATCAATTACGGTTCTTCTTGGACGTCCGAATTCTTTTTTCAAAAGATCCAACTCATTAATAATAACCTGTGCCATTGAATCTTTTCTGGCCAAAATATCTTCATATTTGAAAATATTTGCCATTGTTTCTTCATGCTCTTTTATTAATGCGTCAATCTCCAAACCAATCAACTTATACAAACGCATATCCAAAATCGCATTTGCCTGCGGTTCGGTAAAAAGAAGCTGTTTGGCCATCACTTTTGATTCGGCCGACTTGAACTTTATACCCGTGACATCACCCTGCATAAGGCACGCCTTAGCCATTGCTCTGTCTTTACTTCCTCTAAGTATTTCAATAATAAGATCAATTACATTGCATGCCTTTATCAAGCCTTCCTGTATTTCTTTCTTATCATTTTCCTTTTTCAAAAGATTGGTATATTTTCTTGTCGCAATCTCATATTGAAAATCAGTACACTCTTTAATAATACGCTTTAAGCCCATTGTCTCCGGTCTGCCGCCTGCAATTGCCAGCATATTTACGCCGAACGTATCCTCAAGTCGTGTCTTTTTGTACAACAAGTTAACAAAATTCTGTGCATTGGCATCCTTTTTTAATTCAATAACTATACGAATGCCTTCTTTTGAAGACTGGTTGGATATATCAACTATATCAGGAGCCTTCTTACTATCGGCAAGAGCTGCAACATCCTGTAAAAATTTTGTTATACCGGCTCCGACCATCGTAAACGGAATTTCGGAAATAACAACATTGATTTTTCCGTTTTTTGCAGTCTCAATATCTACCTTGCCACGTATCTTAAGTTTACCGCTTCCGGTTTCATAGATACTCAATAATTCATCTTTATTGGTAACAATTCCGCCTGTAGGGAAATCCGGTCCCTTACAATACTTCATAAGCTGACGAGTCGATATTGTCTCATCTTTCATATATGCTTTTGTTGCATCAATAATCTCGCAAAGATTATGCGGCGGAATATTGGTAGCCATTCCGACAGCAATACCTTCTGTACCGTTAACAAGCAAATTAGGGAATCGACAAGGCAATACAGACGGTTCTTTCTCTGTCTCGTCAAAGTTTGGAATAAAATCGACAACGTCTTTATCCAAATCATCCAACAAACCTACTTGTGTCACCTTCTGGAGTCTGGCTTCCGTATATCGCATTGCGGCGGCGCCATCGCCCTCAATATTGCCGAAATTACCATGTCCGTCAACAAGTGGCAGTCCCTTCTTAAAATCCTGGCTCATTACAACCAATGATTCATATATGGAGCTGTCACCATGCGGATGATATTTACCCATAGTATCGCCAACAATACGTGCACTTTTTCTGTACGGTTTATCATATTTTATTCCGAGTTCGTGCATATCATATAATGTTCTTCGCTGAACCGGTTTAAGTCCGTCTCTTACATCCGGTAAAGCTCTCGCGACAATAACACTCATCGCATAATCAATATATGATTTCTGCATGAGTTCGGAATATTCTGTCTTGATTATATCTTCTTCATATACCTGTGTTTTTATTTTACCTGCCATAATATCCTCGCTTTATACATCCAAAAGAGCTTCATTGGCATGCTCATATATAAAATCTTTACGCGGTGGCACTTCATTGCCCATAAGTAACTCGGTAACATCATTTGCCATTTTGGCGTCTTCTATCTCTACCAGTTTAAGCTTTCTTCTTGCCGGGTCCAAAGTTGTCTCCCACAATTGAGTTGCGTCCATTTCACCAAGACCTTTATATCTTTGTAACGTAAATGAGCCTTTGTGATTTTTTCTGTACACTTCCAGTGCCTTATCATCATACAAATACTCTTCTTCGCCCTTTGAAGGCATTGCTTTATACAAAGGCGGCATTGCAATATATACATGACCTTCATATATAAGTTCAGGCATAAATCTATAGAACAATGTCAATAAAAGTGTAGCAATATGTGCACCATCGACATCGGCATCCGCCATAATAATTATCTTGTCATATCTAAGCTTGCTAATATCAAAATCATTGCCATATCCCTCGGAAAATCCACAATTAAATGCATTAATCATCGTCTTAATTTCCGCATTAGCCAATATTTTATCTATACTGGCCTTTTCAACATTGAGGATTTTACCTCTGATAGGCAAAATAGCTTGAAAATTACGATCTCTTGCAGTTTTAGCCGAGCCTCCGGCCGAATCTCCCTCGACAATAAAAATCTCACACTTCTTGGGATCTCTTGATTCACAATTGGCAAGTTTTCCGTTTGAATCAAAACTATATTTGGGCTTTGACAACATATTTGTCTTGGCCTTTTCCTCAGTTTTACGAATTTTGGCAGCTTTCTCGGCACAAGATATAACATTCTTAAGCGTCTCAACATTTCTGTCAAAGAAATGAACAACCTCTTCGCCCGTAACCTTACTTACAATCTTTGCAGCATCAGGATTATCAAGCTTTGTCTTTGTCTGTCCTTCAAAGCGAGGATCCGGATGTTTGATTGATACAATTGCCGTCATACCGTTACGTATATCCGTACCCGTAAAATTAGCATCCTTTTCCTTCAGAATGCCTAATGTACGGGCATAATTATTCATAACAGCCGTAAATGTAGTTTTGAAACCTGTAAGATGAGTTCCGCCCTCGGAATTATAGATATTATTACAGAATCCCAAAACATTTTCATGGAACTCGTTAACATACTGAAAAACAGCTTCTACCGTAATGCCTTCAGCCTCACCTTTAAAATATATAGGTTCATGAACAGTTTCTTTTGTACGATTAATATCATTAATAAATCCAATAAGTCCTTCGGGCTCATGGAATTCAACATATTCCCACTCGCTGCTTCTTCTGTCTTCAAAAATAATTGTTAATCCCGGATTCAAATATGCAGTCTCATGAAGTCTGCTCTTAACTTCTTCTTCTTTAAATCTTGTCTTTTCAAAAATAGTATCATCAGGAATAAAGCTTATTGTTGTACCGGTTTCTCTTGTACGACCTGTGGTTGGAAGCAACCCGTCAATAAGTTCTGTAGTCGGAATACCTCGAGAATACGAATCTTCATGTATATATCCGTCTTTCTTTACCCGAACTGTCAGTTTGGTAGACAAAGCATTAACAACCGATGAACCAACACCATGCAAACCGCCACTGGTTTTATAAGCACCGTCGCCAAACTTTCCTCCTGCATGAAGTGTCGTAAATACAACTCGTTCAGCACTGACACCCTTTTCATGCATATCAATAGGTATACCACGCCCGTTATCTTCAATCGTTGCCGAGCCGTCCGCATCCAATGTAACATGTATCTTGTCACAAAATCCGGCCAAATGTTCATCAACCGAATTGTCAACTATCTCATATATAAGGTGATTAAGACCTTTTGTAGATGTACTTCCAATATACATACCCGGACGTTCTCTGACAGGTTCCAAACCTTCTAATACCGATATACTGGAGGCATTATAATCATCTTTCTTAGCCATTTATGATATTCCTTTCAAAATATACAATATAACTCATACATTTTAGCACATTTTGTGTTTTTTTCAAACATAAGTACAACATATATTATCGCAAAAATAATATAAAAAAACGAATACCCTTTGACAGGTATTCGTTTAAATTCAAATATCCATTTTCTTTACACAAGCTATTGCCAATGCACCGGGGCCTATGTGACAAGCTACACTAAGCGACAACGGATCGATATACTTTATCTTAAATCCAGGTAAAGCATCTTCAATCTCGGCAGCAAATTGCTTTGCTTCGTTTTCGCTGTCGGAATGAGCAACATATATCTCACATAACTCTGGATCAACACCGCCGAAACGAGTCTCCAAATCATTCCTAATTGCATTAATCATCATTGTCTTTGCCTGATTCACAGTACGTGCTTTAGCAAAAGCATCTAACTTTTCACCCTGAATTGTTAATACAGGCTTTATCTTAAGTAACGTACCTAACGCTGCCGCTGCAGGTGTTATTCTTCCGCCCTTTTTAAGATAATATAGTGTATCAAGCATTATATATATACTTGAATTAAATTTATCATCTGTCAATGCCTTATTGATTTGTGCAGCATTCATGCCGGACTTTGCAAGTCTTATTGCATCAACTACCGATGCTCTCTGTGTAACGGAAATTCTTTGATTATTAACAACTTCTACTTTTCCGTCATAATCTTCAGCCAACATAATCGCTGTCTGGCAACTTCCGCTAAGCCCTGAGCTCATAGGAATATATACAACTTCATCATTCGTCTTTAATAATTCATCCCATGTCTTCATCACAACATCCGGTGAAGGCTGCGATGTCATTACAGTAATATCCGAGCTTAACTTTTCATAGAATTCACTCTGTTCCAAGTTAATTCCTTCAAAATAGTCATTGCCCCCTATAGTAAATGGCATAGGTATAACGCTTATGCCAAGATTATCTGCAATCTCTCTGGATATTCCACTGTTACTATCCGTAAGAATAGCCACTTTTCCCATAATCTTTCCCTCTGAAAATATGTTCTCATTTTACACAACAACATGTCTATTTTACTGTCAGATGCTCCGAATGTCAACTGCGCTAAAGCCAAATTCACCTATAGACGTGCACACATCATCATATCTTTTTCTATCAGCCAAAGCTAATATATCCATATATTTCTGTGCATCATACAGTGCATCTGTATCATCATAAATATCTGCTATTTCAAATCCGAAATCACCGCTTTGCCTTATTCCGGATATTTCTCCGGGGCCACGCAATTTCAAATCCTGTTCGGCAATATAAAATCCATCATTGCTTTGATTAAGTATTTCAAGTCGTTTATTTGCCGAATCACTCGATGAGGTATTAACAAAAATGCAATAGCTTTGGTCATCACCTCTTCCGACTCTTCCTCTAAGCTGATGAAGTGATGCAAGCCCGAATCTTTCCGCATTTTCAACCATTATTACCGTTGCATTCGGAACATTAATTCCGACTTCAATAACAGTAGTTGATACCAATACATCAATATTATGCATAGCAAAATCATTCATTATTGCATTTTTATCTGCAGCCTTCATTTTGCCATGTAAATAATCCACAATAATATTTGACGGAAGCACGCTTCTCAACGTTTCACAATAATCCTCAACATTACATTGTTCTTCAAGCCCTTCCGTAGCCTCAACCAATGGACAAATAACGTATACCTGATGTCCGGCAGCAACTTCTTTGGCAATAAATTTGTACGCTGTCGGTCTGCTCTTTTTGTCAACAACACAGTTTTTAATTGTCTTTCTTTTTGCCGGTAATTCATCAATTATTGATAAATCCACTCCGGCATACAACGTCATCGCAAGACTTCTCGGAATAGGCGTTGCACTCATAACAAGAATATGTACATTGTTGTTTCTTTCCGATAAAGCTTCCCTTTGTTTAACACCAAATCTATGTTGTTCATCCGTTATTGCCAACGTAAGATTCTTATACGACACCTTATCCTGAATAAGTGCATGGGTACCAATTATCACATTATAGTAACCACTGCTTATTTTCTCCTGCATCTCCTTTTTTGCCTTCGCACTCAAACTGCCTATAAGCAATCCGGCCTTAATTGGCAAATTACATTTTGAAACAAGCTCGACTATTCCTTCATAATGTTGCGAGGCAAGTACTTCTGTCGGTGCCATAAGTACACCTTGATATCCGTTTGCCGCATTAAGAAGCAATGCAAGTACAGCAATAATTGTTTTGCCGCTTCCAACATCGCCTTGCACCATTCTGTTCATACATATTCCGCTACACATGTCATTTTCAATCTCGCTCCACGTACGCATTTGTGCATCAGTCAGTCTATACGGCAATGCTTCAAGCAATCGACCTGTATCGGCAACAGCTATCATCGGAATCTCAAAAGGCTTTCTAACAGCACTTTCATCGCATCTTGTCTCCATCAAGAATACAAGGAATTCATGAAAAGCAAGACGTTTTCTGGCTCTTTTATGTTCCTCGTAGCTTTCCGGAAAATGAATGTCCATTATTGCTTTCTGAAAATGTGACATCTCAAACTCGGCAAGTTCCTTATCAGTCAAATATTCGCCCGGCAAATCAACCTCAGAAAAAGCACTTTTTATATATTTATATAAT
>JAGHVF010000001.1 GCA_018064425.1 Candidatus Colinaster equi | reverse complement strand
GTATTTTTACTTATGTTTACATATTCTCATAAAGCTTTTTAGCTGTTACAAGCTTAACACATAAAACGAAAACCTCAGCCGCCTGTGCCATCTCTTCTGCCGATGGGAAAGACGGTGCAATTCTGATATTGCTGTCCTTAGGATCTTTTCCATATGGATATGTTGCACCGGCACCTGTAAGTACAACACCGGCTTCCTTACATTTTGCAACGATCTCTTTTGCACATCCGTCCATTGCATTAAAGGAAATAAAATATCCGCCGTTAGGTTTGGTCCAAGTTGCAATATCAAGTTCTCCTAACTGTTCATCAAAGCACTTTAATACATTGTCAAACTTAGGTCTCAAAATTGCGGCATGTTTTGCCATATGTGCCTTAATTCCGTCAGCATTCTTAAAATAAAGTACGTGACGATACTGGTTCATCTTGTCGTATCCGATAGTCTGTACGGTCATGGTCTTTTTCACCCAATCAAGATTCTCTGCTGAGGTGGCCATTGCGGATATACCGGCACCTGCAAATGATATCTTTGATGTTGAGCAAAACTCATAAACCATATTCTCATTGCCTGCCATCTTACACTCCGACAGAATATCAAGCAATTCATCTTTCTTATCTTCGTACAAATCATGAACGGCATATGCATTATCCCAGAATATTCTGAAGTCCTTTGCTGCCGGCTTAAGTGCTGCCATAGCTTTAACCACTTTATCGGAATATGTTATTCCTGTAGGATTAGCATACTTCGGTACACACCAAATACCCTTAACAGTATCATCTTTTTCGACGTACTCACGTACCATATCCATATCCGGTCCGTCAGCCAACAACGGAATAGGAATCATCTTAACGCCGAACTGCTCTGTTATGGCAAAATGTCTGTCATATCCCGGAACAGGACATAAAAACTTAACTTCATCAAGTTTGCACCAAGGTGTCTGACCGTTTACACCAAACATATATGATCTTGCAACTGTATCATACATAATAGGAAGAGATGCGTTACCAAACACAATAACATTTGAAGCCGGTACGCCAATCATTCCCGCCATCAATTCTCTTGCTTCAGCAATACCTGTAAGTTCGCCATAATTGCGTGTATCAACACCTGTCGGTGTTACGGGATCAACTGAAGGATTATATATATTCAACATATCCATTGACAGATTTAACTGCTCCTTTGACGGCTTACCACGAGCCATATTAAGGTTCAATCCCTTACCCTTAACATCAATGTAAGCTTTCTCAAGCTCCTCGCATAATGCCTTAAGTTCTTCCTTTGTCAATGATTTATATGCTTTCATCTTTCCTCCTGGATAATTGTATACAATTAAACAATATAACAACTTTCTGTATTCTACCCTAGATTTCAGTACGTGTCAACAAATGTTTAGTACATATCTATAGAAAGCTTCATATATTATATGTTAGAATACCTATGTAATTATTGGATGAATCTGATATGGTGACAAAATATGGATGATATAATTTCGGTCATTGAAAAGCGTATTCTAAGCGAAGAAAATACAAGCCAGCAATATTTAGGTATGTTTCTAATCGGCGTATCGGTACTAAATATCATTGAAGCAATTGCCAAAATAATATTTAGATTCGTTTTCCGTGCCAATCCGGAACTGACAGAGAATGCTCAAGCCATTATAAGTGCTGTCAAGCTTGTCGCTGTTGCAACTGTATACGTTTACTGTCTGTACCGAATGAAAAAATTGTACTTTCACTCTCCCGATGTCCGCAAGCTCTTGTTCATCTGGGGAATCATACTTATTCCAATACAGATAATTTATGATTTCAGTACGGTTTTATATAAGCGCATGCTTGATATGGTGCTTATTATTCTAAATACTAATGGCCCGAGTGTAGAGAATGACACAATATATGCCATTTTCTACAACAGTACTCACGGATTCAAATATATGGGAATGTTCTTAGCAATTCTTTTGGGCATCGTCGTTACCGGAGAGATTCTTGAAAAGAACAGATTGATCCTTATATGCGGCATTTTGGCAACCGTATTTATGTTTGCCTTTAGCTTTGTCAGAATGCAGACAGTATCGCTTGATATTCTGCCGATAAATATCGGCATCAATCTGACTTCTATGCTTTTTCATTCGCTTACAACACTGGGATTACTAATTCTGGGAATATACATATTACGAAAATATACTAAAAAGGAGATAGCCCTATAGGCTTGCTACTATGAGAATACCTGTTGTCATTCCGGCTTATGAGCCGGATAACAATTTAATAACACTGTGCGGTAATCTGATTAACAATGATATCACTGATATCATCATTGTTGATGATGGTAGCGGAGAAGAATATTCCGAAATTTTTTCTACGGTAAAAACAAAGTATAACTGCACAATTCTTACACATGATATTAACAAGGGAAAAGGACGAGCCCTTAAAGATGCCTTTGAATTCCTGTTATCCGACAATAGTCTCGTCGGATGTGTAACAGCCGATTCCGATGGGCAACACTCTGTTAATGATATTAAAAAATGTATAGATGCACTTATTGCCAATCCGCAGTCACTTATTCTGGGATGCAGAAATTTTTCCGGTGATAATGTTCCGACCAAATCTGCTTTTGGCAATACCCTGACACGCAACGTCTGTCGCCTGCTATGCAGTGTGAATGTTTCCGATACTCAGACAGGTTTACGCGCTATACCGAAAGATTTTATGAATCATTTGCTATCGACAAGCGGAGAACGTTTTGAATTCGAAACGAATATGCTTATCGAAACAAAAGACCGTGTATCAATTGTAGAAGTACCAATTGAGACAATATATGATTCAAAAGACAATCATAAGACACATTTTAGGGTTGTAGTTGATTCCATTCGAATATATCGAATATTCGGCAGAATCTTTGCAAAATATCTGGTATCTTCGCTTTCTTCATCGGTGATTGACTTAATAATCTTCCAGACAATATGTCACTTCACCAGAGATTCGATTGCCGCGTATATTACGATAGCCACAGTTATCGCAAGAATAATTTCTGCCACCTGTAACTATATGTTCAACCACTTGCTTGTATTTAAAAGCAACAAAGCCAAGAGTATAACATTTGGCAAATATGCCTCACTTGCCATTATCCAAATGTTTGCAAGTGCACTGTTTGTTTACTTGGGAGTATCAATACTTCCCAATATAACAGAAAGCTATATTAAAATTGTTGTAGATGTAATTCTTTTCTTTATAAGCTACAAAATACAACAAAAATTCATCTTTTAATTAATACATTTATTATAAGTAATAAAAACGCCTAAACATGTGTGTTATCAAAAACACTTTTGTTTAGGCGATTTCATTTTATAATACTATTTTCTTATTTCGCATTAATCATTCTACAATTTGAAATGACTTACTACATCATTAAGATCTGTAGCAATCTTCTCCTGCTCCTCACTCATGGCAGATACTTGTTCCACTACTTCGGCAAGCATTCCGACAGTCGATGCAATATGTGCACTGCTATCGGCCGTGTTTTCCGTACTCTTTGTAATGTTCTGTACGGCAGTTGCTACTTCCATCATAATCTTTTCAATATTGCCTGCCATATCCGATATTCTTGCCGAACTTGCCTCAATAGCTGCCGCATCGGCACCATATTGTTTTGCAATACCAACAAAGTTATCATAATCAGGAGTTACCGTTTCCTTAATAAAGGTAAGTAATGACTCTGAATTTTTTGTAAGCAATGAAAACGCTTCTTTAACTTCATCAATAGTCGTATGAATCTCAGCAACAGCAGCTGATGTATCTCCTGCCAATTTACCAATCTCTGTAGCTACTACAGAAAAGCCTCTTCCTGCTTCACCGGCTCTTGCTGCCTCAATTGATGCATTAAGTGATAACAGATTAATCTGACTGGCAATATCTGATATTACTTCTGCCAATTTACCAATAGACTCTACTACCTCGGCATCTTCAATACTACGAGCAAGATTCTTGTTATATTCTTCGGAAAGAGCTATTGCATAATCATGGGCATCTTTACTTGTCTTTTCAACACTGAGAGCTCTCTGCTTAATCTCCTCTGTCATCTTCTGACTGCCGTTTGTCTCTTCCGCAAGCACATTTACAGATGCCGTAACTTCTTCCGCCGATGCATTTACCTCCTGCGTTGCAGCACTGGCGTTCATCATATCATCATTAACCTGTGTAACGAGGTTCTCGATATCTTCAAACTGTCGCGACAACTCTTCTGTTGCGGAATAAAGATTGGTGCTTGAGCCGTTGATTGCTCCGGCATGATCGGAAATTTTTGTTAAAATCTCCTTGTTATTTCTATACATTTTCTTCAATGCCGAATTCATCGAACCAAGTTCATCTACTCGTTTGCTGTTTGGCTCATCAACGGTAAAGTCACCATCAGCCAAAATGTTGGCAAACTTATTGACCTTCTTAATACCGGAAGAAATGTTGCCCACCTGAAGCATAATCGCAACCACACATAATACCAATGTAATCACACCGACAATTATCAACATTGATACAAGCTTGCTTACCGGTGCCTCAATCTGTGATGAAGGAACTCTTACAAGCAATTTCCAATTCACTGTCGGTATGGTTCCGTAATATACAGAGTAAAGCTCTCCACCCTTGGAATACTTTACACTACCTGAATCCTCGCTCATTATCTTACCGGCAACCGATGCAAAATCACTATCGGAGGTAATCAAATCACCGGCAACAACTCTTGCATCATCAACACCTGCCAAAAATGCTCCTGTATCCGATACAAGCAATACATCGCCATTGTCACCTATCTTAATCTCTTCTATAGATGCCTTAAGAAGTGACATATCCATCTCCGCAACAGCGGCACCGATTTGATGATAATTGCTGTCTGCCATAGGAGTCACTGCCTTAAGAATCATCTTACCGGCTTCGGCATTATATTCTACAGGTGCATAAAATGTAGATACCTTTGAAAGTGAATCCATATAGAATTGCTCATGCTGATAATCACCTTCATGGCTACCGTTCAAAATAGCCTGACCGTCTCTGTAAGCATAAGGTGCTCCGAGTGACTGCTCGCTGAAATATAATCCTGCACTGTAAAGGATTGATGAGCCTGAAACAGTCTGCGCAAGCGATGAACTGAATGTCTTGGCATTACCTGTCTCATAAGATGCGTTAATTGCTCCGGCAAGATTGTTGGATGTACTGCTAACCAGGGCAAGCTGACTGGTAATGGTATTGGTCTGCGCCGTAAGTGTCGCCATCATACGTTCTTCCATCTGTTCACGGATTATCGCCTTGGATACCTGACCACTGATTACCGTAAGTGCTAAAACAGCCAATGCCGTTATTGGCAAAATACCGACCATCATTCTTAACGCAATCGACTTAAAGTTAATAGTTACTTTTTTCTTTTTTTCTCCTGTCGTATGTTTTTTCATACTTCCCCTCCAACCTGAAAATATATTATTTATTTTAACACAATTAATTCTTCATACACTCTAGAAAAAATTGTCAATAAACGTAATATATACGCAAAAAAATGCGACATACGCGCAAAAAAAATGGTGCAGATTCTCTGCACCATTTTTTACTATCATCTATATAATCATCTTTGTTCCGCCAACATCAATTACGTTCTGTTTAAAAGATTGAATTGCCTGATTCTGTCCGTCAACAACCTTAACTGCTTCGCACTTAACCGTCTCCCTGCCCACTTTTAAAGCTTCAAACATCTTAAGTGCCTCATCGATTGTCATAAGTTCTGTCTCTTTGTTCTCGCCGGTCAACGTCTCGTAAATCAATTTACAATTAACGTCCTTTGAAACTGTAGGTACACCATTGTCCCAAAAATGCTCATCTGCCATATCTTTTACCTCCGTTTTTCCCCCGAATTTATAGGACTATTATACCACAATTGTTCATCAATTAAAGGCTATTTTTTACTTTTTTCCAAAAATTGACATAAAAAAACCTTGAAAGCATTTAAGCTTTCAAGGTTTAATTCCAATTAACACTACCGAATCGGTCAAATTATTTAGCAAAATCCGTTACTCTGCTTTCGCGAATAACATTTACTTTTATCTGGCCCGGATATTCCATCTGCTCTTCAATCTGCTTAGAAATATCTCTTGCCAACAATACCATATCAGCATCATTAATTTGTTCCGGAACTACCATTACACGAACCTCTCTACCGGCCTGAATGGCAAATGACTTATCTACACCCTTAAAGCTGTTACTAATCTCTTCAAGCTGACGAAGTCTCTGAGTATATGTCTCAAGAGTCTCACGTCTTGCACCCGGTCTTGCTGCACTGATTGCATCTGCTGCTGCAACCAAACAAGCAATCAATGATGTAGGCTCTACATCACCATGATGTGACTCAACTGCATTAATAACAACCTGCGATTCTTTATACTTTCTACAAAGTTCAACGCCCAACTGAATATGTGAGCCTTCCATCTCATGATCGACAGACTTACCGATATCATGTAACAAACCTGCTCTCTTTGCAGTTCTGACATCAAGTCCCAACTCTGAAGCAAGCAATCCTGACAACTGCGCAACTTCTATTGAATGCTTTAATGCATTCTGACCATAACTGGTTCTAAACTTCATCTTACCAAGTAGCTTAACAAGTTCAGGATGAATACCATGTACGCCAACTTCAAGGACAGCGGCCTCACCCTCTTCTTTAATCATTGTCTCGACTTCTTTTTGAGCTTTCTCAACCATCTCCTCTATACGAGCAGGATGGATTCGTCCGTCAACAATAAGCTTCTCAAGAGCAATTCTTGCTACTTCTCTTCTGATTGGATCAAATCCGGAAAGAATAACTGCTTCAGGAGTATCATCAATAATCAAATCAACACCTGTAAGAGTCTCGATAGTACGAATATTTCTACCCTCTCTACCGATAATTCTACCCTTCATCTCATCGTTAGGAAGGTTAACAACAGATATTGTTGTCTCGGAAACATGATCGGCTGCGCATCTTTGGATTGCATTAACCACATATTCCTTAGCCTTCTTATCAGCTTCTTCTTTTGCACGGCTCTCTAATTCTTTAATCATAACAGCCGTCTCGTGTTTTACTTCTTCCTCAACAATTTTAAGTAGATAATCTTTTGCCTGGTCGGAGGTTAATCCCGAGATTCGTTCGAGTTCCTGTACACGTTCTTCATTGAGTTTGGCAATTGCTTCCTTTTGCTTGTTTAAATCTTCTTCTTTAGCAGAAAGGCTTGCCTCCTTTTTCTCGATGGCCTCGGTCTTCTTGTCGATGTTCTCTTCTTTTTGCTGAATACGACGTTCATTTCGCTGAATCTCAGCACGACGTTCCTTGATTTCCTTGTCCAATTCGTTCTTTGCACGAATTGACTCCTCTTTTACCTCAAGTAAACCTTCACGCTTCTTCTCATCAGCCTCTTTAAGAGCCTCATCGATAATTCCTCTTGCCTGTTCTTCAGCACTTCCAACCTTGGATTTTGCTGTTTTCTTCTGAACACTTGATGTGACCAGAACAGACACGGGAACTGCGATAACCAGAGTTGCCACCACTGCAATAATTGCTGCCATGTGCAGGAGCACCTCCTTATTAAATTTTCATTGTACTTTATATACCAAGGGATATGTAGAGTATCCCTAAGTTAGCAAATTACAACATCTCTATTCTACACACACTGACATGTTATGTCAAGTAGTCTAGACATCATCCGAATCATCAAAATCATCCATAATATCAATGGCAATCGGCATAAATACATCAATAAGTTTGGGATCAAACTGCGTTCCCCTGCCTTTTTTCAATTCTTCAACAATAACATCCTTCGTCAAACGGTTTCTGTATACACGGTTGGAATTCATCGCATCAAAAGCATCTGCAAGCCCGATAATTCTAGCTTCGATTGGAATATCCTCACCACAAATACCTGTAGGATATCCCTTTCCGTCATATCTCTCATGATGATATTTGGCTCCTAATGTAACATTTGGCAAAATCGTCAAGTCCCTTAATATCTCACTGCCGGCAACCGCATGCGATTTCATAATTGCAAATTCTTCATCTGTCAATTTTCCCGGTTTATTGAGAATTGTATCGCTCACCGCAATCTTGCCGATATCATGCAGCAATGCAATTTGCCTTAATTCTTCAACCTTTTCTTCATCCCAACCAAGTGCTTCTGCAATAATACACGAATACTCACTTACACGTTGTGAATGCTGTTGTGTATATTTATCTTTTGCATCAACGGCATTACTGATGGACATAATTGTCTGCAAAGATACGGTAGCAACTCGCTCACGTTCATCTTCAACCGCCTTGTTCAAATCATCTTCATACCATAACTGTCTGACTCTTACAATATGTCTGTGTGCCATAAAAATGCAGGTCATAATAAAATCCGCGAAATACAAAATAGGAAATCTTCCCATAAAAGTCTCAGTGTAGTACGTTTGAACATATTGCCTACATGGAGTATAAAACAAAACAATCAAAAAGATCTGAAAATACAAACTAGCAAAGAAACCAAACTGTAAGCCGGTAGATCCCATACAAAATACCGGAATAAGCATTATCCATAATATTGCAAAGCCATCGTTGCTTCCGGTAATTGCATATATCGAAAAGATAAAAACAATCATACAAGATGCAATAATCGATGCAGCTCTTTCGTTACCCCAAAATCCCAAAACAGTAGCGACCAAAAATCCAATAATAAGAATAGTAGTTGACCCGGCCATTAAATAATATCCATGTTGAATATTCATAAATGTCATAATCCAACTGACAATACTCAAAACACCGTACAAACAAGCTTCCATAACAGCTGAGCCACTCTGGCCCTTTGGAGCCAAATACGGTGTTCTTAATATTCTAATCATCTCTTTTATGCCTAATGCATCTTTCATTTTTTGCCCTCATTTTCAGAAGAAATTCAAACTATTATCCGACAAATATTATATCAAAGACATTAAATTCATACAATATCTCCAAAAGACAAATGTAATACAATTTTTCATTTTCCCATAAAAAAACCGTATCCAAGTCAACGCTTAGATACGGTAAAAACGCTATACATGTGATTTGATATTATCCATCTCAAACCCTTTTGAATACAAAAATGCTATCATCTTCTGCTTCTCTTCAAAGGATGCAGTCTCACTGCAATAATGTCTCTTATTAAGCAATCTTAATATCAAATCACTCTCATCAGCTAAGTCACCGGTATGTTCCATATCATCCATCGCAGCATAAATGACCGATTTATCTACACCTTTTGATAGCAAATCATTAACAATACGTCTTCTGCTTCTTGATGCTGATTTGTACATTATGAAAGTATTGCAATATTCATAATCATCAATGTAATGATAGCTCTTAAGATATTCAATTGCTTCATCAATAACCGCCTGAGGATACTCTCCGTCGATATATTTCTGTCGCATCTGATATTCGGTGTAGGGGCGGGCCTTAAGCAAGTTAAGGCCACGCAATTTGGCACGTTTGGGTAGTATTGCCGTCAATATCTCATTCAATATATCATCTGATATCTCTTCCTTCTCTCGAATTCCAAGTCGTGATAATTCAGCTCGATATAATACAAATTTTCTACCATCCTCAAGTTGAATACGATATCGACCTTTGGAAATATTCTCAATTGATTGCACTGTCATATGCAATTACTCTTTATCCGGTTCAGATTCGACAGTGGCAACCGCACCGTCAAAACCATATATGTCACGAACTTTATTCTCAATCTCGTTACATACGTCTTCATGCTCTGTAAGATACTGTTTGGCATTCTCTCTTCCTTGGCCAATCTTATTACCTTCATAAGCATACCATGCGCCGCTTTTAACAATAATATCGTTATCTGCAGCAAGATCCAAAATATCACCAATCTTTGATATACCCTTGCCAAACATAATATCAAATTCAGCCTCTTTGAACGGAGGTGCAACCTTATTCTTGACAACTTTAACCTTGGTTCTGTTACCAATCACTTCGCCGGCCTGCTTGATTGATTCTATTCGTCTGACATCAAGTCTGACAGAAGAGTAGAATTTCAAAGCTCTACCACCTGTCGTTGTCTCAGGATTACCAAACATTACTCCAAGCTTCTCACGTAACTGATTGATAAAAATGACGGTACAGTTGGACTTGCTGATTACAGCTGTAAGCTTACGCATAGCCTGGCTCATAAGTCTTGCCTGCGCGCCCATAACCGAATCTCCCATATCTCCGTCAATCTCCTGCTTAGGAACTAAAGCGGCAACAGAATCGACAACAACAATATCTATCGCACCTGAACGAACCATTGTCTCCGTAATCTCAAGTGCCTGTTCACCGCAATCCGGCTGTGAAATATACAAATTATCGATATCAACGCCTATATTCTTGGCATATACAGGATCAAGTGCATGCTCCGCATCAATAAATCCTGCTATACCGCCTCTTTTCTGAACTTCTGCAATCATATGAAGTGTAACAGTTGTCTTACCGGAAGATTCAGGACCGTATATCTCAACAATACGTCCCTTCGGAATACCACCGAGGCCCAATGCTATATCTAAGCTAAGTGAACCTGTCGGAATAACTTCAACATTCATCTGTGCACTTGGATCACCAAGCTTCATAACGGCTCCCTTGCCATACTGTCTCTCAATCTGTGCAATTGCCGCATCCAACGCTCTGAGTTTTTCTTCTTTTTCCATCGTCTCTCTCCTTGTATAGAACAGATGTTCTTCCCTCTGAAAGCAAGAATAAAACATATGTTCTGTTTTGTCAACCTGTTTTTGTAAAAAAGTTACATTACTTTTCCTGTACAGAATATCACTATAGGTGTCCAATATTTTCCACAGCATATCTTACGATTATTCACATAATGACATTCCCGTTGATATTTGCAATCGACAAAGCAGATTTATTTCGCTAATATTGCATATGATACCCTTTTGCGTATAAAAAATCAAGAAAGAAACGGCAGATTTGTTCGCATTACCAACAAATCTACCGCCACATTAATCTCTTATACCAATAATAACTATATGTACATTACTATCACTTTTTTCCGAATGTCTTTTCACTGTAATATTCCAAAATACACTCTCTGACAAGATTCAATGCACTCGTAACAGCATTTTCACGCACCTTCATCCTGTTACCTGCAAAATGGTACTCTTTTACAGTTACCTTATCGCCCACAAGACATGCGATATACACCAATCCGACAGGTTTTTGCGGTGTACCTCCGTCAGGTCCGGCAATACCGGTAGTCGCAACAACAACATCCGCCTTATTGACAGTTCGCATTCCGCGTACCATTTCCTCGGCTGTCTGTTTACTTACAGCACCGTATTTTTCAAGAGTCTTCTTCTTTACACCGACACATTTACGTTTTGCCTTATTGGAATATGTCACAAAACCCGACTTGAATGTATCCGATACTCCGGGTACATTGATCAGCCTTGCGGCAAGCATTCCTCCGGTACATGATTCGACAGTTGCAATGTTCATATCATTACCGATGAGCAAATCGACAACTACCTTTTCCAAAGACATATCTTCCTGGGTTGTATATATATAATTACCGAAACGTTGTTTCAATTCCTTTACAACAGGCTTTATCAGATTCTTTGCCGTCTTCTCATCCTCGGCCTTGGCAGAAACTCTGATATGTACTTCGCCTGTCTTGGCATATGTAGCAATAGTCGGATTATCCTGCTTAGCAATCAAATCAGATATCATATCCTCTGCGCGGCTCTCGCCGATACCACATATCTTCACTGTCTTTGAACAAATAATCGACGGCAATTTGCTTTTCACATACGGTACAACGCTGTTCTCAAACATCGGAATCAGCTCATTTGGCGGTCCAGGCAGTAAAATGACAGCCTTACCGTCCTTTTCAATAATACAGCCCGGAGCAGTGCCGTTATCATTTGGCAATATAATTGCTCCCTGCGGCATCATAGCCTGTTTCCAATTGTTATCCGTCGGTTGCTTACCTATCTTGGTAAAATATGACTTGATTGCATCACGACTGGCCTCATGCATATACAACTCTGCGCCGCACACCTTCGCCGCAACCTCTTTTGTCAAATCATCCTGAGTAGGTCCCAAGCCCCCCGACATAATCACAATATCAGATCTGTTAAGTGCAGTCTGTAAAGTCTCTGATAATCTGTCCGCATTATCTCCGACTACGCTTTGATAATAGCAGCACAGACCGAGCTCTACACATTGTTCTGCCAAATATGCTGCATTCGTATTGACAATATTGCCCATCAGAATCTCGGTTCCGACAGATATCAATTCAACTATCATAGCTTTCTCCTTGGGTCACACCCGGAAACTATTTTTTTGTACCATCCTTCAATACAGAAATATTTTTTACAATATAATCCACAAGAGAAATGATTGTAAGCACCACCGCAATATACATAACAGCAGTTATTATATATTTCATCGGCTCCCATTCAATATTTGCAAGCATTAAAATAATCATAATCATCTGGGAAACCGTCTTACTTTTTCCCCACATGCTGGCCGCGATAACAATACCGCTGTCAGCAGCAACAGTTCTAAACCCGCTTATGATGAACTCTCTTGAAAGAATAATAATAACCGCCCATGCAGGCATCATCTCGGGTCTTAATGCTGTCAGACATACCATAGCCGCACAAACAAGTATCTTGTCCGCCAACGGATCCATAAACTTACCAAAGTTTGTTACAAGATTGTGTTTTCTGGCAATTTTTCCATCCAATAAATCAGTAAATGATGCTATGGCAAAAATAGCAAGTGCTATTAAACCACTGTAATCATTGAAACAATTGGTAAGTAAAATAACAACAAACGGAATAATAAGTATCATTCTAAGTATTGTTAATTTGTTAGGTAAATTCATTCTTCTGTCTCCTCTATTTCTTCACCGCATAAATCGTATCCGCGTGCATCGGTAATCTTAACTTTTATTCTGTCACCGCTCATCAAATCCCTGCCTGATGTAACAAAAACATAACCGTCAACATCCGGTGCATCTTTATATGTACGTCCTACATACACTCCGTCATCCAGCAATCTGCCTTCGATTGTCACATCGTATTCATCCGATACGGCAGCACGTGCATTCTCAAAAGCAATTCTTTGTTGCAATTTCATAATACCGTTTCTACGCATCTTTTTGACAAATCCCGGTACCTGATGTTTCATCTTTGCGGCACCCGTACCTTCTTCCGCCGAATAAGTAAACACGCCAAGACGGTCAAACCGCATATCCGAAACAAATTTCTTAACGCATACGTAATCTCTGTGCGTTTCCCCGGGAAAACCGCTTATCAACGTAGTTCTGATTGCAATATCCGGAATTTCTCTTCTTAGCTTGTTAACTAACGTTCTGATATCCTCTTCGCTTGTCTTCCTACCCATTCGCTTAAGTATTCTGTCAGATGCATGTTGAATCGGAATATCCAGATAATTGCACACCTTAGGCTCGTTTTTGATTGTCAAAATGAGTTCATCGTCTATCTCTTCAGGATAGCAATACAGCAATCTGATATTTTCAATACCCTCAATTTGTGCCAATTCATGCAACAGCTTAGGCAAACACTTTTTACCGTAAATGTCGGTTCCGTATACAGTCGTCTCCTGTGCCACCACAATCAACTCTTTTACGCCCTTATTTGCAAGCTCGTTGGCTTCTTTTATCAATACTTCCTTAGGTACCGATCTGTACTTTCCTCTAAGAGAGGGTATGATGCAATATGTGCAATGTTTATTGCATCCTTCGGCAATCTTCAGATAGGCATAATGAGTTGCTCCGGTCAGAATTCTCTTTTTACCGCATATGGCGGGTTCATCCAGCTTATCAAAAATGTAGCTTTTTTCACCCTCCCGCGCTTTTTTAAGCACCTCAGCCACCCGGTCAAACGACTGAATTCCGAGCACTGCATCAACTTCCGGAATATTTTCCGTTATTTCTTCTTTATAGCGTTGTGCAAGACAGCCCGTAACCACAATTGCCTTCACATTACCGGTCTTCTTTAATTGAGCCATCTCTAAAATAGTATTAATGCTCTCTTGCTTGGCATCATTGATAAAAGCACAGGTATTGATTACAACTGCCTCCGCCTCATCTTCCCTATACGTAATGATATGCCCGGCATCACTAAGGATACCGAGCATCATCTGTGAGTCAACTGTATTTTTATCACATCCGAGTGATACAAATAATACTTTCATATATTATTCTTCATCCTCGTCACTAAGGATCTGAATCTGAGCCTGATTAAGTTCTTCAACAGCAATTGACAATGGCTTCTTTCCTTCAGCGCTTACCAATGCCTCATCTCCGTCAACAATCTGACGAGCTCTCTTTGATGTAGCCATAACAATTGAGTATCTGCTGTTAACTACTTTAGCCTCACCCGGCTCAACCTCGCTGTTAACTACTTTCATTAAATCTGAATATGATGGATGTAACATATTATTCTCCCTTCGCTATCTGCAATAGTTCATTTCTTATTTCTTTAATAAAATCAGTGGTACGTGACACACTGTATTTTGCATTTTGAATTATTTCATGTGCCTGACGTGCACACACATCAAGGTCATCGTTAAGAAGTATGTAATCATACTTATCTACAACATCCGATTCTTCAATCGCACGCTGCATACGTTTATCAATAACTTCCGCTGTCTCGGTGCCTCTGCCTACCAATCTTCTCTTAAGTTCGACAGCACTCGGCGGAGTCACAAACAATAGCAACGCTTCCGGCATCTGTTTCTTTATCTGCATGGCTCCCTTATATTCTATTTCAAGAATAACATCTTTGCCGGCTTCAAGCTGCTTTTCAACATATTCTCTCGGAGTGCCGTAGTAATTATCAACATATCCGGCATATTCAAGCATCTTTCCTGCTTTAATATTCTCCTCGAATTGTTCTTTACTGATAAAGAAATAATGAACCTTATCTATTTCTCCTTCTCTCGGAGCTCTTGTCGTCATAGAAACCGACAATGCATAATTGTCATATTCATCAACAAGTTTTTTTACCAAAGTTCCTTTTCCCGCTCCGGAAAAACCGCTGATTACAGTAAGTATTCCTCTTTCCTTCATTTCGATGCCTTTCAAATCAATACTATTCGATATTTTGAATCTGTTCTCTTACTTTTTCAATCTCAGTCTTCAATTCAACACCCTTGTTTGATACCTCAAGATCTGTTGATTTTGATAATATTGTATTGGCTTCCCTATTCATCTCCTGGGCTAAGAAATCAAGCTTTCTACCGATTCCGCCACCTTCAAGAAGTGTACTTTTAACTGCCTCGATATGACTGCGCAATCTCACAAGCTCTTCATCAACACACACCTTATCAGAGAAAATGGTTACTTCTGTAAGTATTCTGTTGTCATCTATCTTAGTATCTTCAAGCATCTCCTTAATCTTTGCTGTAAGTGATGCTTTATACTCAGCAATAATCTGCGGACTTCTCTCCTCGATAAAAGATACGATATCCAGCATTCCGTCAAGCTTACCTATAAGATCTGTTCTTAAGTTCTCACCCTCTTTTATACGGGATTCAACAAATCCTTCGCAAGCTCCTCTAATTGCCTTCTCAAGCAATTTCCAGATGCCTTCCTCATCAATCTCCACATCATCAAGAGTAAATATCTCAGGATATCTCGACAATGTCGATACTCTGACGTCATTCTCCAGTCCGAATTCCTCACCCATCTGCTTCAAATACTTCAGGTATTCGGCTGCAACCTCCGGATGATATGATACATTAACACTGGTATCGGATGTGTCCTCGTATGTAATAAACACATCCACTTTTCCTCTTTGCATATATTCTTTGAGTAATCCACGAATAGATGCATCAAAGAAATTGAGTTTTTTAGGCATCTTGATATTTGCATCAAGATATCTGTGATTTACAGACTTAATCTCAACAGAGATTTTGCTGTTAGCTTCGACAATTTCACATCTGCCAAAGCCGGTCATGCTTTTAATCTTTTGCATATTATCCTCCAAATATTCATTTGAAATGGTCTACATTCACGTGTATATCATCCAAACGTACTTTAGACCACATTCTGTCATATTATACGGCTACAATGCATCGACAGTCAAGGGAAGCCTACGTTGTTTAATATGCAAATTACTCAATAAATACTCATTTCGTCAAATTGTTCTTTCTTTTAATTCTCAAAACGATTCTCTTACATATCAAAACAATAATAATTGATATTACTATTGCCAATCCGCATATTACATGTGTTGACACACCAGGATTGACAAATACCGCCAATCCGCCGGCTTCATATTTTACTTTTCTTGCGTCAGGATCTCTGTAACTGTCAGGCAGTTTTGCTACACCGTTTACAGGCTCAAAGCTTGAAATGTAATCCGCAAAAGCTACCCATTCCTTTACTTCATTGCCTTCTTTATCCAACATTACGCAATCATAAATATCTTCAACCGGTGTACCGTCTTCCATCTTTGGCACAATCTTCAATGTTCCTTTGGACAAGCCGTTTACCATACCAATCATATTGGCAGCATAAACATTTACGCATGCCGTATAGATCTTATCCTTGTCTATTTCCTCCCATGTACCGTCATCTCTTCTGACTTTACAGCTTGTAACCTTATCCAAAACAGCACGCTTATCATTATATTCAACCTTTAATCCGGAATAACTCATTCTTATTGAGCTGACAACATCGCCAAGCGATGCATCCAATTCCGCAATCAGCCGAAGTTCACGTCCCGTAACATGCACAACAACAAGCGGATGTCCCGCCGAACCGTCAGAACCTTTTCCGAGTGAACATATCTCAAAAGCCTTCGCTGCAGTAATCTCTCCCGGCACAATGTTATCCCTGATAGTTCCGAGTCCTACGGCTGCCACATCAACCGAAACACCGTTCTTTTTTGCTGCATACATATACGAATCGGCAATCAAATTACCTGTATTGAATTCGCCGTTTGCCGCATACATTTCATCTACGGACATGGTAGCAAAATCGGAAGAACATAACACTTCATCATATTCAAAACCGTATTTTTCCAGATAATCCTTCTCTATTTCATTCTTAAATTCATTAAGTTTGTTTGCTACTTCTCTGTCAGCTTTGACCTTTTCGTCAATAGGAATCAGCTTATAATCGGTACATAAAGCTACGCCCTCTTTTACATCCACATCCAGACAGCCAAGATAGTACAAATAGCATTTTGCTGATACAAGTATTGTGTCACCGACAATAATCGGTGTGTTATATTGATCATGCGAGTGTGCACTGATTATTACATCAATGTCCGGTACTTCTTTAGCCAATTTAATATCTTCGCCGTCTTCAATATCGCCATCCGTACCCGAATGAGACAGACACACTATCAAATCGGGATGTTCCTTTTCGTTAATTGTATCTACAATCGCTTTTGCAGCATCAATGTAATTGACAAATTTCATTCCGCTTGTAGGCGAATCGCTAATAGCTTCCTCGCCCAGCACGCCAAATACGGCAATCTTTGTGCCATTGGTCTCAAGTATCTTATACGGTGATGCCCCATATCCGTCCATGGCATCTTTGACCGCCTGCTGTTCCTTCGTTAACTCGCCGCTAAAATCAAGATTAGCCTGAACATATGCAGGTAAAGCCTCTCCCTGTGAAGCATATTGTGTACAACTGTTCATAAAATCGGCAAATCCGTATCCGCCTAAATCCCATTCGTGATTACCCACAGTTGTGACATCACAACCGCACATTCCGAGTAAGCGCATCTCATATATCTTGTCATCAAATCCTGATTGAAAAAGAGTACCCATGGCGATATCTCCACCATCAAGATATACGCTGTTTTCATCCTTGTACTCGTCAACCAGTGTCTTGAGGCGGGCCATATTGCCATGTTCGACATATTCATCGCCTACTTGAGATATCTCACCGTTTACATACGAATGTATATCATGTGTAAAAAGAATTCGTACATGTTTGGTATCATCGGCATGTACTCGACCGACAGCAAAAAATGCCACTGTTGCAAGCCCTGTAAAAAGCAATATGAATTTTATCAATAAATTAAATCGTATTTTCATTTTCTTCGCAAGCTTCTGTGTATGTAAAAACACATGTTATTCTTCTACTTGTTCTAACCCTCCTATATTATTATCTATCACCATTGAATAATTTGTGTAATACACTACAAATCCGGGTTTGGAACCGTTTGGTTTCTTGACATCCTTGCGTTTCAAATAGTCAATCTCTACCCTGTCGCTTCCGTTCCCTTTTGAAAAATGTGCGGCAAGTCTGGCTGCCTCTTCAAATGTGCGATCCGTAGGTTCCTTTCCGTCGCATTTCAGTATAACATGTGACCCCGGCAGACCTTTGGCATGAAACCACCAATCCCCGCCATTAGCCATCTTGAAGGTCAACTCATCATTCTGATAATTATTCTTGCCGACATACATATGAAATCCATCCTTGCCGACAAAATGGTACGGTTTGCTCTTAAACCTTTGTTTAACACCCTTGGTGCTTTTACGTCTGATATATCCGGACTCAATCATCTCTTCTTTTATCTCATTAATGTCCTCTTCGCGTTCAGCAATATCCAAAGCCTGCAAAATGGATTCAAGATGATCTATCTGTTCTTTCACCTCAACGGTAAGCTTAAGCAAAGCTTCTTTGGTTCTTTTAAGTTTGCCATACTTATCGAAATAGCGCTTTGCATTATCCATGGCGCTTATCGTATCATCCAACGGTATCGTAATCGGTTCATTGGTATAGTAATTGTTCACCGTTATCTGCTTCGCTCCGTCCTCAACCGAATAGCCATATGTATGCAATAATTCGCCATATACTTTATACTTCTCCATCTTATCAGTATCTTTCAATTGTTTCAATTGAAGATCATATTTTTTAACATCTCTTTCCAAGATAGTCTGCACTATTTTTCGCAAATCAGCCGATTTTTGTTTTGATCTTGTTTTTGTTTCTTTTTCTTTATAAAAAGAAACAATCAAATCACTTACCGGCTTGTAATCATCTCCGTCAGTTGCAGCAGGTGTTGTCTTTGCAGCACTTGTGGCATCCGCCATAATATACTCTGTCACTTCACCGTTTTCATATATAAGTTGAGGGGCAAAATTCCCCTCCCCTACCCTGTTAAACAGGTCTGCAAAACATCCCCACAGTCTATTCAGCATCTCATCCGATAATGCTTCGCCTGCGCCCATGCTTTCCCATTTATCAGACATATTTTCCGTTGCTTCAACCATTCGATATGCCATATAAGGCGATATACCGGTATACGACATATATAACGCTTTTCCGATTTCACAATTTTTGTCACGAAGGACTCGAGCAAATTCATCGTAATCTGTCGTAAGCGGATTGATTTTACCATCTTTGGGCGGATATTCGTATGTACCTCCCGGCAGTACCTCTCTAACCGAGCTGACCATCGCATTAATATGTTTAATACTGTCCAGTATCTTATTATCGCTATCCGTAAAAATGATGTTACTGTATTTTCCCATCAATTCCACTATCAGACGCTTCCTGCAAATATCCCCCATTTCATCAAGGTGTTCTATTTCAAACATGATTATTCTTTCAAAATCAGGCTGGCTAATGCTTATTATTCTGCCGTTTTGCAAATGCTTTCTAAGCAACATGGTAAATGTCGGTGCAACAGCCGGGCTGACCTTATTATCATTTGTAAGATACGCTAAAGGCAGTGAGGCATTGGCAGAAAGAAGCACTCTGTACTGATTGCCGCCGTTTTTGACAGTAATTAACAGCTCATCCTTCTCAGGCTGCGCTATTTTATATATTCTTCCATCCTTTAAGAATGTATTAAATTCATGCACGATTGCCGCAACAGTTATTCCATCAAATGCCATGTCAACCTCATTTGTATGCCATAAACTCTTAAAGACTTGTCCGTCCGAGCATACATGTATATAATAGATATAGATTTTGAAGCTAATAGTTAGACTCCAACCACTATATTATAATTATGAGAGTTGAATTTTTCAAATGCATAATTCGCTCATGGCGAAAAATAAAGAAGTTCTGTTGCCACTACTACCTCATCATTATTGTTGCAATTGTGGCAGTCACAATCGGCATAATCGGAGTATGTTTACACCAAAAGAACAATACACCCGCGCCGATACCCGAAGCTGATGTCAATGACTATGCGGATATTTTTGGTATAGCCAACGATGACATCGATTCAGCGCAAACCAAGCCACAGTCACATTCGAATGAGGCTGCTGACACCGAAGAATATTCCACAGTACTTGAATATAATAAGAATACCCGCAACGGTTATATGAATAACTGCTATTTTCTTGGTGATTCCAGAACAGTAGCAATGGTCAGTTACGGATTTATTTCGGATGAGAATGCTTTAGCTCAAGTCGGTATTGCACACACAAGCGTTGAGAACAATACCTTCACACAAAACAGTGGTAAACAATATACTCTTAAACAATACTTAAGTGCCGTAGATGCGCCTGTTTTATACATCAGTTATGGTGTAAACGGTATGAACGGTATGTCGGAAGAAAAATACGAAAAAAGCTATACAGAGCTGGTTGAGCACATTATGCAAATGGCACCTAACAGTAAAATTGTGCTTATGTCAATATGGCCCGTTGATGATAACGGTACATATAGAGGTTCCGTCAAAAACGAATGGATTGACAAGTACAACAATTTTCTGTTGGCGTTAGCACAATATGAAGGCATCTACTATCTTGATGTATCAAGTGAACTTAAAGATAAAAACGGAAGTATAAAAAAAGAATATGATTGCGGAGATGGTTTGCACTATAAAGCAAGTGCATATAACGTAATAATCGACTACATTATTCACCACCCTGTACCGGGCATCTCTGATGAAGGCGAATTCAAAGTCCATTACGTAAAACCTTCCGGAGAATATAAGGCTATAATGACAGGTCTGCCTGCTGTAACAAACAGTAAATCACTTGTTACTCCTACTCAGATGCCAACCATTACCCCAATTGAAAAAATTGTGGAGCCAACATTATCGCCATCTCCCACAATTCAAATTAAGCCTACGCCAACTCTGGTTCCAAAGCCTACCGATCCGGTAAAGCCTACGCCGAAGCCGACGCCAAAGCCCGAACCGACTATAGAGCCCACACCGGAGCCTACAGCAGAGCCTACGGCAGAACCGACTAACGAACCGACTGCAGAGCCTACAGCAGAGCCAACAGCAGAACCGACTACGGAGCCGACTACAGAACCGCCCGAGTCGGAACCGGCTCCCGAAACAGAGCCTCCGAGTACAGACGAATAAAGGACAAAACAAGAGAGCCGTTATCAAATGATAACGGCTCTTTTATATATTGTATGCTATCCCCTACACACTGTATTTGTAATATATCATGTTCTATGAAAAAGTGTACATTTTGTACCTAAATGACACATTTTGTACCCAAAAAGCAGAATAATGTATCAAAAATCATCATATTATGCGGATTAACAGCATATAGCAGACCGTACCCGTCACAATACTCAAAAGCGTATTTTTACGCCATTTTTGCAAAACAACAATGATTACACATGATACAAGCTCCGCAATTCCATGACCTGTACCGCAAATATCCGTTGAGCGTAGGCAATACACAACCAGCATCGTCATAATTGCCCCCGGCAGAACTCTTCCCAAGTATTCTATCGCCTTAGGGGTCTTACGTCCTATAAACAGAAGGAAAGGTACGAAACGAAGCATACATGTTACAATCGCTATTATCGCAATAGCAGCTAAAGGGTAATATTTGCTAAGCATCTTTATCCCCCCTTATCAGCCTAAGTACATATAAAGCAATAATCATAATTATCATTGTGGGGATAAGAAAATTATCTTTCCCAAAGATAAAAAGGCACAACAGTGAAGATACCGCTCCGATAATTGCAGGCATATGATCTTTTGTCTCAGTCCACTGCTTGGTTGCTACCGTAAGGAACAACGCAGTTAACGCAAAGTCTATCCCCGTAACATCAAACGGCAATATCATGCCGATTAATACGCCAAGTACACTTCCGGTTATCCAATATAAATGATTGAAAACAGATACATATAAACAATAATTGCTGTATTCCCTGCTATTCATATCATTATCTGCGCAAACAAGCGAATATGTCTCATCTGTAAGCGCAAATATCATATACGGCTTCCCTTTACCCACATTCTTATACTTATCAATCATTGATATGCCATAGAACAAATGTCTGGCATTGACCATAACGGTGGTAAGTGCAACGGCAATAAGACTTGCGCTGTTTGCAATTAAGTCAACCGCCACAAACTGCATAGAGCCCGCATATATAAATACACTCATCGCAAGTGATGTAAACACTCCGTATCCTTTGGATGCAAGCAGCATCCCAAAGCCCGTACTAAGCACCAGATATCCCGCCATTACAGGTAAAGATGCCACAAACGCCTTCTTTATTGTTTTCATAATTGCTTCTTTCACCTTATTCCATCGAATAAGATTACATCTCATATTTTACTTTACTGCCCTCGTTAATCTCTGCAGGCAACAAAGCCCTTGCCACCAATTTGAGTTCCATTTCCACGACATGTGTGCTCTACGGGAAAATGCTGCCATTTCCCATCAACACTCTGATAATTCCAATAACAAACAGATGTGCCGGGTAATACAGATAGAAGAACCACTTCATACCCTTCCAATGTCCACGCTCTCCGTTATATTGCTTTAGGATAGGCAAAGATAACAGCGTACACATTTGAATAACTCCATATATTTTATCTATGAAAATGAAATATATGATTGCATACATAAGAGTCCAAATAAACATCGTGAGTGCTTGTTTCTTAAAGTTATTTCGATTCAAATATAAATATACCGGACACATTGCCGCAATTGTCGACCAATCCGAAGGAAATGTTATGAAACAAATCAAAATTGTCAACACTATTTTCATCCATTGCGGTAACTTATCAGTTGTAAAGATCAACATAAGAACGACTGACCACGCAAGCGACCACATCACACTGGTCATATTGAACATTCCATTTGGAACAAACGGAATTCCGCCTGCAAAATTATAAGCAAAATGAGATATTATAGCAAATGTAAACAGCCTAAAAACATACTTCTTAACATTTTTGGTATAGTGGAATCCTTCCGCTATGAAAAACCACATTATCGGAGCTGTTAGTCGTCCTATTATATGCAACAACATTACCCACCAGATTTTTTGGCATCCCGGATAAAACAGCCATGTTATATGATCAATCGTCATTGCAATTATAGCAATAAATTTAATTTGATTAGAGTTTAATCCATTCTTCATTGTCTCTCTCCTTTAGCCTCTTGGTCTCTTGACCTCTTGGTCTCCCGGGGGACGGGGTTAGGGGGTCATTTTGTAACCTCATCATATATAATACTACTGATTGTACCATCAAAGTATACCAAATCCTCATCCGGATAATTCCAAATTGCCGAAAAATGAGTAGGATATTTTATTTCGCTGTCTGATATTTGATATTTACTGCATGCTGCGGTCCATGGTACATATTCGAATCCTTTCATTTACATAGCCTCTTCAATATATTGAACTATCGGAAGAATATACTTTTCGTCAGAAATATCATAAGAATGGCTAATCATCTCTGCCATATCTTTCTCTTTTTGATCCGCATCTTTCTTTTTCGAAAGTGTTGATGCCAAAAGCTTCATCGCCAATTTTGACGGAGTCTTCATTCTTGAATAATCAAGGCCTCCCTGACAGTAAAATACTTTAATATATGTTCTCTGTTCATCCGTAAGCAGTTTGGAAAGGCTTACTTCAACATCAGGATTGGCTTCCGGACTTGCTCCAACGCAAAAAAGTACCAATCTTTTATCCTTCCAATCTGAAGCATTTTTAAGAAACCATTTGGAACCAACAACACTGCCTGCCATTGTCCAACCGCCATATATAATGGCATCATACTCATCATAGAAATCCATCTTCATATTCTTTGCTTCCTGAATAGTTAACACATCAGCATTCAATCTTGCCGATATCCATTCAGCATACTTTTTTGTAAAACCTGTTTGTGACGTATAAATAACCAATTTTTTCATAGCTCACTTATATTCCTTTCCATTTTTTGAATTGTCATTATGGCCGCCAGCAAATGCTCTTCTTCTATTCCATCAAATATCCTGCGGATAATCTCTCGGCTTTGCTCATCATTTTTTTCACAGAAATCCCTACACGCCTTCGTCAGCACAATGCGTTGCTTTCTCTTATCCTTTTCATCCGCAATCATGGTCACGAATCCTTTACCTTCCAGTTTCAACAGAATCTGCTTTACATTCTGATGCGAACTGCCCATGATTTCCGCCAATTCATTTATTGTAGGTTCTTCCGTGCATATTTTAATGCAAATAATTGCAAAAAATTGTTTCCAAGTTATCTCCTGAAAAAAATTGTCAGCACATGCTTGAAATCTATTATCAAACGCACTCAGAAGTCCAAGTAAAAATGCTTGTGGCGGCATATCGCCAAACTTAACCATATCCGTACTCATATCCAAATCAAAGTTCATTAATCCCTCCAAAAGAAATTTTAAATAGGTAATATGTTACATGTCCATATATGTAACATATTACCTATCAATTGTCAATATCAATTATATTGTGTTTATGCCGGCTTTGGTGAGATATATATGAGCACAGTTGAATTTTGGGCATAAAAAAGCCCGTATAAATACGGGCTTAATCAGTAGCGAGAGAGAGACTTGAACTCTCAACCTCCCGGGTATGAACCGGACGCTCTAGCCAGTTGAGCCATCTCGCCATATTTAATTGTTTGTCGTGTTGATGAAGAATAAGTGGGGCCTACAGGGCTCGAACCTGTGACCCTCTGCTTGTAAGGCAGATGCTCTCCCAGCTGAGCTAAGACCCCATATGTCTCATATGATTCTGTCCTCAACCGACTACGCTAGTATACTATGTAGAAATAGCTTTGTCAACTACGAAAAATAAAAATTTTTGAGTTGTCAGACTATTCCCACATTGTACCGGCGTTATCTAAAAATCAATAGATTATGCAATCTTTGACTTAGCAAGCTCTGCAAGTGTTGCAAAACCTTCTGCATCATTTACAGCCATCTCAGCAAGCATCTTACGGTTGATATCAACCTCTGCAAGCTTAAGACCATACATAAACTTGCTGTATGAAAGTCCATTCATTCTTGCTGCTGCATTGATACGAGCGATCCAAAGCTGTCTCATCTGACGCTTACGCTCTTTACGACCTGCATATGAGCTTGTAAGAGCTCTCATTACAGACTGCTTAGCTACTCTGTACTGATTAGATCTAGCGCCTCTGTATCCTTTAGCTAACTTTAATACTCTATTGTGCTTCTTCTTAGCGTTCATTCCGCCTTTAACTCTTGCCATGATTAATTACCTCCAATTAAAAATCTAACTTCACTTACACTCTACATCTTAGAGGTATGGAAGAATCTTCTTCATATTCTTAACATTTGTAGCATCAGTCATAGCCGGCTTACGAAGATTTCTCTTGTTCTTTGTTGTCTTCTTTGTTAAGATATGACGCTTATAAGCTTTGTTTCTCTTTAACTTTCCTGTACCAGTTGCTTTGAATCTCTTTGCAGCTGCTCTGCTTGTCTTCATCTTAGGCATAATTATATCCTCCTATTTTGCATTAATATATTTTAACTGTTCTATGTGATACCCAATCACTTCTTGCCAGCTAAAAACATAGTCATACTACGTCCCTCTACCTTGGGAGCCTTCTCAACTGTGGCAACATCTTCAAGAGCTGCAGCTACATCATCCAAAATATGTTTGCTGCTGGCCATATGTGCCATCTCACGTCCACGAAATCTAAGTGTCACTTTTACTCGATCACCCTTGCTAAGGAATTTTCTTGCTGAATTAACCTTAGTATTGAGATCGTTGGTATCAATGTTGGGAGACAATCTAATCTCTTTAACTTCTACCACGTGCTGCTTCTTTTTCGCTTCTTTTTCTTTACGCATCTGATCGTATTTGTACTTACCGTAGTCAACAATCTTGCATACCGGTGGCTTAGCTGTCGGAGCAATCTTAACCAAATCAAGTCCTGCCTCATCAGCAAGTGCCTGTGCTTCCTTGCTTGACATAATACCAAGCTGTTCTCCGTCAGCACCTATTACTCGAACTTCCTTGTCTCTTATCTGTTCATTAATAAATAAATCGCTAATCTTTTTACCCTCCATAAGACACAAAACAAAAACGGTGAACAACAATCGTCATCCACCGTAGTTAACTCATCAAGCTCGCCAAATGCGAGTAATGAAAACTGTGAACCTGTTCGCCAATTCGCTTGCAGGCGAGAGTGGATACTCTTCTTGTTGTTTTCAAACCTTAATTAGACTATCACATCCGTATATGTGTGTCAACAACTTTTTTTCGTCAATCGAATTTGACCTTTCAATGATTAGAAGGAGTTTCTAACGCTATGATAACAACTCACACTAGATTAGCATTATCTTTTCTTCTCATCCTCAGGAAGTTCCACTCTGATAGTCTTTGAATCTATCTCTTCCTTTATCTGTGAAATAAAGTCATCAAGTGACTTCTGTCCTTCGTTTCCTTCAAATCTGCTTCGTACACTTACAAGTCCGTCAGTTTCTTCCTGCTCACCTACAACAAGCATATAAGGAAGTTTGTCCATACGTGCTTCTCTAATCTTATAACCAATCTTCTCAGATCTGTTATCGATTGTTACATCCACGCCTGCCTTACGAAGTTTGTCCATAACAATATTTGCATAATCAATATATTTTTCCGAAATAGGTAAAATACGCACCTGCTCAGCACACATCCATGTCGGGAATTTACCTGCATAATGCTCGATAAGCCATGCAAGTGTACGCTCATAACATCCCATTGATGTACGGTGAATAATCCAAGGACGTACCTTTTCGCCATTCTGATCCACATAATACATACCAAACTTCTCGGCAGATGCACAGTCAAGCTGGATTGTTACCATTGTATCTTCCTTACCGTACACATTCTTAGCCTGAATATCAATCTTTGGTCCATAGAATGCAGCCTCATCATCAGCTTCGGTAAACTTAATACCATTTTTGTTCATGACATCACGCAAATACTGCTGTGTACTGTTCCAATATTCTTCATCTCCAAGATACTTTGCAGTATTATTCGGATCCCACTTAGACAATCTGTATGTTACATCACCGTCAATACCGAGTGTCTTCATAATATAGTGAGCCAACTCTGTACAACGTGTCAATTCTTCTTCAGCCTGGTCCGGTCGAAGCACAATATGACCTTCGGTAATTGTGAACTGGCGCACACGTGTAAGTCCATGCATTTCTCCTGAGTCTTCGTTTCTAAAAAGTGTTGAAGTCTCAGACATACGATATGGCAAGTCTCTGTAAGAACGCTGTTCATTCATATACACGTAGTACTGGAACGGACAAGTCATAGGTCTTAAAGCCATTGTTTCCTTATCCTCAGCATCCTGATTAAGTATGAACATTCCGTCCATATAGTGATCCCAGTGACCTGATATCTTATACAAATCGGATTTTGCCATAAGCGGTGTACGTGTACGCACATAACCCCACTCATAATCCTCGAGATCCTCTATCCATCTTTGCAGCTTAAGGATCATTCTTGTACCCTTAGGTGTAAAAAGAGGAAGACCTTGACCAATTACATCAACCGTAGTAAACAATTTCATCTCACGACCAAGTCTGTTATGGTCACGCATCTTAATATCCTCAAGATGCTCAAGATAGGCATTAAGGTCATCCTTATTGGTAAATGCGCTACCATATATTCTCTGAAGTCTTGCCTTATTGGAATCACCTCTCCAGTAAGCCATTGAACTGCTTGTAAGTTTGAAAGCTTTGATACCCTTTGTACTCATAAGGTGTGGTCCCGCACATAAGTCTGTAAAGCCTTCACCCTGACTATAGAAGCTGATTACAGCATCCTCGGGAAGATCTTTAATAAGCTCCACTTTATAAGGTTCACCCTTCTCCTCCATAAACTTGATTGCCTCTGCTCTCGGCAATTCAAATTTCTCAAGTTTGTTACCTTCCTTAATGATTTTCTTCATCTCTGCTTCTATCTTATCAAGCTCTTCACGTGAAAATGGATTTTCAACGTCAAAATCATAGTAGAAACCTTCATCGATTGCAGGTCCAATTGCAAGTTTTGCATTCGGGTAAAGTCTCTTAACAGCTTCGGCAAGTACATGTGAACATGTATGACGTACGGTACGTAATCCCGCAGCATCATTACCTGTAAGAATATTCAGTGTGCAATCCTTATCTATCACTGTTCTAAGATCGACAACCTCGCCATCAACTTCACCTGCACATGCTGCACGTGCCAGGCCTTCACTGATGTCAAATGCTATGTCGATAACGCTTTTTGCTTCGCTATACTCTTTACATGAGCCATCCTTTAATGTAATCTTCATTTCTATCTCCTTTCAGAATAAAAAAATCCCGGATACACATATGTGTATCCGGGACGTAATAACATATTACGCGGTTCCACCCGGTTTGCTGTCTGTCCGACAACCACTCTTTAATACCCGTAACGTGGGCGTACGTACCTGATTGGGGTCACTCCGAGGTGGTCTTCACATTGCTTCCTGTCAAAGAACTTCCAGCCAAGGTTCTTCTCTCTATGGCATTCCACACGCTACTGTCCTCATCAACGTTTTCAAATGCATTATGTACTACAACAATATGTTTGTCAAGCAAATTCACTCAAGCTACTCTACGACATCACCCACAATTTCTGGAATTTTTCAATCCTGTCGGTTTGTAATTCCAGCATGTATTCCATTATAGCCGGATACTTCTTGGCACATTCCCAAAATGCCGTCGCATCTATACTAAGAAGAATGGCCTCGTCCGTAACTACTCTGTAGTCAACCATTGATTTTCTATCAGCAATCAGGCTTTCTATTCCAAAAACATTCATCTCTTTCAACAACATCAAAGAATGAATGTTATTGTCTAAATCACGGCAATCAATTCCAACTTTTCCCTTCACAACAACAAAAAGGCTGTTCGGATGCTCATTTTGTACAATTGCACACTGCTCAAGGCTTCTTCGGTAAACACCGCACTTTGTTGCCAAATATGTGATACTGTCGTCATCGACATCAGCAAAACCTTTTAATTTTCTTAAAGCTGTAATCTTTGCATCAAGAACCTTATTCTCCGTATCATCTATTTTGTTAAGTAGCTTATCAATCTCAATATCAACATAGTTATCATTCAGATAACCTTCAGCAAGTTGTTTTATCGCTTCATTGATTCCTTCAATACTCACTTTTCTTAAATATAATTTATCATAGAAATAGTGTACTGATATTGAACTATCTTTTACATTTAAAACAAAATTAATAGGACAATTAAAGTATGAAAGCGTCGGCAACATATATAACGTATCAGACTGCATATCTTTATACATATCCCTAAAACGCTTATTATGTACAATCGATTGCGAATAGACAGAAGCCACATCAATATCGTATTTGCACAAATCATTAAGCTCGCCATACGAAATATCATCATAGCGATCAATATCTGTCAAAAATCCCGCTATATCTTCAATATTCCAATCACTATCATTGTTATATTGATATATCGGGACTCTCTCCAAATGTCCATGATCATGATAATCCTGGCCAATTACCGAATCCTTATCAGATACACAACACATTACCTGCGATATTGCTTTTGTAAAAAGCGCCTTCAAATATGTTGGATTTTGTTTATAAAGCGAATCATAACGCAACATATTCTGAGGAATTATCTCAAAAAATTCCTCACCGTCCATTTTGTAAACGGCTTCTTTTTTTCTATCACCCGTAAGCGGAACTTCGGAGACCTTTTTCTCCCAATATTTCAGACACTTCTCTCTTGAGCCGATACCTTTAAAATACGTCCCCATACTTGTTTCAAACAATGTAAGCAAAATATCCTGGCATTTTCTATCACCCAGAACTTCTCTGCAAAGTGACACTATACAAAAGAATTTGTCATGCGTAATTTTAATCACGTCGACATACGAAGGCACTTCTTTTTCACTATTATATCTGCGCCACCTGTTTATGTTCACAATGCTTACAAGCACTTCGAGTTTGGTATCAATCGCTTCGCTTGAAACATCTCTTACGGATACACGAGTGTCTTCATCGAGAGCGTGCAGTTTATCTACAACTATCTGTTTCCCTACATTGCTATATCTGTAGAGATATACTTCATATGCACTATTCTCATTATTGGACATTCGCATTCTCCCATTTTCTCAAAACAGTTATAGTCTAGCTCTGCCTTTGCTTTTTACGTTTTTGCTTTACTTCGTACATCTTGTTATCAGCAAGATGGACCAATTCTTCCAGTGCGCAGCCTTCAACATCACTGTCATTATATACATGACCTATGCTGGCTTCCAAAGGCACCGGCAAATTGTGCTCCATTCCATACTTAAGCAAATAATCATTAACTCTGCGTTCGCAGTCGATAAGATATTCATCCGATATAAATCTACCAATTACAAGATACTCATCGCCACCCATACGGACATGTATATCCGTGTCTGTAAATATATGTTTGAGTGCCTCAGCACCACCCTTTATGGCTGTATCTCCCATATCGTGGCCATAGGTATCATTTAGCATCTTAAGATTATCCAAATCCATGTATACCATATATATTCGGCCCTTGTTCTGTAAATAGAACTCTTTTGACCTGCTGGCATATCCGAATCTGTTATACAATCCTGTCAATGAATCTCGCACATACAATTCTTTAAGATTGGCATTCATATCATCAAGTGATACTCTCTGGCAAATGCCACTAAGTGCAAGTGACAGATTCTCAATATACATCCTATGAATATTATTCGAGAACATATCACCATCAAACGGCATCACATAATATCCAAATGTCTGATTACCGATATGAAGCGGTGCAAACAGATACACATTCTCGTCTCTGTTATATATTATATCAGGGATTAGTTTGCCGCAACATGTAAATTCTTCCTGACCGGAGGAAGTATACGAATGAGCTCCATCCGTAAAACCAATCTTTGGTTTCTCATAATCACCGTTAAAGAACAAATCGCTAATTACAACAGCGCCGGCGCGAATGCCTATCATCTGCTCGCACTCATGCATATTTTGCATTAATCTGTTCAAATCAAAACTTGCGCACAACTTCTTTCTTGCAAAGCTTAAGCGAATCGTTCTCCTCCCACTCTCTTTGTATTCGCGCAATAAATCGGAATAATCATCCCTCATATCCCTGACATTACGATTACAGCCACAACTTTCACGAATGCATACAGACCCCTCCGTATATCGCTCGATATCGGAAGTCTTACCTTCCATAAGCTCCAATACATAGTCGGCTGTATCATATCCCAATTGTTCCCAATGTCTGTCTATTGTCGACATTGCAGGAATAAACCTCTGACCGGCCGTCAAATTATCAAAACCGACAATTTTGAAATCATCCGGTGCCGAATATCCCTCTTTTCTGGCTGCCTCGCAATATCCTATCGCCATATTATCCGAAGCACTGACCACTGCATCCGGAGTATGCTTGTTTTCCTTCATAAAATCATAAAAGGCTGTCTCTCCGTCCTTACGCAAAAAGCTGTAAAACTTTACTCTCTCCGACTCAACCTCAAGATTATGCGCCTTCAGGCAATCACAAAATGCATTATATCGTTGGATATTTTCAAGATTATCCACCTGTCCTCCAACAAAATTGAAAGTCTTGCATCCGTGAACATCTATCAAATGTTCAACCATCTTGTACATGGAATGATAATTATCTATTCCGATAAACGGAATTCCGTCAATCCTTGTATCAACACCGACAATAACCTTACCTTTTGCCTTGTATTCACACATCACTCTTTTAAGAGCATCAATGGCATCAGTACTGGTCAATGCAAAAATGGCCGCATCATACTCACTTATATTAGGAAGAAGAAATATCTCCCTCTCTTTCTCATAAAAATTGGATTCTTCGACTTCATCATAAACGTTGAAAATGTGCACATCGATATCTTTATCCTGTGTACGCCTTTTCACACCATCAACAAGTCCTTTTGTGTAATTGACATCCCACGTACTCGTGAGCATAAGAATTTTTTGACTCATATATACATCCCCGTTATTTTTTGCATCAAAACATAACAACCCTATAGTATATTATCGCACACAGTGTACCTATCGCAATATCAATAATGGCTATTTTATATGCAAAAATGGCTATTTTGTATATAAGAACGGTTGTTATTTATTATTATTACACATTTCAGATTATTTGGTATTTCACCCTCATCTTTTTTCTAACGCTTAAATATGCAGGAATCAGGAATGCACACGCAAACACCCACGCAAGCGGTGATGCAAAACAGGCAAATATGAAGCCCAATTTCGGAACAATAAACACACCCATCAAGCCTCTGGCCAACATCTCCATTACACCGGAGGTAACAGCCAAAACCGAATATCCCATTCCCTGAATTACAAACCTGAATGTATTTACTCCCAGTAGGAATAAGTAACTGGCTGCATTACATATAAGAAATACATGTATATTATGAATTATCACTTCTTGCGATTTATCAACGAATATAAGTGCCAGCTCATCACCAAAAATGTACAGAAATACAAAAGAAACAATCGAATAAATCGTTCCGCCGATAATAGCTTGTTTTAAGCCTTCATCCACTCTGTCCAATTTGCGTGCACCGACATTCTGACCGGTAAATGTAGCAAGTGCCGTTCCCAATGCATCAAACGGGCATATAACAAACATCGATATCTTGCCACCGCTTGTCATTGAAGCCACATAATCGGAACCCAGACCGTTAACCGCTGTCTGCAACAAAATACTGCCTATTGCAGTTATCGAATACTGCAATCCCATAGGCACCCCGGCAGACAAAAGGAGTTTTATTTTCTCCGCATCAAATCTTCTGTCCTCACGTTCCATATGCAAAATAGGGTATTTACTCCTCATATACACAGCGCACATTACTCCCGCAACCAACTGTGCCGCAACGGTAGCAATAGCAGCTCCTGCTGTCCCCCATCCCAAATACTTAATACATTCAATATCCAAACCTATATTAAGTAACGAAGAAAAAATGAGAAAATACAACGGAGTCTTACTGTCTCCCAATGCTCGAAGAATTCCGGATAACATATTATAGAAAAATGTAACCGGAATACCTAAGAATATAATAAACAAATATGAATATGACATGCCGACAATATTATCCGGTGTGTCCATAATACTCAGAATATTATTACATTCCAAGGTCGTAACAACAGTAAGCAGTACCGACATGATGATACCCAACCATATACAATTGGCAAAGGTACGTCTTACCCCAACCTCATCCTTGGCGCCAAACTTCTGCGCTATCGGTATTGCAAATCCCGCTCCGAGTCCGTTACAAAATCCCAAGATCAAGAACATAACACTGCCTGTTGCGCCAACAGCAGCAAGAGCTTCAACGCCTAAAATCTTACCGACAATAGCCGTATCAACGACATTGTAAAATTGCTGAAACAATGCCCCAAACATTATTGGTATTGAAAATGAAAAAATCTGTCGTCCTACATTACCTTCGGTCAAATCTCTAACTTTTCCCATGTTGTCTCCATAGCCATAGCTTCAATAAAAATGTATATCATCTCAATTTGACTATAAAAGAACATCAAGCAAACTATTACAGATATGTAAGTAACTCTTTCCTTACATCATCAAATGATGTTCCGCCAAGATTGAAATCCATCTCCTTATATGTCCAAGCCGCTCTTCCGATTCCGTATTTTTCAAATGCGTTATTTATATCCTTATACCATTTAAGAATATCACTTGTATCAACGTGTTCAATAACACCGTATTCGCCGCAATACAACATTACTCCACGCTCATTTGCAATCTTATCGGCAATGCTGAAAATGTCTTCAAAATAAGCGGCCCCCGTCGGGCTCTTCATATCCGTAACCTCGTATACGGTAATGGCGGCCTTCATACGTGCCACTTCGTTGTTAATATATTCAATAGATTCACCGTACGGTAATCTATATCCCTTCTCCATATTCTCTATCCAGCCGGCTCCCTGATGCGTAAAAAGTAAAGGCTCATAGCAATGGAAATTATACACAATATGTTCATCGGCAGGCATAGGTAAATCTTTCATTGCCCATAAACTATTATTCCAATAGCTTCCCAAAAGGATATAAATATCAGGTGATATTTTTCTTATTCTTCTGATACACTCTGCGGAAATTCTATTCCAACTATCCGCATATGATTCATCTGTAACTTCATTAAGCAATTCAAACGCCAATCTGTCTTTATATTTACCAAAACGACGTGCACACTCTTCCCAAATCGCATAAAAGCGCTCCTGGTACTGCTCATTAAAAAAGAAACCGCTCTGCTGTTCACCCGGATCAAATGAATATCCAAATGTCTTGTGTAAATCCAATACCATATTTAGCTTATATTCACCGCACCAATCTATAATGCGTTGAATATGCTCATATCCCTCCGGTTTCATATTGCCGTTTTCATCTTCAATAAGATTGTAATCAAACGGCACTCTCACATGATCAAGCCCCCATGATGCAATCCTTTCAATATCCGATTTCTCAATAAAATGATTCAACCTGTTCTCGGAATAATCACACTGCGAAAACCAACCGCCCAGATTGATTCCTCTTTGATATCCATCCCATTTCTTCATAGCATTTCCTCCTCCATTCTATAGTCAGTCCCTTCATGCGATCTCAATACCAATTTTAACTTCATCACCAAATTCATCATAGTCTATACTTGCAATGTTTTCCACAACTTTTGCGGATTTTGGCATGTACTCATTTATACTTTTCTAAGCAACAATTCAACTACAAATCCATTGTCATTGTAGTAATCCATACCGCCGCCCTGTTTCTCCATATAGAGTCTGCACAGATACATTCCAAGGCCGTAACCGCTTTCATCCAAAGCATTTTTTCCGCGATAATATTTTTCGGCAATGAGCGGAAGGTCATCCGAATTCACGCCGGGACCACTGTCTCTAATTGTAATCTTCACAAAACATAGGCTGCTGCCATCTGCCAGAGTCATATCATCGGTAACAGAAAAATGCACCTTAATATCCGTCTTTGCGTATTTGTAAGAATTGCCCACTATATTGTCAATCACCTGTTCCATACGCTTTTTGTCCATATATACAAGGCAGGAATGTATACTATTTTCAAGAATGATATTGCCGTAATCCGATAGGTTTTTAAAGAAATTCTCTATTATCGTGCAATCCTCTTCACTCGGATTGACATCAACCGCCTCAAGTTGTTCAAGGTTGGCATGCATAACTTCACTCATAAGTGCACTTATGGTATCGGCCTTATCTGAGATTGATTCTATCTTTTCTATCAGATTCTCGTATTCTTCTCTTTCCGCATCCGATACATCATTCTTTTTCCTTGAAAGCTTAAGCTCAATTACTTCACAAGTTGCCTTTATTACAGCAAGCGGAGTCTTGATATCATGCGAAAGTCCCTGAATCAACTCTCTTCTGGCAATTTCCGCCTTCCTTTCTCTCTCACCCGACGCCTTCAATTGCTCACGCATAAGGTCAAAGCCTTCCACAAAAGCGCCAAACATATTGTTTTTATGAATCGGAAGCGGTTTATCAAGTTCTCCCTTTGCAACATTGCCAGCAAATTTTTCCAGATTTTCAATAGGCCTAATAAATGTCGAGAACAGAAAAAGAATCAGCACATATCCGCTGATCAATACAATGCCCCACATCATAAACGATGCCTTAAAAAATTCCATATGTGCACTATGATACCATTCTTCAAAATCATTCCACGCAACTTTACCGATATATTCATTGTCAACAACCAAATCAAGAACCAAAGAACCCGATGCGTAATACTCCGCCAATTCCTGATTGTTGATTTTCTTGTCAAAAACAATGCTGCATCCGTATTTTGACTCGACCTCTTCTTCGGGCATACCGTTTTTTAAGTCATCCTCTATACGAAAAAGCATATCATTGTAATCTAAAATATCTCTTTTATCATACTCGGTTATTTTTGCAAGCTTGATAAAACCAATCAATGCAATAATCATAAGTACTGTAAAAGAGATAAATATTTTTGCTATTCTTTTCATTGCAATTCCAACATATATCCGGTTCCCCAGATAGTCTTAATAATCTTTGGTTTATTAGGATCTTCTTCTATCTTCTCTCTCAATTTTCTGATATGAACATTGAGAGTACTGTCACTGAAAAATGTATCGCCCCAGACCTCATCAAACAGAACCTCTTTTTTCACAATAGTATCATGATGCGCATACAGGCAATCAAGAAGTGCATACTCTTTTGCTTTCAGTGCAATCTTATTGCCGTTAATATGGACAGACATCGTTGATTCATCCATAAAGAAACCGTTCGCTTTGCCCATATCCATTGGCTGAACTTCTTTTAACATACCTTCTGCATTGCCTGCAGTCTCAAGCTGTTTTACACGTTTAAGATTTACCTTAACTTTGGCAAGAAGAACAGAAAGACTATACGGTTTTTTAACATAGTCATCGCCACCGATAGACAGCGCAATAAGTACATCATCGTCGCTTTGCCTTGCACTGATAAAGAGGATAGGCATCTGCATATCCTCTCTCAATTTCTTACATACCTCAAAACCAAGTCCGTCTTTCAGATTAATATCAAGCAGCACAATGTCTGCAGTATTATTGTCAAAAAAGCGAAAGCATTCCTCACAACTCTCCACATATTCGGTAGTTATATCAAACATGCGAAAATACTCTGTCGTCATCTTGGCTAATTCAGTTTCATCGTCCACTATCAGGCAATTATAATGCATATTCTTTTCCTTTTCTTACCTTCAGTATAACACACTACTCTTCCATAATCATCTTAACCGGTTCAAGTGTTTTAATCCTTTGGCCCATTTTAGCACTTGTAACCATGGCGACTCCGGTAATTATTATTGCAGTCAGAAAATATGGCCCCGCTCCTATAGTAAATTCAACTTTCTTGAATCCAAATATCGAAAATGCTGTTTTGAGTAGCTTACTTCCTGCATACTGTGATACAAGTAGTCCTAAAAGTATTCCCATCAAAATTGCAGGTATATTTGAAAGCATCGTCTGATAAACAAGCTCTTTCGAAGTAAATCCCAATGCTTTACTTACACCAAGATTTCTCCATTGTTTGTTGATATTTGTACGAACAACCAGAGATTCCACAAAGGCAACAATGAGTATAATGAGTATTGCTACAAAAATAGCCAATCCCTTCATTCCGATAGTTATCGTTCCTACAGTCTGATGAACAGCTACCGCATAATCATATATATCTTCATCAGGATATATACTCTTAAACTCTTTCTCAAATTCCTCGAATGTAACGCCGTTTTTTAAGAAAATACTTAATTGCTTACTCTCAGGAACTATAGTAAGCTTCCCTGCTCCTTCTGTCGTTATTATGCCTGTCATACCCATATTATTAAAGCTCTGGCTAATTCCCGATACAATATACGATTCTTCTGCCAAATTATTTTTAAGAAGTACAGTGTCGCCTACCTGCACTCCCAACCTATCGGCAGTTGCACTTCCAAGTGATATTTCATTGGGATTTTTAGGCCATCTTCCTTCTATTACACATCCGCCTTTTATCATAGATGGATCTGATATTACTCTAATCGACGGAGTCTGCATGCTTGTTTTTCCGTAAATCTTGAATGCATATCCTAGCTCCGTATATAAATGGTCTACGGTATCCATAGCTAGCACAGCATTGGCCATTGCATCATCACCTTCACAATATGCGTCACATTCATCTATACCCGATAATGCCAGGACACCATCATCATTTCCGTAATTTTCCGCCATGCCAAATGCCACCATGCTTGCAATTGACAAAATAATCATAATAAAAACTATACCGATTTGACTTCTAAATTTGCCAAATGTCTCCTTAAGTGCCATTGTCACCGCAATAGGCATCTTTGTCTTATCAAAAGCAAACAGATTCCTTTTATAATTATGTGTATTAACTCCGCCTCTTAATGCATCAAGCACACTTGTTTTACCGTATTCTCTTCCCAAAGCAAACGTAAGAATTGCGACAACAAGACACATTCCCAAGATGACACCGAAAAAGCATCCCGGATAAACAGGCTGATTCCAGCTAAGTCCCAAAGTAATCAGAATCAGCACACCTAACTTATCTATTAGCAGTGCACCGATTATGACTCCAATCGTGCTGCCAATTCCTGCAATAAGTAGCAGCTGACAAAGTAAAATCAGCACAAGTTCTTTTACCGTATATCCTGTCGCTTCCATTATTGCTGTGTTCTTCATATTGGTAAGAATAAAATTCTTGACACTAAAATCCAATATAATGATTGCTATAATCATTATAATAATTGCAAAAAGCAGAATTAATGCAACAAAAATCAGAGGCAAAATCAAACTTGCCGTCTTCATCAAAGGCTCCGGCAAAACATTAATGGATATGAAAGTGGAATTAGTTGCCGAATACTCGGTGTGCCACTTTAGCAAAACATCTGTTATTTCATCTGAAAGAGCTATAACATCAACGTGTTTCTTTTTTGCCGTATCGGATAACTGTGCTACAATTTTTACTTTCCTTTCAATTTTGCTTTGATTTTCAAAATACAGCTTCTCATACATTCTGTCAGATACATATGTTTTATATCTGCTCATATTCATCGGAGAACCGAAAATATTATCCTCAACATATCCGGCAACTTTATAATTATATATATTATCTCCGATTTTTATCTGAATAGTATCTCCGATATCGTACGTTGTCTTTAAGGAAGCCATTATCAAAGCTTCATCATCTTTAAGTTCACCTACATCCGCACTGCATGCCTGTATCTTATTGTCATCTGCATAATTATGAAACTCAAATTGATATTCTGACCAATCATCTGCTCCTAATTTACGGTATTCGGCTTTATTTGGATTCAGACTTCTTTGTCTTTCACAATTTTTAAAATACACATTACCCTTAATTGCTTCTTCACCTTTAGCTACCAAGGGCTCATAATCACTGACTTCCAGAATAATATCCGCACCATTAATATTTTCTTTGTTTGTATCATATACTCTGCCGGTTCCCAGCATAAAAGATACACTTACAAATATCAAAAGTGCAGCAATCAGTGACAAAACAAAGAATGTAATCATATCACTCTTTTGTTTTTTTATATTATTCTTTGCAATAAAGAAATATCTGTACACTTATCTTTCCTTTCTACCATCCCATGTCCTGTAAGAAATCCTTAAGCTTGGCATGACGCTTTTTCGCCTCTTCAATATGCGGATTACTCTCATCCTTATAGTCACCCACATAAGGTCCCAAATCTACTTCACTTGCAATGACACCATCCGCAAGATATATTACACGGTTTCCTCTTTCAGCCGCTTTAATCGTATGCGTAACCATAACAATACTCTGACCTTCATTATTGAGATCAGACAAGATATTTAATACATTTTCTGTATTCTGTGAATTAAGTGCTCCTGTCGGTTCATCCGCATAAAGCACTTCCGGGCTGTTAATAACGCCTCTTACTACAGCTACTCGCTGTTGCTGACCACCTGAAAGCTGTGTAGGGAACTTACGATAATCCATCTCTTCGATTTCCACTCTATGTAAAAGTTCTTTTGCTTTGTCAGCCAATTGTTTTCTGTCACTATGTTTCAGCAAGCCGCATACCATAACATTATCAAGTGCACTCATACTGTCATTTAAGTAGTTTTGCTGAAATACAAATCCGACATGATCACGTCTGAATTTGGCAAGCATATCATTATCAAACGTCGATATCTCTGTCCCTTCAACCGCAGACTCATCTTTGGATAATTTTTCCGTATAATATGTTATGGTTCCGAGACTTGGTCTGTCCATTCCCGATACAGCATAAAGCAAGGTACTTTTTCCCGAACCGGAATTGCCCATAACAACTGTAAAATCACCTTTATATATTGATAGGTTTAAGTTCTTCAATACATGCTGTTGAACAGTCCCGTTTGAAAATGTCTTTGACAAGTCCTTTGCAGTTAAAATTATCTTTTTTTCCGATTCCATTACTCAGTCTCCAAATCTGTTAACCAATTCTGACGCTCATTCCGTCTCTAATTTCAGAAGCATCATTCCATACAACAACATCGCCTGCTGTAATTCCTGATAATATTTCGACCTGTTCCTCGTTTCTTACGCCGGTCTCAACCTTTGTCTTAACAGCTTTACCGTTTTTCTCCACGAACAGGAATGTTCCCTCTTCATCTTCCCACAATGCAGCCATAGGTACTACAAGTGCCTCGGTCAAATTAGCGGTTTCGATGATAGCTTTGGTCTCTATACCCAGTATGATGTCGCTATCAGGCTTATCAAGCTTAACCTCAACGGCTATTCCACCGCTTTCCAGTTCATCAGCTACTCTCGATATTCTTACAACTTTTCCGTCGTACTGTTTATTCTTAATTGTAACTGTTGCTTTCTGACCTTCTTCTATATTAACTATATCATATTTATTGACATTTAATTTCACTACTACGTCGCTAATTGATTTGATTGTAAAGAGCTGTTCTCCTGTAGCTACTCCGCTACCCGAAGTCACATTGATTGCCGTTACAATACCATCAAACTCAGCCTTTACACCTTCTGCCGCATTTTTATAGTTACTTATCACCTCATTTGATGACAATTCATTGGCTGCTTTTACCGCTTCAAGCTGTTCCTTGGCTCCATCTGTCATAAGTCCCATCTGCGTTGCCGCTTTCTGACTTAACATCTGGGCTTTATCTTCTTTAAACCCTGCCAAAGCGATATTAAGATCATTTATCTCCTTTTCCATATCCATAATATCACTTGCATACTGCTGCTCGTATGCATTGCTCTGTATCAATTTCTGAAGATTTTCATACTCTTCGGAATCCGGTTCATCAGACCACTCTATCAAAGATATTTGCAATTTCGCACCTTCATCGGCTAATGCTGCTCTTCTCTCTGCCAATTCATTCTGCTTCTGTGTCAATGTAATCTGTGTAGCTTCTATCTGCTGATTAAGCACACCAAGATTTCTTGTTGCCTCTCCGTAAAGTCCCGCGGTTCTGTTACCGGTCTGAATTGAATTATTATAACTTCCAAGTTCAGCCTCAGCACCATATTCGGCTATAGCAGTAAGTCTTGCAATTTCCTCAGCATCATAAGTTAATATGATGTCGTCCTTTTTTACAAAATCGCCTTCCTTAACCTGTATCGCTCCGACAATTCCGTCAACCTTTGAGAAATATATTTTTTCCGAATCCGACTCAACTTTACCGTTAAGTTCCATAGTACTCGCCAACGCACCGATGTCAGCCTTATATGAATTGACCTTCGTTGCCGCATTGGCACTTATCGATACAGCACCGATTGCCAATACTGCCACCAGGACACCGCCTATCAACGCCTTGTTTCTCTTACTTCTCAAAATTGTTGTAATCTTCTCTTTCATTCCTCTTTCCTCATATACCTGCTTACATTGTTCTTTTTGCAAACCGTTTTATGTCAGTTTAATTTGATAACCTTACATTACCTCATCTGAGAAACCATGTCTTAACTTGTCCCTTGTGTAATTCTTAACTGATTCTTAATTGCGGTGATTGGCAACAGCTTCTTCAGCTTTTGCGGCTTTTCTGGCGTTTGTGGCTTCCCCGTTGCCGGGATTGCACTTTTTTGCCATTTCCGGCATCAGATATGATAAAGTCCATATAATGGTGTAAATTCAAAAATAAAAACTGCGCCACAGCCTTGGCAGGCCGTCGCGCATCGACTTAGTTCAATTAGAATTTAAGTCATTATATCACACCCTTTCTAAATTGAACCCGTTATACTGAAAAACCCCGGCAATTATGCCGAGGTCATAAAATACTTGCTGTTATGATTCCAAATATCACTCCTACAGGATAAAAGATATCATACGACAAATTTATCGCTTTTTCAAATTTCATTACCAAACAAGTTTACTTACCCTAATTATTCCTACGTCGGTATATACTACCGCCCAATCAATAAAGCACTTACTGTTTCTTTTGCTTTTTTAAGAAAAAAAACTTACAATTCGGTTTGTGCATCACTACTGCGCACAGTAAGATATAATATATCGCAAAACAGGCAAATGCTACCCAAAGCATCAAATCCGACTTAGGTGCTATTCCAATAAGAATAAGCATTGGAATACCAAATAATATTGCGAAACTCGAACCAACCACCAGATTATTTGCCGCAGGAGTTTCCATATATGGATCCAGCTCTCTAAGTAACAGTACGCCTGAGCTTATTGTACCTGTCATCATTCCATACATAGAAATGAGCCCCTCATAATAATAATTTTTGTACAACACTCTGCTAAGACACGCTAGATGCAAATATGTTACTATAGCTCCCATTAGTGCCATAAGTGCAAACGGAAGCCACAAGCCATTAAGCTCTTCCAACTCTATTGATGCTATTCCCGCAACAATCATGATATCAAAAGCTACACCTGATATTCTTGATAAAAGGTAGTTATTCTGATATTGGTGCTTTACTATGTTACTTCTTCTAAGTTTATCAAGTAGTGCTCTTACTGCAAAGGCAAATGCCGAGCCAACTATGAAATTGAAGCCCCAAAGCAAACTGTTGACGAGCGAAGCTACACCCGGAATATATGTTGATAAAAAGCCTGTCACAAATTTTGTTACAAGATATGTAATCATATATACAGCAAACACCAGGGCCACTTGAATAGAAAATCTATCTATGGACTCTGATATCGGAATCTCTGATTCGGACTGAAAAGTATCAACCGTAACAGAGCCAGACACTTTCTCGTGATTGACTTTTTTAATCTTTCCCTTTTTTGCAAGAATATTCAGTACAAGTACTCCTACCACACAAGCGCATATATATCCTGCTGCCGCAAGAGCAAGTCCAAAACTCCTTCCCCCTGTGAAGCCCCAGGTAATCTCGTATGTAGTACCAGTATTATTAGCCTGTCCCGGACCTTGACCATATCCTAATGGAAGTAAAATCCCCGACGCTTTAAAAAAGCCTGGCATTATAGTATATGCAAGTCCTATTGAAATAATCAGTCCTGCTATACTCTGAATAAGATAGGTACTTACTATCAATGCACCGCTTCTAAGACCAACATGGTCACTTGTATCCTTATCCTTTACGGCCGGCACACGAAGCGACATAGCAATAAACCCTATCGCTATACAGTGATAGGTAAGCATTTCCATAAATCTTACATCCACATATATTATGTTTGTAATCTTAAGAATCAAAAGCAGAAATCCTGCAAGAACCGCTGTTGGCATCAAACTGTTCTTGAAAAAAGTTGTTTTTCTTCTGATAATATTAGCCATTATCACAAATACTGCAATGAGGCATATTTGTAATAACGGATTCCATAATTGCTGATTTGCCGCTGAATAATCCACTTTTACGCCCTTTTCTATTTAGTCATATCAGATAAACTAAAGTTCTTCACTCTAAGAAGTGCTACCTTGCACATGATAAATGTAAAAATTGAAGCTCCCCCAATTCCTGTCACACAACTAACCAAATCCGGTGTTTTCACAAAATATGATATTGAACTCTCAAAATTTGCAACTGATATATCTCCCATTATGCAACCGACTATAGTTCCAAATATCACACCAATTACTGTAAGGGCGATTGCATCTATATATACATACCTATAAACCGACTTAAGAGAAAAGCCGTTAATTCTCATTACGATTAGTTCTTTTCTCTTCTCTTCAATGAACTGAACAAAAAGGTTATATACCATAAGCACCGATAAAATAACAGCTAGCGCGATATAGATATAAGCTAAAGCGTCAGATATAACCGATATCATACCAAATGAATGTTTAGCCACATCAATATAATCGTTGGTATTCTGGTATCCATCTATAGATTTAAGTCTGGCATTAACTTCCTTTGCATCCACATTATCATATTTGCAAATGAAAGCATTAGGCGTTGCATCATCATCAAACTGCTGCTCATACGCTTCCTTTGAAGCATACATATTTCCAACCGTTAAATGACTTTTTACAAATCCGTCCAATTCCACTTTAATCTCATCATTATCAAGTGTAGTTACATCAAACTTATATGCATCTATATCCTTATAATAATTTCTATAAGCATACTGCCCCCATATGCCATCATATGGATCAACTCCGTCCACACTTTCCTGAGGCTCAAGTTTAACCAATTTCTTAAAGTCTTCAACATCTACCGGAACATAAATCATAAGATTTGTCAATTTTCCATCCGGTTCATCTAACATAGCATAAGTTATCTTGGTCTTTGCATTTACAATTCCATATTCATCTAAAACTGCCTCTATTTCTTCTGCTGTATTCTCCCCTGTATTCGGATCAAAATAGACAATGTTGTCAAACAGGTAATAGTCATCAAATTGCAAATCATAGCTCTTATCAATACTTCGTTTAAACGTCATACCTGTAACAATTAAGGCAGTACAACCGGTAATACCAATTACAGTACCTATAACACGTTTGGTATCTGTGACAAAATTATTTACCACAATCTTGTTATAAAGCGGCAGTTTTTCCCACCATTTAAAATCCTCATAAAAATGCCTCTTACCCAACGGCTTAGTATTATCATTGAGTAGTTCAATTGCCCTTCTTCGCAAAACATCCAATGAAGCAATATAGGAAACTATTGTTATAACTACAAGTTGCAATATTGATATTATTATGGCTTCCTTTATTCCGATATAATTGACATAGCTATCAAATATGAATAGTACACTCAATCTGCCTAAAAGTAATTTTTCACAAATAATGCCGATAAGCACCCCTGCTACACACCCAAGGACTGTGGCACAACCACCGTACAAAAGATAATAGACGATTACGTCTCTACGGCTGAAACCTAACGCCTTTTTAGTTCCTATACATATGATTTGAGAATATATTATTCTTGTCAGTGCACTATAACATATAAGTATTCCAATCAGGAAGAAGAGACCAGCCATACTAAATCTCAGTTTCTTGGTCATATTCATTAGAATATCAACATTATTCAAATATGCCACTGAGCTCCTATTGCTTATATGCAAGTCTGTCAGGCCCTGATTATTGGTAAGTTCATCAAGTTTCTCATCAATCTCATCGAAACTTTTTAAAGCCTCCTCAATATCTGTCATATTCTCTTGAGACATAGCGTTTAACTGCTTAAGCATTTCTTCCTGCTGCAGAACTTCGTCCCTCTTATCATTAACCTTTGCTCGAATAGAATCTATCTTCGCATTAAAATAAGTCCTCTTATCTGCCTCTATCTCGTCTATAATTCCCGCAAGTTCTTCTTTGAACTGATCATTCTTTTCCCTATATTCATCCGAATTGGGATAGATTCCTTTAAGATTATCGCCTACAATGAGAATATCGTTAGCCCCTTCAAAGGCATCTGCTTTAAACGCAGACTTATCTGCATATAATCCCACATCAATACCAATCCCATTTGTTGGTGATAAACCGTACTTAGCAGATATAGTATTTACATAAAGCGGACTAAGTACTGTGCCGGTTATAACAAACTCATCATTTGTCAAATATTCAACTGATTCTTCATTCTCTGCAAATAACTCGGCAATATCATCATTATCGACATCAAACTTAATAATTTTGGCAATACCATCTGTCTCTGTTTTTGCAATACTATTGAAAGTAATGACATCGCCAACCTTAATTCCTTCACTCTCCGCAATTGTAAAATCAATGGCCACCTCATTATCATTCTCAGGCAGTCTGCCATCTACCAATGTGAGCGTATCAACTGTAGGCGTAATGCTCGTAAGTTTAGCCTGATAGTCCTTATCGTTGAAAGTAAAAAAATCATATACAATTAACTGATCTTCTATGTTAGCAACACCTTCAGCATCGGCTAATTTTTCCATATCTGCGCTATTCAATCCGATAGGCGACTTTATATGCAAATCATGCATATTATGGACATCATTATTATTCACGCATGATATTACCAGTCCATCACCTATCCATGAAAAACCAAGGAATATTGCCACTCCAAGTGCCACAAAAATCATAATTGATATGAATGCAACACGCGTTCTTCTTATGTTATTGATTAATTCTATAAAGTGTGTCTTTTTCATATATATACCCAATCAGCTCTTTCCTGCCAAAAGTCTATCATCATTGGTTGCATTCAGTATTACTACCACACCAATTCATTAGCTGAAACAGGATTCTTATTTATAGTTATTTCATATGTCTGGCCATTTCTAAAACGCAACACTCTATCAGCCATTCTGGTAATCTCCTCATTGTGAGTTACCATTACAAGTGTAGTTCCTGCTTTTACAACTTTCTCAAAAACGGAAAGCACCTCAATACTTGTCTCATAATCAAGTGCTGCTGTGGGCTCATCGGCAAAAATAATCTTAGGTTTCTTAACAAGTGCCCTGGCAATGGAAATACGTTGTTGTTGACCACCTGAAAGTTGTCCCGGATATCTGTTCTTCTTTTCAGACAAACCTACCATCTCAAGTGCCTCATCAACATTCATCGGATTATCTACCAATTCAGCTATCAACTGCAAATTCTGTTTTGCCGTAAGATTGGGCATAAGATTATAACTCTGGAATACAAATCCTATATTATATCTTCTATAATCTGTCAGTTCACCAATAGTTGCGTTAACCATCTCCTTACCCATAAATAAAAATGAACCCTCATCTGCCTGGTCCATTCCTCCAATAATATTGAGATAAGTCGACTTACCGCATCCTGATTCTCCTAAAATTGCAAGAAATTCTCCCTCGTATACATCCAGATTGACACCCTTCAGAATGTGAGACATCTCTTCACCGCTTTTAAATGATTTATGGATTCCTCTTGTACTAAGAATTACTTTGTTAAACTTATATTCTCCAACTATTTTTTCATTTTCCAACAATGCAAGGCCTACCATGTCTGCAAGTATCTCACATACATCTGCCAAATCCTCTTCGATAGCCTCCCCACCTTCAAACTTGATAAGCTGAATACAACCAATCAATTCAGTTCTGCAAGTAATCGGTACAACAAGATTCGATATTACCTTCTTGTCATTAAAATATGTGTCGACAAAGTTGTCACTGCCCACCTTATAATCCAACTGTCTGACTGCAGCCTGACTCGTAATACAGGTGCCGACGCTTCCATCATTTTTTTCATTTGCGACAGAAGTAAAATCATATGAACCATACCAGAAAAATGGTCTTAACACTTCCCTATTATCAGTCTCATACCACAGTATGGATGCATCCATTTCAAATATGTCATGTATGAGTTTCAGGCTTACATGTAATGCTTCGTCAATTGAATTCGCTTTGGAAATCTGTGCATTAATCTGTCCTATTACTCTAAAATAATCAAATATCTTATCTTTCATTATCCTTTACCTGTATATACATAATTTTACCATTATATTTCCAAAAAAATTATCGCATATTCATTGTCAAAAATCAAATTTGCTCGCATGCTAGATACATTATTTGAATATTCAAATGAACACAATTTTGATATAATGATTGAAGTCAACAAAAGAGTTGTCACTCATCCTCACCCTAGGGAGCCACCGTAATGAAAAAAGAAGAAAGTATAAAAAAACGTGATAAGCATTACAAATTCTGGTATTGCTTTGTAACAACCACTTTAAGGTTGTTTCTATATCGTAATCACGATATTTATCCAAGTGGCGGATCACTTCCGGAAGGTGGCAATTTGATATTAGCCAATCATGTTACAAAAGTGGATCAATTCCTTGTTAACTCATATTATGGTCTGACATATATCCGCTTTGTATCCGGAGAAAATGTCTTTAGAAATCCATTATACAGACGTTTTGCTATAAACTGTCTGAATATAATCATCCATATGCGTGGTGTAAGTGCTTATGATACCATTCGCGAGATGGCCGTAAGTCTAAAGCGCGGTGAGAATGTTATGATTTTCCCCACAGGCACAATGACCTTTGACGGAAAAAGTCAAAATATTGACACTTCTATTGCCAAACTAATCAAGATGAGTTCATGTAATCTCATTATGCTTACAACTAACGGCGGCTATTTTATTCAGCCAAGGTGGGGTGTTACAACCCGAAAAGGCCAAATCACTCTTAATGAATTCGCGCTAAGCAAAAATGAGCTCAAAACTATGACAGTAGACGAGATTACTTCAGCAATCAATGAACACTTATATACGGATGCCTATGCCATACAAAATAAACTTCGTATCAAATATAAAGGTAAAAAGCTCTGCAAAGGTCTTGAATGTTGTATCTATGAATGTCCAAAATGTGGCCAAATCAGCGATATGACCACCACCAATACTGAGCTTGTATGCAAATGTGGTTTCAAATCTACCTACGATGAATATGGCTATTTACAGACTGTCGACGGCGAAACTTACACTATTACCGACTTATGCGACAGACAGAAATCTCACTTATACGAGAAATTTTCTACTGCCAGAAACAATGGATCACATGAGTATCTGTTTGGTGATAATTTTGTTCTCACCAACCTACATCACTCAGGTCGACGCGACAAATTAAGAAATATAAGAGTCAACGTGTATTCGGATATTATTGAATATACCATTGATGGTGTAAAGAAAGAACTTGAATACAACGAAATTGACTCCATATTTGTGTATATGCGTAACACTCTTGATGTTCATCTTGTACAAAACAAAAATAGTTATGAATTGCAGGGCAATTTCTCATGCAACGCCCTCAAATACAGAGATTTGTTCAATATTATTCGGAAGCCGAAATTCAATACATAAATGCGTAACTGTACACCAAGTTTTATTTGTGTAGCCCTCTTTTATTGCTTCCTGCTCTTTATAATAGTTTGATACTGCGTTGGATTCGTTCTCGGCGCAGAATATCGACCTATCTTGCGAAGTGTAATATGCATCCGCAATGTTTCCATCAATATGCTCTTGTTGTTTTTCCCATCTAACTTCAAGAGAAGTAAAAATTTTAAGCACTATTAAGAAAATAGAATTTTCAAAGCTATTCTATTTTTGCATTTTTCAACCTACAATAAGTATTCCCATCCTCTAAATAAGTCTCAAATGTACCTATAACTGTTATATCCGTTTCTATTTCCGGATACCCTTCCGGATAAGATGGATTACCTTCTAAAACAAATTCAAGTCCCTGGGAACAACAGGCAGTCGCGTCTGCGATAATTACCGCAGGATAATACCGGCTTCCATCCTGATTGGTATATGCCACAAACATTCCACTCAGCTTTACATTTTTTCCGATATAATTCTCGGGAGTATACATCATATTATAAACTTCTGAATAAACCATCGTACTGCTAAGTTTTGTCAAATCTACATCAACATTGCCATCTGTTGTTCTTCCTTCTGTATTATTATCAGCTTCCTGCATCTGATTCTGAATCACCTGTGGGGCTTTAGAATCCGTATTTCCGCAACCTGTCAACATTACTACCATCATCATGATGATTACAAATCCAAATAAATTTCTTCTCATGCTCTGCTTCCTCCCACAATTTTCCCTGCTATGTAACATATAAAGAACACCACAACATCTACAGCTACAATCGTAGATCCAACAGGTGTACCAGCCAAAATTGAAATTACAATTCCGCTTAACGCACAGATAACAGAAATAACTGCTGAACAAATTGTTACGCTTTTAAAGCTGTTAAAACAACGCATCGCCGACAAAGCCGGAAAAATAATTAAAGCTGAAATCAGTAATGAGCCAACTAAATTCATTGCAAGCACAATAATCACTGCTATTATTATCGCAATAATCAAATTATATAAATCGACTTTAGTTCCTACTGATCTTGCAAAATTCTCGTCAAAAGTTACATCAAAAATCTTGTTATAAAAGAAAATGAAGAATAGCACAACCACAATAGATAATACAGCACATAGCCAAACCTCTTCTTTTTTCAAGGTAAGAATCGATGTTGAACCAAACAATGTAGAGCACACATCTCCTGAAAGATTGGATGATGTTGAAAAGATATTCATAAGCAAATAGCCAAATGCCAGTGCTCCAACTGATATCATTGCAATTGCTGCATCTCCCTTAATCTTTGTATTCTGTCCTGTCTTCAATAAAAGAATTGCACATACAATTGTTATAGGCAACACAACAAGAGTATCATTTGTTACTCTCTATACTTTCTTATTTATTTTGCACAAAAAAGCTAGTATTTAAGCCATTTGTACAATGATCAATCAAGTTTCAAACAATGATAAGCATTCATTAA
>JAGHVF010000062.1 GCA_018064425.1 Candidatus Colinaster equi | reverse complement strand
TTCAATGAATATACAGATATCTTGAAAAGTAATGATTTTATTGATTTTGAGGATATGATGATTGAAGTCAAACGATTATTTGTTAAAAACTCTGCAGCTCTTTTAAGATATAGAGAACGCTTCAAATATATACTCATTGATGAATATCAGGATATAAATGAAGTGCAATTTGAAATTGTAAAAATGTTAGCGTATCCTTTAAACAATCTTTGGGTATGTGGTGACGATGATCAGAGTCTGTATCGTTTCAGAGGCGGCAGTCCGGAATTAATGTTATCCTTTAAGAATATTTATCCAAATGCACGGATAGTGAAATTGTCCGTTAATTATAGGTCGACCGAGCAAATAATAGATTGTGCGGCAAAAATGATTGGCGAAAATAAAACCCGTTTTGATAAGCAAATTGTTGGGATTGGAAGAAGGGGGAAAGATGTACAGATTATTGCCAATAGATGTATGGAAGAAGAAAATCAAAGAATAATCAAGTTAATCAAATCACAGATTGAATCAAACAATCATAACAGTATAGCTATACTTACAAGAACAAACAGAGAAAACGCAATTTACGCAGAATTGTTAGCAAAAAATGAAATTGAATTCTCAATGAAGGAGAAAGTTGTTAATCCTTACAATTCTGCAGTTTTCAAAGATTTTGCACATTACATTTCCCTCGCTGAATGTTTGGATGAACTTCCTGTTTGTCATTTATTCCCGATTATGAATAAACCTTCTCGTTATCTTAGCAGGAAAAATATTATTACAGACAAAATAACATTTGACAGATTGAGACAAATGTCGGCAAATCGCCCATATATGAAAAATGTTATTGATACATTTGAATATCAGATTAGGAATCTTAGCAAAATGGATTTGTATTCTCAGATAAATTATATTCGAAAAGGTATACGATATGATGACTATGTTAAAAGCAATTTGACTGTTGGAGGGCAGCGATATGAGGATTACGTCATGTTGGCTGATATGATTCAGGCAAAGAGCAGGGAATTTAATTCATTAAGTGATTTTATTACATATTGTGAGGAATATGAAGAAATGCTTAATAGTAAGAGAAGCATAGATAATAACAACAATATGAATATTATGACTTATCATGCGGCGAAGGGACTGGAATTTGATATGGTCATTCTTCCGCACATTAACGAAGGAAGTGTGCCAAATAAGAGGAGCATTGGAATTGAACAGATAGAAGAAGAAAGGCGTATGTTTTATGTAGCAATGACAAGAGCCAAAAATGAACTCTATATTTCGTATGTAAAAGGAGATAAAGATAACAGAATTTTACCCAGTAGATTCTTATATTCTTTGGTAAAATCAATTGACTAATTATTCAGACAATAATATAATATATAACAAAGAATTAGACAAATCATGAGGAAGACATATGTTTAACATTGGAGTAATGTATGCAATTGTTGCCGGAGTCAGCGCAATTGTAATTCTTGTTTTACTGAACAGAGTATATGCAACTGAATATAAAGAAATAGTTGATGTTCCGTATTCGATACTACTCAAATTTATTCTTGTATTCTGCATTGCAGATATGATTTGGGGATTGTTAAGTTCGCGTAATTTTATTGTTAATCAAGCTGTATATACAGTATCGTCTTATAGTTTCCACTTGTTGGCAGCATTGTCTGCTTATGTTTGGGCAGGATATACCATTCGCTATATTGCACTTAAGGATGCAACACAAAAGATTGTCAAAGTCTGTCGTGGAATATTTCTTATCATTCAAATACTTGTACTTGTTTCAAATATTTGGAGCAATCAATTGTTTTGGATAGACGAAGATGCATATTATCATGCTTATAAGCTTCGTGACTTTATGTTTTATATGCAATTTGCATATTATATTGTGCTTATTATCTATGGCGTATCTTGTGTGCTTAGATATAAAGGCAAAGATGATATGCACAAATATCGTTACAGGTCTGCCATAGTATTCTCTGTTATGCCGTTATCTTTCGGATTCGGACAGATGTTATGGCCTGATGCACCAATGTATTCACTTGGCTTTATGGTTACGGCAGTAGTCATTTATTCCGTAAATATTACATCGGATAGAGAAAAGTATGTGACAGAGTTGTTACAGAAGGAAAATGATAAGCTGTCGGGCATTGTTATGGGCTTATCAAATGATTTTAAGGTTATGATATGTGTTAATTTTGATAACGGTAATTATGATTTGTACAGTAACAGTTCAATTTTTGATAATTGTTATGAAAGCCATATGCATTGTAAAAATAACAATTTTTTCGAAGATAAGAGATCGATTATTGAAGAATTGGTGCAATATGAAGATCAGTCAATGGTCAATAATCAATTAAGCAAAATAAAAATTTTGTCCGAATTCAAAGAAAATGCGTCATACTATTTTAATTTCAGACTTGTTGCAAATGATACGAATCCGTATTATATGGCAAAAGTAATTAAGTCGCAAAATGATGATAATACTTTTATAATCGGATTCTTTGATGACAATGAGCGTATAAAGAGAGAAGAAGCTATAAAATCAAAGCTGGTCAAATCAAAGAATATTGCAGAATCAGCAAATAAAGCAAAAACAGATTTCTTATTCAATATGAGTCATGATATCCGAACTCCTATGAATGCGATATTAGGATTTGTTACATTGGCACAAAGACACAGTGATGATGCCGAATATGTAAGGAGCTGCCTTTCAAAGATATCTATTTCGGGAGAGCATTTACTTTCGCTTATTAATGATGTTTTGGATATGTCAAGAATCGAATCCGGTAAATTCGGTTTTCAGAATAATCCTGAAAGAATTAAGGAACGATTCAACCAATCTGTTGAGATCATCAAAGATATGGCGTATAGCAAGAGTATAGATTTTACATATGAACTTGTTGATTTGGAAGAAGATTGTATATTATGTGATGCACTTAGAGTTAATCAGATTGTACTTAATCTTTTGTCAAACGCTATTAAGTATACAGATACAGGAGGAAAGGTTAATTATAGACTTGAGAAAATGCCACAGACTAAGAATGATTGCATATCGCTCAAGTTTACGATAAGTGATTCGGGTATGGGAATGTCGCCTGAATTCCTGGCACATATATATGATGCGTTTGAACGTTCGAAGACAGCAACTCAAAACGGAATACAGGGTACCGGATTAGGTATGTCAATTGTAAAGAGACTTGTTGATTATATCGGAGGTTCGATTCATATAACAAGTGAAGTGAATGTCGGTACAACCATTGTCTGTATTTTGCCGTTTGAACGTTGTGAGCCTCCAAAGTGTAGTTCGCTTACGATGGAAGATAACGAATTAGAATGTAAAAATCTTGTAGGTAAAAGAATTTTACTGGTTGATGATAACGACTTTAACAGGGAGATATCGCATGAGTTACTTGCTGAAGCGGGACTTGTAGTTGAAGAAGCCGCAGACGGCTACGAAGCGTTGCAGATGGTCAAAAATGCAAGCTCGCCGTATGATGCAATCTTGATGGATATTCAGATGCCTATTATGGATGGCTATACAGCGGCAAGAAAGATTCGAATGCTAAATAATTCTGTATATGCGAGAATTCCTATTATTGCAATGACGGCTAATTCATTTGAAGAAGATAAAAAGGCAGCAATTGCAGCCGGAATGAACAAGCATTTGTGTAAACCGATTAACATTAATGATGTATTGAATACATTGTTGGAATTTATTGAATAGCATGTATTTCGAAAAGGCTCTTGGATTAATTTTTATCCGAGGGCCTTTTTGATAGTATATAATAATAGTATTGACATGAATCGTATAATTGTATACAATTATGCAGTATTAATTTTAATAAATATGATATAAATATTATTAATATTATTAATGATACTAATGAAATTAAAGGAGCAGCTAATGATGAATCAGGAATTTCAGGGGTTTGAGAATCGCCCGGTATCACTTAACGAAAAAAATAACTTATTAGAGCTTGAGGAACATATGTATATTTTGAATGATGTTGAGAAACCTAATGTTTTTCGTAATATGTTCCCATATTCAGAGATTCCCAAAATTCCGTTTAATGATAGGATTGTACCGCACAATATGCCAAAGGATATTTGGATTACCGATACAACATTTCGTGATGGTCAGCAATCAAGAGCACCATACAGTACAGAGCAGATTGTTACAATCTATGATTATTTGCACAAGCTTGGCGGACCTAACGGTATGATTAGAGCCAGTGAATTTTTCTTATATAGTAAAAAGGATCGTGATGCGGTATATAAATGTATGGAAAGGGGATATAAATTCCCGGAAGTAACAAGTTGGATTCGTGCAAGTAAGGAAGATTTCAAACTTGTAAAAGAAATTGGTATGAAGGAAACCGGTATTTTGGTTTCTTGCTCGGATTATCATATTTTCCTTAAGTTGAAAATGAACAGAAGAGAGGCTATGGATCATTATCTTAGCGTAGTGAGAGATTGTCTGGAAGAAGGTATAGCTGTAAGATGTCATCTTGAGGATATTACAAGAGCAGATATATACGGATATGTTGTGCCGTTTTGCTTGGAGCTTATGAAGCTTATGGATGAATATAAGATTCCGATTAAGATCAGAGCATGCGATACAATGGGATATGGAGTAAATTTCCCGGGAGCTGTTATACCACGTTCTGTTCAGGGGATTATATATGCTATTCATACGCACGCAGGAGTACCGCATGAATTGATAGAATGGCACGGACATAATGATTTCTATAAAGCGGTAAGCAACTCTACAACAGCATGGTTATATGGTTGTTCGGCTATTAATACTTCTTTGTTTGGTATCGGAGAAAGAACCGGTAATACACCTCTTGAAGCCATGGTATTTGAATATGCTCAATTAAAAGGCGATTTGAACGGAATGGATACAACTGTTATTACCGAATTGGCCGAGTACTATGAAAAGGAAATCGGATATCATATTCCGGAGAGAACTCCTTTTGTCGGAAAGAATTTCAATGTAACCAGAGCAGGCGTACATGCTGACGGATTACTTAAGAATGAGGAAATATACAATATTTTTGATACAGATAAATTCTTGAACAGACCTGTATTATGTGCAGTATCAAATACGTCAGGATTGGCAGGAATCGCACACTGGATTAACACATATTTTAAATTGCCCGATTCATGTAAAATTGATAAATCGTGTGATTTGGTTAAGGATGTCAAGGTATGGGTTGATGAAGAATATGCGGCCGGTCGTGTAACGGTACTTACCGATAACGAACTTCTTGCGGTTATTAAGAAGAACTGTTCAAAGCTTGGCATTACTCTTGAAAAGGGTATTTATAAGGTTAATGTTTAATTAACACAAAAGGAGCAATCAATGAATGTTAAAGATGAAGTAACTGATAAATATTCTTTACGAGGTAGAGTTTATTCCAAAATTAGAGAAGATATTCTTGACGGCAGATATCGTAACGGTGATGAACTTAGAGAAATCGCCATCGGCGAAGAACTTGGCGTATCAAGAACACCTGTTAGAGAGGCTTTTAGACAACTTGAACTTGAAGGTTTAATAAGAATTGTGCCCAATAAAGGCGCATATGTTACAGGTATAACTGCAAAAGATGTAAAAGATATCTATATGATCAGATCGATGCTGGAAGGTCTCGCAGCAAAATGGGCAACCGAGAATATAACCGATGAACAGATGAATGAGATGGAAGAGAATATATGTTTATCTGAATTTCATTCTTCAAAAGGTCATGCAGCGCAGATGTCAGAGCTTGATAACAGATTTCATGAGATACTTTATGAGGCATGCGGCAGTAAAATGTTGGAGCATCAGTTGATTGAGTATCATGAATATGTGTTAAGAGTAAGACGAAAGACACTTTCTCAAAATAAGCGCGGAAGCGAATCAACGGAAGAACATAAGATGATTATGGAAGCAATAAAACAAAAGGATGCCAAGAAAGCTGAGAGCGCTGCGAACAGGCACATTGTTAACGCATATGAGAATATGGTGCGCAATGGTTTGAAGGAAGCATATCCGGAGAATTGATTTATAATACTTAATTATGTATTATAGACATAATGAATTTTTGCTTGGAGGATAAAATGGATAAGATTAAGATGACAACTCCGTTAGTTGAAATGGACGGAGATGAGATGACAAGAATATTATGGAAGATGATTAAAGATGAACTTATTCTTCCGTATGTTGATCTTAAGACAGAATATTATGATTTGGGTCTTGAGAATCGTAATGCCACAGATGATCAGGTCACTGTTGACAGTGCCAATGCAACGTTAAAATATGGTGTTGCCGTTAAATGCGCTACGATTACTCCAAATGCTGCCAGAATGGATGAGTATAAGCTTAAGAAGATGTGGAAAAGCCCAAACGGAACAATAAGAGCTATGCTTGATGGTACAGTATTTCGTGCTCCAATTATTGTAAAAGGTATTGAGCCTTGCGTTAGAAATTGGAAACAGCCGATTACATTGGCTCGACATGCTTACGGTGATGTATATAAGAATGTTGAGATACAAGTGCCTAACAAGGGCAAAGCTGAACTTGTTTTCACTGATGAAGATGGTAATGAAACCCGTGAAACAATACACGAATTTGATGGTCCGGGTATTATCCAAGGTGTTCACAATACAAACAAGAGTATTACCTCTTTTGCAAGAGCGTGTCTTAGCTACGCAGTTGCAACAAAGCAGGATATTTGGTTTGCAACAAAAGACACAATATCTAAAAAGTATGATCATACATTTAAAGATATTTTTGAAGAAATATATAACAATGAATTCAAACAGCAATTTGAAGAGCTTGGAATTGAGTATTTCTATACGTTAATTGATGATGCGGTTGCACGTGTAATGAAGAGCAAGGGTGGATTTATTTGGGCATGTAAGAACTATGACGGAGATGTTATGAGCGATATGGTTTCGAGCGCGTTTGGTTCACTTGCAATGATGACTTCTGTATTGGTATCACCAAGCGGTGTATATGAATACGAAGCTGCTCACGGAACAGTTCAGCGTCATTATTATAAGCATCTAAAAGGTGAGGAGACAAGCACCAACTCTGTTGCCACTATTTTTGCATGGACCGGTGCACTTCGTAAGAGAGGTGAACTTGATAAAATAGATGAACTGTGTGCATTTGCCGATAGATTGGAAAAGGCAACGTTATATACTATTGAATCAGGAAAAATGACAAAAGATTTGGCATTGATTACATCGCTTAATGATGTAAAAGTACTTAACTCAAAAGAGTTTATTGAAGCAATAAGAGCAAATATGTAGAATTTAAGCGAGGCTGTTTGCCTCGCTTATTTTATTGCAACAGAAACTATTTCACATATCCTCGCTTAATTGTTCCCATTTTGTCATCAATTCTTCGAGAAGTTCATTATATTTTTCTTTATCCTTTTGTAATGATATCAATTTTGCGGTATCATTGCCGTTTGCAGGATTATTTAAAGCGGCTTCAATATCTGATAGCAGATTTTCGCATTTTTCAATTTCATTTTCGACATCTGACAGTTCTTTTGCTGCTCGTTTTGCAGCAGCGGCAGCAAGTTTTTGCGCTTTATAATCAACTGCGGCAGATGATTTCTGAGTTGTATGTGGGACGGATTCGATATTATCGACAGTATCGGATGATTGTTTATTTAATTCATCGGATTTTTCGAGATAGTAATCATAGTTGCCCAAGTACTCAAAAAGCTTTTGGTCTTTTAATTCAAGAATACGGTCGGCAGTTTTGTTGATAAAATATCGATCGTGACTCACATACAAAACAGTTCCTTCGTAGTTGTTCAATGCATTCTCAAGTATTTCTTTTGAAGTGATATCCAAGTGGTTGGTCGGCTCATCGAGAATTAGCAGATTTGCCTCGGATAGCATCAATTTTGCTAACGAAACACGTCCTTTTTCGCCGCCGGATAATGAAGAAATTTTCTTAAAAACATCATCGTTTGTAAAAAGAAATGCTGCCAAAACGTTACGAATTTCAGTATTTGTAAGGGTCGGATATTCATCTGATATTTCGTCAAAAATTGTCTTTTCATCGTGTAATACATGATGTTCCTGATCGTAATATCCAATGGTGACATTAGCGCCCAACTTGATTTTTCCGCTATCCGGAGTGACAAGTTCGTTGATGATTTTTAATATGGTTGTTTTTCCTGTGCCGTTATCACCTATAATGGCAACATGTTCGCCTTTACGCAGAAAAATATCAATGTTGTCAAACAATGTATTGCTATATGATTTGGTTAAACCTTCGATGGATAAAACATCATTACCGCTTTCGATTCGCGGTACGAGAACAATCTGCATTTGGTCGTTAATTTCTTCGGGCTTTTCGACAACTTCCATTTTATCCAACATTTTTTGCCTAGAATCGGCACGCTTGATGGATTTTTCTCGATTGAAAGAACGAAGTTTGTCAATAACTTCCTGTTGGTGCTTTATATCTCTTACATTTTTTAAATATGCATTTAATTCACTGACACGTTGGATCGCTTTTTTTGCCGCATAATCCGTATAATTGCCGGTATATGTGTTCAGGTGGCCGCCGGATAATTCAATAACCTTATTGACAATTTTGTCTAAGAAAAATCTGTCATGACTTACGATAAGCACTGTGCCGCTATAGTTGAGGAGATATGTTTCAAGCCATAATATCGAACTCATATCCAAATGATTGGTTGGCTCGTCCAAGATGATGATATCAGGTCTGCCTACAAGCAGTTTTGCAAGTGCAACTCTTGTTTTTTGACCGCCGGACAAAATCTTCACAGGTGTATTAAAATCGCTTTCATCAAATCCCAAGCCTTTTAATGTACCGTAAACTTCGGACATAATCATATTTCCGCCGGCACGTTCAAATTGTTCTGACTTTAGATGATATTCGTTCATAAGGTCATTCAATTGTTCACCCTTATATTCACCCATCAGCATTTCCATTTCTCGAAGTTTTTCTTCCGCCTTCAACAAATCAGCCTTAACAGCAATCACTTCATCATAGATGGTATTATCTGATTCTACAATTGCATTCTGAGGTAAGTAACCGACGGTAGTATCTTTGGATATTGTTACAGTTCCGGAATCGGCACTAAGTTTTTCCATTATGATATTTATAAGGGTGGTTTTGCCGCAACCGTTAATTCCGATAAGCGCAGCTTTGTCGTGCTCATTTAGAAAAAATGAAGCATCATTAAGTACGTTTTTATTGGTAAAAGTTTTTGAAATATTATTAACTGACAGAATCATATATTACACCTTTCGTATGCATATTTTATGCTACTTTAGATAGTTTACAAGCCGTCAAATAAGTTGTCAAATAATTATCAAAGCTTTATAATAGATATTGGATTTTTATATATTTAGGAGATAACATGGATTCAAAAATAATTTCCCCTGCCGTTATCGGCAGATTACCAAGATATTACAGATATTTGGGTGATTTAAAAGATGAGGGAGTAGAAAGAATATCAAGCCAGGAACTATCTGAACTTATGAAAGTTACTGCAAGTCAGATTCGTCAGGATTTCAATAATTTTGGTGGGTTTGGTCAGCAGGGATACGGATATAACGTTGAGTATTTATACAACGAAATAGGCAAACTTTTAGGTCTACATGAGAATCATCATCTAATCATTATTGGTGCCGGCAATCTCGGAAGGGCGCTTACCAATTACAGTAATTTTGAAAACAGAGGTTTCATTTTTGAAGGAATATTTGATCAAAATCCGGCCTTGATTGGTAAAAAAATCGGTGAATTGACAGTTATGCCGATGGAAGAAATTGAGAGCTTTATTCTTGCACATTCAATTGACATTGTTGTTATCGCAATTCCGAAAACAGGAGCTGTTGCTGTTGCCGACAGAGTGGTTAACTGCGGGATAAAGGCTATTTGGAATTTTGCACATACAGATTTAAATGTACCGGATGGGGTTGTTGTTGAGAATGTTCATTTGAGCGACAGTTTAATGAAACTTAGTTATACCTTAAGTACAAAGAATAATAGTGTTGACTGATTGAGAGGGACATATGGGCAAATCTGTTGATGCACTTAACGCTGCAATTAATAGCAAAAAAATACCTATTGTTACATTAGACAATAAGTGGCACAAATTATGGACTATGATTGATAAGACTCCTGAAGTTGAGAAACTTGAGAACAGTCTTAATGAATTATTGAAAAGACAGGGTAAGTTAAATACCGAATCCAAAGAGCTGAAGAAACTTAAAATGAAGTTGATGGATGAAATAGTTTCGTGCATGGATGATGAATCCAAAGATAAGAAGTCGGAAGAAAATAAGCGACTTATTGAAGAATGTAACGAAAAATTAGCGGCAAACGATGAAGAGTTATTGGATTTGCCAAAAGATATTGAAGATATTAATCGCAAAATCATGTATATTACGGTGGATATGTGTTATGACGCATTACATGAGAATGAGAAAGATATTGATGAATTGGCAGCCTGGGTTGATAGCATCAGAATCGAACTAAAAAAGAATGTTGTACGAAAACAGGAAATGGAAATACATAATGCAATAATGTATTCCTATATGCATGATATTTTCGGACCGGATGTGATAGATTTGTTTGATATGAAATATGATCCGACCGAAAAAATGATAAAGCTTAAGGCAATAAGAGAAGAACAAAAGAAGCAAAAAGAGAAGGAAACAGAAAAAGAGGATAATTCGGAAAGCAAAAAATAGTGGGGTGACTATGAAAGAATTCTTATTATCAAAAGAAGAAATGAAAAGGTACGATCAAAACACTATGGATAAACATGGCATAAGTGAAGAGTGCCTTATCGAAAGAGCTGCATGCTCTGTTGTCAATTATGTTTTGGAACAGTTTCCAAAGAAACAAAAGAGCATTCTTGTTGTATGTGGAAACGGAAATAACGGAGCCGACGGTATTGCGACAGGTCGAATACTAAAAGAATATGATTACATGGTTGATTTGCTTATTCCTGTTGATGAATCGGATTATTCCGAAAATGTTGCGCATCAGGTGAATATTGCAAAGCAGTATGGTATTACGATTAAGCAGGAATTGGATAATAAGGAATATGATATTATCATTGACTCGTTATTTGGAATAGGGCTTAATCGTTCAATTGCCGGCGATTATTCATCACTTATCAAAAAGCTCAATCAAAAGAGAGGATATAAGATAAGTGTTGATATACCATCGGGAATAGACTGCAATACAGGAAAAGTGTTAGGAACAGCGTTTGTGGCAGATACAACAGTTACTTTCGGATTTTATAAAAGAGGCCAGTTTCTTAATGATGGTTCAAGACATACAGGAATGCTGGTTAAAAAGAATGTCGGAATAAATAATTATTGTTTTTATGATAATAAGCCTGAAATGTTTATGTATCTTGATGATGAAGACAGAGCCGACAAAATCGATTTGGGACGCAATCCGGAAGGAAATAAAGGAACATTCGGTAAAGTCCTTATTATTGCAGGAAGAGAGGATATGAGTGGTGCATGTATTTTGGCTGCAAAATCCGCATTACGTTCCGGATGTGGAATGGTTTCCGTTATTACGGAAGAAGCCAACAGAGCCATTCTTATAGCAGCATTACCTGAAGCTATTGTACATACATATAAGGAGGCTTCGGATATTGAGAAGATTTTTACCGAAGCAAATAATTGGTGCGATTGTATTGCGGTAGGTTCGGGAATAGGTACGGATGATATCGCAACAGAATTATTAAAGAAGTGCATTTTTAATAGTGATAAACCGCTTATTATTGATGCGGATGCAATAAACATTCTTAGCAGAAATAAAAGACTGAAAGTTATGCTATTGGATAGACAAGGTAATGACGATACCAGAAGGCCTATAATTTTCACACCGCATATAAAAGAATTTGCAAGATTATCTGAAAAAAACATTGATGATATTGTTAATAATAAGACGGGTGTATGTCAATTTTTCTCTAAGCAATTTCACAGTATTCTTGTTTTAAAGGATTCTTATACGGTTGTATGTGAGAATGACAATATATTTATTAATACGGTTGCAAATGATGCGTTGGCAACAGCAGGAAGCGGCGATGTGTTGACGGGACTTGCGGCTTCGTTTTTATCACAGTATCTTAAGAAAGATAATATTGTCGAAGTGCCCGAAGCTGCAAAGGATACCTTCCCGTTCTATTCGGCTGTCATGGCTGTATACATTCATAGTATGGCAGGGCAGAAGGCGGCTGAGATGAATGGACGTTCATATATGATCGCCAGTGATGTCATAGAAAAATATGGAGAAATTCTAGTATAATGTCGAAGATTTATAGAAGAGTATACGCAGAAATAGAACTCGATAATGTTGTTTATAATCTAAATAATATTAATAAACTTACAAAAGAAGATACCAAAATTATATGCGTAATTAAGACTGACGGATATGGACATGGTGCTTTACCGCTTGCCATGGAGATGGAAAAGCTTCCGTATGTGCACGGTTATGCTGTTGCGACTGCCGAAGAAGCATTACAGCTTAAGAATAACGGCATAAGAAAGCCGATTATAATAATTGGTTATTCCTTTCCGTATTCTTATGATGAAATGATAGTCAGAGATGTTCGCATTACTGTTTTTAGAGAAGACACATTAAGATTGTTGGATGAGACAGCTCGTAAGCTTGGATTGATGTGCAATGTTCATATTAAAGTGGATACGGGAATGAGTCGTATCGGTGTTATGCCGAATGAAGAAGGAATGAATCTTGTAAAGACGGCATTGTCACTTAAAAACATTAGGGTTGAAGGTGTTTTTACTCACTTTGCCAGAGCGGATGAGACGGATTTACAATATGCTGTTAAGCAACTGAACACTTTTCATGAGTTTGTAGACAGATGTGAAAAAGAACTTGATTTCAAATTTGATATTGTTCATTGTTCCAATTCCGCAGGAATTATTGCAATGCCTGAAGCCAATGATGTATGTGTCAGAGCCGGCGTAATTATGTATGGAATGTGGCCTTCGAACGATGTGGATAAGAGTAAGTTGGACATTAAGCCACTTTTAAGCTTAAGAAGCAGGATAGTATATGTAAAAACAGTTGGTCCGAATACGCAAATAAGCTATGGAGGAACATTTGTAACGTCAAAAGATACGATTATTGCCACTGTTCCTATAGGATATGGAGATGGATATCCTCGATTACTTTCCAATGTAGGTGAAGTTCTAATACGCGGAAAAAGAGCAAAGATACTTGGAAGAGTTTGCATGGACCAAATGATGGTTGATGTGACCGATATCGAAGGCGTTACCGAAGAAGATGTTGTAACTTTAATCGGTCGTGACGGTGATGAAAAAATCACAATTGAAGATTTGGCAGATTGGTCCGGAATGCTTAATTATGAGTTGGCATGTGTTATAGGAAAAAGAGTTCCGAGAATGTATTATAAAGGCGGAAAACTTGTTTTTACAAAGGATTATTTTGATGATGTTCCGCTTACTTGCTTGGCTGATATAAGCGGTGTGTAATCTTGACGATTATGTGTAAAAAGTGATATATTTAACGTTCGAGCAAACATATTTGAAAGGATAGTATTTGAGCACATTAACAGCAGTAATTATTAATGACATTTTGATATTAATTCTGTATTTTGTTTATGTTTTATTGGTTAATAAAAAATATAACAAAAAAGCGGAAGAAGAGATTATCTCTATGGTAAATGAAAGCCATGAGCAGGGATATATCGAAGACAACGAAGCTGAGATGATAAATAATATCTTTGAGTTTGGCGATAAGCAGGCAAAAGATATTATGACGGACAGAAGCAACATTGTTGCAATAGATGTTAGTACCAAATTGAGTGATGCACTTGAGGTGATGCTAGATGCAAATAATTCACGTTTTCCGGTGTATGACGGCGATTTGGATCATATTGTCGGAATTATTCACCTCAAAGATGCGATGCGTCTGTATAGAGTGAAAGGCAATCCGTTAAAGCGTATCGATTCGATTGATGGAATATTACGTGAAGCCAGATGTATTCCCCAAACGAGAAAAATTGACAAGCTCTTTTCTGTAATGCAGGCAACAAAGCTACAGATGGTTGTTGTTATAGATGAGTACGGTCAAACGTCGGGAATTGTTGCAATGCGAGATATTCTTGAAGAGATAGTCGGCAACATATTGGATGAATACGATCTTGATGAGGATATGATTGTTGAACACGGCAATGATAAATACATCATTGAGGGAATTACGCCGCTTGAAGATCTCGAAAAAAAGTTAATGATAAAGTTTGAAACCGATGAGTTTGAAACAATTAACGGTTTTCTTATCTCGAAAATGGAACGTATTCCGGATAAAAAAACCAAGTTTGACGTAACTGTGGATGGATATAATTTCAAAGTCCTTGAAGTTAATCATAATATGATTCAGCAGGTGTTGGTAACTAAAGATTCAGACACTGTATCTGAAAAAGCTGACGTAAAAGAAGAATAACAAAAGAAGGAGATATATAAGATGTCAGGACATTCAAAATTTGCAAACATTAAACACAAAAAGGAAAAGAATGATGCTGCAAAAGGTAAAGTATTTACAATGATCGGTAGAGAAATAGCTGTTGCTGTTAAAGAAGGCGGACCGGATCCTGCAAACAATTTTAAGCTTGCACAGGTTGTTGCCAAGGCAAAGGCTAATAACATGCCTAATGATACCATTGAAAGAGGTATTAAGAAGGCTGCCGGAGAAGCCGGTAATGTAAATTACGAGAACATTACATACGAAGGATATGGACCGAGCGGTACAGCTATTATTGTAAAAACACTTACAGATAATAAGAACAGAACTGCAGCAAATGTAAGAAGCTGCTTCACAAAGGGCCAGGGCAGTATCGGTACGCCGGGTTGTGTAAGCTTTATGTTTGACGAGAAAGGTCAGATTATTATCGATAAAGAAGAGTGCGATATGGATTCTGATGATTTGATGATGATTGCACTTGATGCGGGAGCAGAAGACTTTAACGAAGAAGACGACAGTTATGAAGTGATTACAACGCCTGATGAATTTCAGACTGTTGTAGATGCGTTAAATGATAACAAAATCCCAATGGTTTCAAGCGAAGTAACAATGTTACCACAGACATATGTTGATGTTACAGATGATGAAACTGTAAAATTGATTCAGCGTATTCTTGATTTGCTTGATGAAGATGATGACGTTCAGGCAGTATACACTAATTGGAGCGATGCGCAGTAAGGAGACCAATATGAAAAAATACGGCATAAATACAATAGCAGTTCAGGCAGGATGGGATCCGAAAAACGGTGAATCTCGTAATACACCGATTGTTCAGAGTACAACATTTAAGTATGAAACAAGCGAGGCAATGGGAGATTTATTTGATCTTAAGACCAGTGGCTATTTCTATACTCGTTTAGCAAATCCGACAAATGATTGTGCTGCAAAGAGAATTTGCGATATGGAAGGCGGAGTTGGTGCTATGCTTACAAGTTCAGGACAGGCTGCCAACTTCTTTGCGGTATTCAATATTTGTGAAGCAGGAGATCATTTTATTGCTTCATCTGCTATATATGGCGGAACATTTAACCTTTTCGTATGGACTATGAAAAAGATGGGAATAGAATGTACAATTGTTGATCCTGAGATTTCATATGAGGAATTATGTTCAAAGTTTAAGCCAAATACAAAGTGCGTTTTCGGAGAAACAATTGCCAATCCCGCACTTGTTGTATTGGATTTTGATAAGTTTGTCAAAGCAGCACATGAGCACGGTGTACCTATGATTGTTGATAATACATTTGCTACACCTGTTAATTGCAGACCATTTGAATTTGGCGTAGATATTGTTACTCATTCAACAACAAAGTACATTGACGGTCATGGTGTGGCTGTAGGCGGATGTATTGTTGACAGCGGTAATTTTGAATGGAGCAAATATGCTGACAAATTCCCGGGATTATGTACTCCTGATGAATCATATCATGGTCTCACATATACCGAATCATTTGGCAAAGCAGCGTACATTACAAAATGTACAACTCATTTGATGAGAGATTTGGGTTCAATTCAGTCCCCACAGAATGCTTTCTATATCAATATGAGTTTGGAAAGCCTTCCTCTCAGAATGGAGAAGCATTGCTCAAATGCACTTGAAATTGCAAAATGGTTATCTAAGAATCCTAAGGTTGCATGGGTAAGATATCCCGGACTTGAAGGTGACAAATATTATGATTTGGCAAAGAAATATATGCCAAACGGTACATGCGGAGTTATTTCTTTCGGTATGAAGGGCGGTAGAGATGCATCTGCAGAAGTTATGAATCATCTTCAACTTGCATGCATTGTTACACATGTTGCCGATGCACGTACATGTGTACTTCATCCGGCAAGTCATACACATCGACAGATGAATGATGCCCAATTGGCTGAAGCGGGAATATTACCTGAATTGATAAGATTATCGGTTGGATTGGAAAATCCGGAAGATATCATTGCAGATCTTGAACAGGCTATAGACAAGGTTAATTAATACATTATGAAGAAAAAGAATGCATTAAGCTACATTGGCTTTGGATTGATATCCATAATATTTTGTTTTATGTTCTATCAAACAATGGTAGAACACTTGAAGAAAATAAATATTTTAGAGAATAGCTATAATTC
>JAGHVF010000057.1 GCA_018064425.1 Candidatus Colinaster equi | reverse complement strand
AATAAATATTATAAGACAAAAAAATATGTATTCCAATACTGTTTGAGGGATATGTAAAATAACAACTTCTTGTTGCAAATAAGTCCCTTAAAAGTTATAATTATTCTTGGTTTATTTTGAAAAAATGAGGATAGACAGATATGGATGAGAGTGCGAAGACTTTACGACGTAAACGTAGAGTTAAGCGCCTTAAGGTAATGATAATTTCGACCTTTTTTATCCTTGTTACCGTTCCTATCGCATTATGCATATGGTTAGGATGCAGATTGCATGTTACGCAGAATCAGTTGGATGAGATGACGGCTCAATATGAAGGTCAGCTCAAGTTGACGGCGCAATTGCAAAGCGAGATAGATGCGTATGCGGATTATGTGCCGGTGATTGATGAGACCAAGCAGGATGATTTACCCGACACATCTGCAGACAGTAAAGATATGCATATGCACAAAGTGTATTTGACTTTTGATGACGGTCCGAGTGCCAATACTGCGAAGATATTGGATATATTGGACGAATATGGCGTCAAGGCAACATTCTTCGTGACCGGAGAGGAAGCGGATACCAATCCTGAGAGATATCAGGATATAGTCAACAGAGGCCATAGCATAGGCATACATTCGTATAGTCATGTTTATAGGGACATATACAGGAGTAAAGAGGACTTCGTCAGAGATTATCAGAAGCTGCGGGATTATATTGAGGAGACTACGGGGATGGCTCCAACAATATATAGATTTCCGGGTGGCAGTTCCAATACGGTGAGTAAGACCGATATGGATGAACTGTGTGAATATTTACAGTCACAAGGGGTGACGTATTATGATTGGAATGTATCCAGCGGCGATGCAACCAATCCGGCACTACCGACTAAGATGATAGTGAATAATTGCGTGAGCAGCATTGGCAATCGTGATACAACGATAATATTGTTGCATGATTCGGGGAGTAAGACGTCTACAGTGGAAGCACTGCCGGAGATTATAGAACAGATACTTGCAATGGATGATACGCAGATTCTACCGATAGGCGAAGGGACAGAGGTAATTCAACACAGAAGTTAAATTATAACGGAGGAAGATATAATGGGATTTTTTCAAGAATTGAAAGAAGATTTGTCACAGGCGGTTAATGAATTGGTTCCTGAAGAGGAGATGCTTGAAAAAGAGCAGGAAGTTAAGGATGATGTCCTTGATGAAGATGCACTTTTTGCAGCAGCAGAGGAATCAATGGGCATTGAACATACTGATGATGTTACAGACATGATTGCTGCTAATGAGCAGATGGATCAGGCAATGGAAAGCTTTATGGCTGAGACGGCAGCTCCGCAGCCTGCACCTGTTATGACAGCTACATATGAGGAACCGGCAGTGGAGGCCGCTACTTTTGTCAGTGATGAAGTTGCTACTATTACAAAGATGATGACAGTTAACGGTGATGTAATTAGCAGCGGTTCGCTTGATTTGGTAGGAACGGTTAACGGTAATATTAAGATAAACGGTAAGCTTAATGTTACAGGTGCTATTGCAGGTAATTCCGAAGCTGCTGAGGTATATGCTCAGGATGCCAAGATTACAGGTGATGTAACAAGTACAGGTAGCGTAAAGGTAGGCCAGAACACAGTTATTCGCGGTAACATCTATGCAACAAGCGCAGTTATTGCAGGAGCGGTAAAGGGTGATATTGATGTACACGGACCTGTTATTCTTGATGCGACAGCTATTGTTATGGGTAATATCAAATCTAAGGCAGTACAGATTAACAACGGTGCTGCTGTAGAAGGTATGTGCTCACAGTGTTATGCTGACGTTAGCCCTTCAAACTTCTTCAAGGATTAATATATTAGGTTTGGGAGATTTTTAATGAAAAGGATATTATTGAAACTTAGCGGTGAAGCTCTTGCCGGCGATAAGCATATGGGCTTTGATGATGACACAATTATCGGCGTTGCCAAGCAGGTTAAGCAGCTTGTGGATGATGGTATAGAAGTCGGTGTTGTAATCGGAGGCGGTAATTTCTGGAGAGGTCGTTCTGCCAAGACTGTTGACAGAGTAAAAGCTGATCAGATAGGAATGCTTGCCACAATCATGAATGCAATATATGTATCCGAGATATTCCGCGGTGAAGGTATGATGACAAATATATTGACACCGTTTGAATGTGGCTCGTTTACAAAGCTCTTCTCTAAAGACAGAGCAAATAAGTATTTTGCGAGAGGTCACGTTGTATTTTTCGCAGGCGGTACAGGCCACCCGTTGTTCTCTACAGATACAGGAGTAATGTTACGTGCGATAGAAGTTAATGCAGAATGCATTTTCTTGGCAAAGGCTGTGGATGCGGTATATGACGCGGATCCAAAGACCAATCCGAATGCGCACAGATACGATGAAGTATCTATTGATGAGGTAATTGAGAAGAATCTTCAGGTTGTGGATATGACAGCCTCAATTATGGCAAGAGAACATAAGATGCCGATGAAGGTATTCGCATTGAATGAAGAAAACAGTATTGTACATGCGGTTAAAGGTCCTTTTAAGGGTACAACCGTTACTGTATAGATTTGGAGGAATAAATGGACGCTAGATTAGAGACATATAATGAGAAAATGCAGAAGGCATATGATTTCTTACTTACCGATTATCAGACAATCAGGGCAGGAAGAGCCAATCCACATGTTCTTGATAAGGTTAAAGTAGATTATTATGGTACACCTACACCTATTCAGCAGGTAGGTAATATCTCAGTACCTGAGGCACGTATGATACAGATTGCACCATGGGAAAAGAGCCTGATTAAAGAGATCGAGAAGGCTATTCTTTCATCAGATGTAGGAATTACTCCATCCAATGATGGCTCGGTTATCAGATTGGTGTTCCCGGAACTTACTGAAGAGAGACGTAAGGAACTCACAAAGGAAGTTAAGAAAAAAGGTGAAGATGCCAAGGTAGCTGTACGTAATGTAAGACGTGACGGTAACGATCAGCTCAAGAAGATGGGCAAGGATGAGATATCTGAGGATGAGATAAAGGATCTTGAAGATAGTCTTCAGAAGATGACAGATAAGTTCATCAAAGATATTGATGAGGCAATTGAAGCTAAGTCAAAAGAAATTATGACAGTATAAAAGATGAGAGGGCTTGCTTTGCAGGCCCTTTTTTGAGAGACATCTATCTTGATGAATATAGCCGGGAGGATAAGTAGTATGGAAATACCAAAGCACGTGGCAATAATATTGGACGGAAACGGTCGTTGGGCTAAAGCAAAGGGCTTGCCGCGTAATGCGGGACATGTTCAGGGAGCCAAAGTGGTCGAGGATATGTGTGAAATAACCTGGAATATGGGTATAGAGTATTTTACGGTATATGCTTTTTCAACGGAAAACTGGAGCAGACCGGATGATGAAGTGAAAGCCCTGATGAAACTTTTGCGTAATTATATGGTCAATGCAAAAAAGCGTGCCAATAAGAATAACATGTGCGTGCGCGTGATTGGCGACAAAACAGGTCTTGACCCTGATTTGCAGGAATCCATCGCAGACCTTGAGGAAGCTACAAGCCAAAATACAGGCCTTCATTTTCAAATAGCTATCAATTACGGTGGTAGAGATGAGATAAGAAGAGCGGTTGGAAAAATTGCAGCGGACGTAGCAAGCGGAAAAGTAGAAGCTGATAAAATAACGGCTGATATGATTGATAATAATCTTGATACAGCAGGTTTGCCGGACCCTGATTTGCTTATTCGTACCTGCGGTGAGCAGAGAATATCCAATTTCTTATTGTGGCAGTTGGCATATACCGAATTCTATTTCTGTGATGTGGCATGGCCTGATTTTAATAAGGATGAATTGACGAAAGCTATTGAGGCTTATAATACGCGAAATAGAAAATTCGGCGGTTTGAAAGAAGAAACAAAATAAGAGACGGAAAGTGTAAAAATGAAAAAGATTACGATTCTTGGAAGTACCGGTTCAATAGGTACACAGACATTGGAAGTGGTAAGAGAATATAGCGATGATTTGAAGGTAATAGCTCTTGCTGCCAACAGTCAGGTAGATTTAATGGAGGCTCAAATACGTGAATTTAAGCCGAAGTATGTGTGTATGTGTGATGAGAATGCAGCTAAAGAACTTAAAGCTCATGTGGCAGACACAGATACGGTGATTCTGTCGGGCATGGATGGACTTATGGAAATATCATCATTGGATGAGATAGATACAGTAGTTACGGCGATAGTAGGTATGATTGGAATACGCCCAACTATAGCTGCCATAGAAGCCGGAAAGAATATTGCGCTTGCCAACAAGGAGACACTTGTTACTGCGGGCCATATCATTATGCCGCTGGCAAGAAAGAAGAATGTGTCCATTTTACCGGTGGACAGTGAACACAGTGCCATATTCCAGTCACTGCAGGGACAGCCGAATAATCGTATCGATAAGATATTGCTGACAGCGAGCGGCGGACCGTTTAGAGGAAAAAAACGTGAGGAACTTGCGGATATGACCGTGGCAGATGCGCTTAATCATCCCAACTGGTCAATGGGGCGTAAGATTACCATTGATTCCGCAACTTTGTGTAATAAGGGCTTGGAAGTAATAGAGGCAAAGTGGCTCTTTAACGTAGAACTCGATATGATACATGTTTTACTGCAACCTCAGTCAATTATTCATTCGGGTGTGCAGTTTGTGGATGGAGCTGTTGTGGCTCAACTTGGTGTGCCGGATATGAAATTGCCGATTCAGTATGCTCTGTTCTATCCGGATCGCAGACCGATGCGCGATAATCGTATTGATTTTGCTGCGTTAGCGCAGATTACTTTTGAAGAGCCGGATTACGAGACCTTCAAGGGATTGAATCTTGCCAAGAAGGCATCAACTGTTGGCGGTACGATGCCGACAGTATTTAATGCAGCCAATGAGAAGGCTGTTGCATTGTTCCTGGCAGAGAAAATCAAGTTTTTGGAGATATACGATATTATTGAAGAGTGCATGGGAGCGCACAAAGCTATTGATAATCCTACAGTGGATGAGATACTTGATGCAGAGGCGGAGTGCTATGAGTATATAGCAAAGCGTACGTAGATGCGGCATTGTCAGTTTTGAGGCGAGGCGGTTATGCGCTGAGTTGTAATAATAGATTAAAGCGCAAGTAGATGCGCGTTATAAGGATATTTGGGTTATGCTTGATAATTTGATGACATTTATATTATTTCTGTTTGTTTTTTGTTTGATTGTAGTCAGTCATGAATTCGGACATTATATTGTTGCCAAGATTAATGGTATTCATGTGGCGGAATTTGGTATCGGTATGGGACCGAAGCTTATATCCTTCCACAGAAACGGTACGGATTATTGTATACGTTTATTCCCGCTCGGCGGAGCATGTATATACGACCTGGATGAAGAAGGCTTGCCGTCTGAGCAGGTGCGCAGTCGTTCAATTGCTGAGAAACTCGGAGAGTTGGCCAGTGAACATGATGAATATGTTGATGAGAATACAACAGGCAAATATTCGGGAATGAAGTCCAAATTGCCGATTAATTCGACTGATAAAAAGAAAGCCGGAGCAGATGACGGATTTCTGACGGAGTATAAGGGAATCACTTTTAACAAGGCACCGTTGCGCGCAAGGATAGCTACCATTTTGGCAGGTCCGATTTTTAATTTCATATTGGCGTATTTGCTTGCTTTGATTGTTGTGTGGAATACGGGGTCGACTTCACCTGTAATAACCGGTGTTATGGAAGACTATCCTGCCGCAGAAGCGGGAATACAGCCGGGCGATGTGATTACGGAAATGAATGGCAGCAAGGTGCGCCTTGCAACAGAAATATATCTGAATACTTATTTGAATAAAGGTCATGATATGACTATTACATATTTGCGTGATGGTAAGAAGAATACCGTGACAGTGACACCAAAGTATAATGAGGAAGATGACAGATATCTTGTGGGCTTTAACGGTTACGGAAAATACGTAAGCTGCAAGAATTCAGGCGTATTTAGGTATGCATATTACGAAGTGAGATATGGTTTTATCGGAACATTCAAATCGTTGGTTATGTTAGTGACCGGTAATGGCAGCAAGGACGATGTGGCAGGACCTGTCGGAATGGCTCAGATAATCGATGAGACCAAAGATGCAGCGGCACCATACGGTCCGTGGGTTGTGATGCTTAATATGTTCAACTTGGCAATGTTACTTAGCGTTAACCTTGGTATTCTCAACATGCTTCCGTTACCTGCAATTGATGGCGGAAGATTCCTATTTATGGTAATTGAAGGAGTGCGCGGTAAGCCGGTACCTGCAGACAAAGAAAACATAGTTCATCTGGTAGGCGTGGTATTACTTCTTATCTTAATGGTATTTGTAATGTACAACGACATACTCAGGTGGATTGGGTAATATTATGCGTGGACGTGCCGGCGTGTTGCTATGCTTGTGGCGTCGGGCGTGCCGGCGTGTTGGTATGCTTGGGGCGTCGGGCGTGTTGGAATGCTTGGAGCGTCGGGCGTGCTTACCAATGCTGTATGCGGGGCGTTGGCGCTTGTTGATGATAGACCTGGGTGTACTAGTCGTGCTTGTCGTGTTATTCTTGGGTGCGCTAGTCGTGTTTGTCGCGTTATACTTGGTTGTACTAGTCGTGTTTGTCGCGTTATACTTGGGCGTGCTTGGTGATGAGCCGAGAGCTCGTTGCCGAAAATTACATATTTTTTCAATCCCGGCAACGGGAAGTCTTGTTACGGCAACATTCTGATGCCGGAAAAGACCAAAATCTTCAATCCCGGCAACGGGAAGTCTTGCTACGGCAGCATTCTGATGCCGGAAAAGATCAAAATCTTCAATCCCGGCAACGGGAAGTCTTGCTACGGCAGCATTTTGATGCCGGAAAAGACCAAAATCTTCAATCCCGGTAACGGGAAGTCTTGCTACGGCAGCATTCTGATGCCGGAAAAGACCAAAATCTTCAATCCCGGCAACGGGAAGTCTTGCTACGGCAACATTCTGATGCCGGAAAAGACCAAAATCTTCAATCCCGGCAACGGGAAGTCACATTATGGCAACAATTCGTTGCCGAAAATCAATTTTTTTATTAAAAATCGTAACAGATAAGAAAGGCGTATCATGAGAAAACAAAATCAAATTATTCCATCTACATTAATGTCACAGATTTCGAACAGAATAGAGACATTGAAAGTCGTTGCGGAAAAAGCAGAAGAGACATTGAAAATTGCTCCTGATGGAAAAATACATGTTGCATCGGGAAAGACAAAAGGTAAATACAGATATTTTGTTAGAACAGACGGTGCTGACAAAACCGGATTATACCTTCCAAAAAAGGAAGATGAGAAAATAAAAGCCTTGTGTCAAAAAAGGTATTATGAAGAAGTGCTTAAAAGAAGTACAGATGAGTTGAAGGTGCTTGAGAAAGCAATGGCAAAACTGGAAGGAGATAGCCTACTATCTGCATATACATCGTTGGGTGAAGGCGTGAGAAAACAGATAAATCCTATTCTTGTGGATGATGAGACATATACTAATAGGTGGCTATCTCAAGAATATGAGGGTTTACTGTTTGATATAAATGATAAGACCGAGCATTACACCGACAAGGATGAACGTGTGAGATCAAAAAGCGAAGTGATTATTGCCAATTATCTTAATCATCACAATATTCCATATTTGTATGAGAAACCAATAAGACTGAAAAGCGGTAAGATTTTATATCCGGATTTTACTATTCTTGACATATTTGAAAGACGAGAAAAATATCTGGAGCATTTGGGAAAACTCGGTGATATAGATTATTTAATGAGAAATATTCAAAAGCTAAATGAATATAAAGAGAATAGCATTTATTTGGGCGATACACTTTTCTTTACATATGAAAAAGCGGCAACACCTTTGTCGATTCGTGATTTGGAAAAGGTGTTAGAAGGAATGGGAATAGTATATTAAAGAAATTGAAGTCAGTCGAAGCATGCACAAAGGCTATAATGTAAAAGCAACACCGGAAGAGCTGCAGAGAGCACAAGCGAAGCTGAGCAAGCAAGTGAAATGGGACATGCTGACATAACCACAACCCGAAAGTTTTATTACTTTTCAAATAGAAATGACAGCTCCAAGGACGCACAAATCCTTAAAGCTGTCATAATTTGAAAAGTAAGCAAAAAATTAAAAATGTAAGCATTATAAAAATGAAAAAACTCTAAAGCATATGCTTCTACGATTCTACAGATTACGGAAGTATAACGGGCCTTAAGGGCGTAAATTGTTCGCATAACTTCTATCCGTACTGGGAAGGCGATCCGATACCGGAGTATAAGGAACCGGAGCCTGTAATGATAAACGGCAAAGAGTATACATATTACGAAGCCACCCAGGAGCAGAGACGCCAGGAGCGACAGAGCAGACAGAGCAGAAGAGAACTCGAAGCACTAAAGGCAATAAAGGCACCACCGGAAGAAGTACAGAAGGCGCAAGCGAAGCTAAGCAAGCAGCTCGGAGATTATAAGCGATTCAGTTTTTCTGCAGGAATAAGACCAAAGCCGGAGCGGTACGGAGTAATCAACACAAGCACCGGACCGGTTACGGCAAAAAGAGCCGTTGCTGCTAGCAGAGCGACAAGGGAATCACAAAAGAAGATCAGAGAACAAGCAAAACAACTTGAAAAGCCTATTTTTCAGAGGACTTATATCTTGCTTACCTTACAAATGGCCACAAGGCACCTCTAGGAGTGTATGATGTAGTAGGACATGGCACTGAGCAATATGTTGAGTTCTTCGGACAAAAAATGCACAATAAAACTCTTGTGCAAATAATAAAAGACCGAGAAGATTACACACCAGGAACACCAATCCGCTTACTTTCTTGTAGCACCGGAGCTGCAGACGAGGAAGGAAACTGCACAGCACAATGGCTTGCAAATATGTTAAATGTAGAAGTTTATGCCCCCGGACGGATTGCTTATTATAGACCAATATGGTAAGTTAACTGTGGAAGCAAAAAACATTACATTAACTGGCGGAACCGAAATATTAACACGGTTTAGTCCAATATATAGGTGATGAAAATGAAAGAAGTGACAACACAGATTGGATACATGCGTAAATATAATTACGGAGTTGTAGAAAATTTCAAAACAAAAGAAGAATCACAAAAAAGCAAAATACTCGAGTATCTGCAAAAAGCCGGAGAGTTAACCGGAGTAGTGGCCGGACATTTTACCGACAACATAACAGAGGAAAAACAAAATGACACTTTCAATTTTTACAGTGATGGCGAGTATAGGTGGAGCACAGCAACGATATATTATTTTGATAAATATAATATAGAGTTAGAGGAGGAATTCGTTAAAAAAGCTCTAGCACCACGTCTCGCATTGAATATATGGGAAAAGTGTGCTAATGAAAAACTATACGGAGGTAGAAAAGCATGACAACTGGATGGCAAGAAAGTGAATATTGGTGGGGCTTCGAAAACGTATGGTGGACACTAAACGAGCAGACAGGAGAGTTTGAGTTTAAAGAGGACACACCGGAAAGAGTAAAAAAGAGCTTCGAACTTTGGGAAAATAACGGAAAATAAAAATTTAACACCTTCTGCGAGTATGTAATAATAACAGCAGAGGAGAAGCAGAATTGACAGCCGAAGAACTTTATAGAAGAGTTACCAAAGCGATCGACAAAGGCAACAACGTCGAGATCAGAAAAAACAAAGACGGCGAGTTAGTAGTCTTTGAGGTAAAAAAGCATATAGTCACTTGTTGAATAGGCAGCAAGGAAGAGCAATCGGAGCTGGACGACATACGTCCGGCTCTTTTTTTATGGCGGTTTAGTGTAACCTGGTAGCATAACGGCCTCCTTAGCCGTAGAAGCAGGTTCAAATCCTGCGGCCGCAATAGGGTAAAACCCGTGATGAACTCCATAATACGCACCGACGGAAGGACGTCTCCTGGAACCACCCCTCCAGAAAATCCAAGGCTCGAACCTTGGCGTCGGTTTTCCATACCGGAGAATGTCCGGTTAACAAATCATTTAAGGAGATAGAAAAATGAAAAACATTGAGACAATTTTGCAGGAAGCAGGACTCGAAGTCACAGACGAGCAGAAGAAGAAAATCACCGAAGAGGTCAACCGGAATTACAAGACCGCGAACGACTGGCAGAATCCGAGAGCAGCAGCTCACAAGTAAGGCATACAACAATATGCGCACGCTAATAATTGGCACATTCAAGATGGCCAAGAAAAAAGGTTATACAAAAATATCAATATCTGAATTTTTTGGAGATCTGGAGCTGTCAAAAAAATATTCGCAAAGCCAGAGAAGAAGGCACAGTTTTTTTCTGAAGACGAAGTACAAATCATAACCGAGTATTTGAGAGAAAACCCAACAGTCGGAAACCTTGGGATTCTTCTAACATTCCAGACCGGAATTAGAATGGGTGAGCTTTCAGCGTTAAAAGCAGCAGATCTCAAAGGAAACCGTCTGCAGATACAACGCCAGGAGATAAAACACAAGAACCTGGAGACTGGCAAAGGGACAGTGCACGAGATAATCGATTACACCAAGACCGAAGCCGGACTTAGAAGCATAATTCTCACCCTGGCAGCAGTCGAGACTTTTTAGATTATATGCGAAATAAGCAAAGGCGAATATTTGATGATGAACGGCCCAAAGAAAATATGGACTAATAGCTTCAACAACTATTTGTATAAAGCCTGCGACGCAGTAGGAATAGAACGACGCTCGATGCACAAGATCCGTAAGACATACGGCACGATGCTAATTGATAGCGGAGTAGACGACAGCTTGACTATGGCGCAAATGGGGCACGCAGATATTACCACAACCCGAAAGTTTTATTACTTTTCAAATAAAAATGACAGCTCCAAGGACGCACAAATCCTTAAAGCTGTCATAATTTGAAAAGTATGCAAAAAATTAAAAATGTAAGCATTATAAAAATGAAAAAACTCTAAAGCATATGCTTTAGAGTCTTTAGCAGCTCGTAGCGGAATCGAACCGCTGATTCTGCCGTGAGAGGGCAGCGTCTTAACCGCTTGACCAACGAGCCATTATCTTGAAAAATGCACTTGGCGACCGCTTTTTGTTTGTCTTTACTGTCGCGTGCTTGTATATAATAACAAGTCGTTGAATAAAATGCAAGCATTTTTTTTAATTTTTTTGAAAAAGTTTTCCGACCTGTTTTTGCACATCAAATTGACGTTTTTTTCTTTGAGGTATTTGAGCATTTGGGGCTTTGCGTCATTTGCTCTTTTACATTTAAGAATTATTATCATATAATTGTGGTGCACGTTTGCTGTAAGGAACGGCAGAAAGTATAATCTCACTATGCGAACTATAGATGTATGCACGTTTGCTGCAAGGAACGGCAGAAAGTATAATCTCATTATGCGAACTATAGATGTATGCACGTTTGCTGCAAGGAACGGTAGATGGTACAGTCCCGCCGACGCGAATGGAAAAAAGCAAGTGCGTCTGCCGAAATGCATACGTCCGACAAAGTTAATGTACGAAAGGTAAATATATGAAACATTTGCATAAGAAAGAATTGATAGATGGAATTGTGGTTGCAATATTTGCGACATTTACGCTGACGTTTTTTGCGCCATATGAGATGTATGCAACAAATGTCGGCGATTTTTGGTTTGATTTGTGGGATATTTTGCCGGGTTTTGCTACGGTATCCGCGGTAATGTTTGCTGCTTTGCTGATTATTAATACTGTCACATCTTTGATTCCCAAGGCAAATCGATATTTTCTCGGAATAGAGATGATGATTACGCTGCTTCTTTATTTTTCAGGCAACTTTATGTCAGTTTACGTCGGCGAACTAAATGGTGAATCAATAAATTGGGAGCTCTATTCAGCCGAGGGAATGGCTTCACAGATTGGACTTGTTGGCTTGGTGCTGGTTGTATTGCTTCTTATATATAGATTCACATGGGAAAAATTCATGCCGGTTGCACGAGTTGTAATGGTGTGTATCTGTCTGGTCCAATTAATAACAATGGTTACCGTATCTGTAGACGGCAGGGTGTTTGGCTCCAAGACGGGATATTATGCAACAAATGTAGGACATAATGAATACTCGTCAGGCCGCAATATGAATATACTTGTTTTGGACAGTTTTGATGCCAGAGTGTTTGATGATATTATGAATGAAGAAGAGGAATTGATTGCTGCAGGGAAAAAATGTGAGAACAGAACTTGCAAGGAAATTCTTAGTGATTTTACTTTTTACAAAAACAATGCAGGAATGTTCACGCTTACAGATTTTGCAATTCCGCAGATTATCACGGGCGAGAAGTATTTGAATCAAGAGGATTATGGCCCGTTTGTGGAAAAAGCGTATTTCGATTCACCGTTACTTAACACGCTGCATGACGATGGCTGGGAAACCAACATATATACGACGGTGACTTTGCCGCAGGACGGTGCGCGCGAATGGATAAATAACTGGAAACAAGTTGATTTTGAAGCAAGTAACATGATGGGACTTACAGAGTGCTTTTATGAATTGCTCGCATTTAGATATTTGCCGTATTCATACAAGCCTATGTTTGAATATTCAAGCGATTACCTGAATGTATATCAGAAGGCTGTCGGCGATGAGGTTAATGCGGAGTACGTTCCTCGCCGGTCTGCTGCAAGCAAAGAACAAAACAGCATAACCAAAGATGCGAATGCGTTAGCGGGAGAACCTGATGCAATTGACTTAAATGGTGGTCTTGTGGAGAATGAGGTTTTCTGCTGGAAAAATGATGTTTTTTATAAGACAATACCTGCTATGCATGTGACGAAGGACAAACCGGTAATGCATTTTTATCATATCAAAGGTTTGCATGCCAAAAGAGATATGGATATAAACATGCAGGTGCATGATAATAAAAACTTGTATTCGTATAATGAGACGGCATACGCATGCATGAAGATAATTGATGCGTGGCTTACTCAACTTAAAGAAATAGGCGTGTATGACAATTCTTCCATTATTATAATGGCAGATCATGGAATGTCAGGCTATCGAATGGGTGGCGAAATGCAGTCACCGATATTGCTTATCAAAGGTGTTGACGAGCATCATGATTTCTCGGTAGATGAGAGAGCTGTTTCTTATGCTGATTTGCAACCGGTATATTTGAATCTTTTGTCCGGTGCCAAATCAGATGCTGTTTTTGAAAGCGAAAATCACGAAAGATTTTTGTATTCTACGGACTATATTGGCGCATTAAAGAGTTATTCACGTAACGAGCCGTTTTATGAATACAGTATCGGAGAAGATGCGTTTGATGTCACGCAAATCAGGAGAACCGGTCGTGTATTTGAGTAATCTGCAGCTTTGAGTAATTTGCTGCTTTGAGAAATTTGCGGTTTTGAGAAATTTGCGTTTTTGAGGGAAAGGCGAGTGGCTTAGGTCGAGAAATCATCGGAAAGTGTGCGGAAACGCAGAATCGATGAGAAAAGTGTGTGGCCTGGGTCGAGAAATCATCGGAAAGGCTGGAGAAACGCAAAATCGATGAGAAAAGTGTGTGGCTTAGGTCGAGAACTCATCGAAAAGGCTGAAGAAGCGCAAAATCGATGAGAAAAGTGTGTGGAAAGCAAAATCGATGAGAAAAGTGAGTGGCTTAGGTCGAGAAATCATCGGAAAGTGTGCGGAA
>JAGHVF010000059.1 GCA_018064425.1 Candidatus Colinaster equi | reverse complement strand
ATTAATGAATGCTTATCATTGTTTGAAACTTGATTGATCATTGTACAAATGGCTTAAATACTAGCTTTTTTGTGCAAAATAAATAAGAAAGTATAGAGAGAAACATAGAATGGATTTTATTTTTCAGAAAGTAAATGTGTATCGTAAGAAATATGCTGTATTAGCAAAGTTTTATCCAATTAATGATAAAAATAAAGGGGATGCTAGGCTTTTTGCAGACATAGTGGATAAAAATGATTTAGATGCGCCGATTGACGCATATATCATAATGATAAATCCAGGAAGTTGTCGTAAAAAACAAAAAGATCTCACACCATTAGTGAATTCAAAATACGCAGAAATGAATTTAGTCGAGGCAATGAGTGACCCAGCTCAGAAATGCGTAATGGCATTTATGGATGAGTGCAAACTAAAGAAAGTCAGAATTCTTAATTTGTTGGATTATAAAGAGGGTAATTACGAAAAAGCAATGAGTGTGATGGAGAACTTGGGAGAAAAAGCAAGTTTATTTTCAGCAGAACGAACTGAAATCAGAAATGAATTAATGCAAGAAGATGCTGTGATTATTGCAGCATGGGGGACGGATAAACGTTTAGCAAAATTGAAAATACAAGCATGTAATTGCCTAAAGGATAAAAAAATTATAGGTGTAAGACCGGATCCTGAAAAAGAATACTATGATTATGAATATATAAAACCACCAACACAAGCTGCACAGATAAAGCGTATCATGCAGTTGGTAGAGTGCTTTCAACAGTATCAAGCAAGTATGCAATGAACAAAATAATGTACATATATATAGTGTATAATTAAGGTAAAGAAAGGAGGTTCTTCCTATGAGAAAATATCGAGTTGTAACATTATGTGGAAGTACAAGATTCAAAGATGAATTCATTAAAATGCAAAAAGAGTTAACACTTAAAGGTTGCATTGTAATATCAGTTGGTCTATATGGGCATTCAGGTGATGAAGAAGTATGGGAAGGTATGGATGAGAATACATTAACAGAAACAAAATTTATGCTCGACGATATGCATAAGTCTAAAATAGATATGGCAGATGAAATATTTGTCATTAATCCTAATGGCTACATTGGTGAGAGTACTTGGTCGGAAATCTGTTACGCATTTATGACTGGTAAAACAATAGATGCTATTGAACCAATCGATAGAAATACAATTGAGCAAAAAGTCAGCTTACATATTAAGATTGCAGAGATGCATGCTGCAAGACAATATGATATTTGGACCCATCTGTCTGCTGACTATCCATCAGATGATTTCTTGCTGAAAGATATGGCTATTATAAAAAAAGGAAATTATATAACTATGGATCCGTGGGTCCCAGAAGATGAGTCGATTCCGACTTGTGATTATCCATTTATTGGTCATGCAGATAAGCAATCGGGCTATGATCCATTTAAAATTTACGGAAAACAAAAAATGGCACGCTTTATTGAAGAAATAATTATGAGATACCGGGCTGAAGAGAATTGCTGAAGTCAAACCTAAAACAGGTGTTGTAAGATTATTAAGGCTTACAGAGAAGCAGTATAATAATATTTATATGGTTACAGGAGAACCTGATTATCAAGAAAAAACAGTTGGTGCAAATTGCCCTATAATGATATAAGGGGTTTTGAAAAACCAATTGTATTATTAAGGCATATATATAGTATGATTGGCTGTATGAAATACAAGATGTAATACCTGAATGCCCCACCCAAAATGGTGCATCGTTCAACAATATTTGAAGAATGGTCACCTGAAGGTATGAAAAACTGGAAACAAATGCAATCTAGTAAAACTAATAAAAAACTCAAGGAGGTTGATAACAATGGACAAAATAATGAATAAATCAATGGAAGAACTTGTAAAAGAGGCTCAGGAAGCACTTAAAAATCCCAAAGAAATGACAGAAGAAGAGAAAATTGAATATGATGCAGAGTTTGGTTACTCTGAAGATGATGAATAATAACATCAAGTCCAGTAGGCAGTTACATAACCTGAATACCCCACCCAAAATGGTGCATCGTTCAACTAAAACAGGCAAAGATGAGAGATATTATCATTGAAAAATTGAAAGAAATAGAAGAGAAAGAAAATGTAAGAATAATTGCAGCTATAGAGTCGGGAAGCCGAGCATGGGGCTTTGAATCTCCTAATAGTGATTATGATGTTAGATTTATATATGTCAGAACATTGGAAGATTATCTGAAATTAGAGAAAACAAAGGATGTAATAGAGTGGCAACTTGATGATGTACTAGATATTAATGGTTGGGATCTGAAGAAAGCTTTACAACTAATGCATGATTCGAATCCATCAATCTTTGAATGGTGTGCCTCACCTATTATCTATAGGGATAGTGAATCGTTTAAAGAATTAAAAGCATTGCGCCAGGAATATTATTCCCGGAAGAAAAATCTTTATCACTACTGGCACATGGCTAATAACAATAATCAAGCATATCTGCAAGGTGAAGAAGTTCGTATCAAAAAATATTTTTATGTTATTCGGCCATTACTTGCAGCTAAATGGGTTGTAGATAAGAAAACTCACCCCCAATGCTTTTTTCTGCGTTATTAGATGAAGAGTTGCCAATTGAATTGCGCCCTATCGTAGATGAGTTGTTGAAAATGAAACAGCAGATGCCAGAAATGGGACTTGCAGCAAAAGTTAAAGAACTAGATGACTTTATAAATAGAGAACTTCAAAAGGTAAAACAGGCAGCTGATGAAGTTATCATACCTTCACAGATGGCTTTTCTGCCTGTTAAAGGCCTTCAGCAACTCATTAAGAAATTTATAAGGTAAAGCGACAGATTAACCCTAAACTGGCTATAAAAGGTGTTGTAAGGACGATGGTGGATACCAGGAACAATTATACCAAAGATATAATGTCGGTTTTGGATGAGTCATATTCAGAAGTCTGAATGTATTTGAAACCTGTATTCCATCTTCGGTAAAGGCGTCTGAAACAAGTGCCGAGGGAATCAGTATTTATCACCATGACCCCAAAGGAAAGGTCTCTAAAGCCTATACATGCGGAAAAAGTAGCATTTGAAATATTCGAGGCTGCAGGCTAAGTTTGCTGCTTAGACATTTACAAAGCAAATTCCGGTCAATACCAAAACAGAAAACTCGGCCAATAAATTGAATAATATCTGTTTCATGTTTGTCGCTTCTTCATATCATTCTCAATCTGCCGATGTATTTGCGAGAATTCGTGATATGTTGCCCTTTTTAATAATGTTAGCAGTTCTTAATAATAGTATCTAAATTTTGGTTTGGAGTTCAAAAGTGCCCCAATGTATGTTTAAATCTCACTTTTCATCCATTCGAATCGCTCTTTTAAGAAGGAATACATTGCCTCGTAATCACCGTTAAAACCACGGTCAAATCTCCAAAGAGATTCATTGGCTAAAGCGGCATCTTTTAAGTAAGCGTAATACCCCTCCAGAGTATTGCTTTCAAGGTAAGATGAAACTGCCGGAGAAAATTCCGAGAGGAACAGTTCATACGCTCTTTGCTTGAAATCCTCATGGGAGAAAAGCTCATCCAGGAAATTATTTTCATCTGTTGAAGCCATCATTTTCCAACCGGTAGGGTCATCAATTGCGAGGGATTCTTTTGACCAGTGTAATTCCGTATATATTTTTGGCGATGTGTTCAAAGAAAAATCCGAATCCCAAATAGGGCCAAAAACAAGCTTGTCTTCGTTATTTAACGAAACATATCGTGATTTCTTGATGGCATCGGAATTGTTCATAAGTTCAACAATCATCCAATACTTTATCCATGAATCCATATCTATCAAATCAGCATAATATGTTCCGTCAGAAGCATATCCGTCTTCGGAACTGACGGCTTCATCAAAGCGATTCCATATTTCTTTTGCATGATCCAGAAGTTCCGGCTTCGAGGTTACTTCATCAGTGCTTATAACCATAACCGGCCATTTCGAAGTGGACGTACGGAATTGGATGTCCTCATCGTATTCTGCGGAAACCTCAAATAGAAGTCCGTCAACTATTTCGGGACGAATCGATTCCGACAATTGGTAAAGTCCTGCATAGTTTCCGTCCAAAACAACCTGTACCCAAGTGCTTTTCATAGATAGAAGTCCAATGCTTTCGGCAATATCATTGGCAATTCGGTTTTTCATGTTGGATTCATCAATATAGTTTGCCAAAAGAGCCCAATGCTTTGACTTATTCATATCAAATAGGCTTGTTTTCTTATCCAGCTTAATCTTAAGGGGCTTTTTGTCCATTACCCATGAAGAGTTACCACGTCCTTTGATCTGGATTGGACCGTCGTACTGTTCCGGCCACAGGTCATTTCCCTGAATTTTCATGGTCGCATTTGAGTACTCCTTTTTGTCTATTTTGGAATCTTCGGTATTGATATAGACAACAGGAAGCTTACTGTTATATTGAGATTTAGATTCATCTGCCCAACCTTCTGTTTCATTTGAATATAGGTCGACAGATTTTTCGGCTATCGTTTGGGTATTATAGGTATTACATGCGGTAAGAGTCATCAAGGATAGAATTAATACTCCGAGAGTTCTGATTTTGCAGTTGATATTTTTATTCATTAATTTGTGTCCTCACTTAGCGTGTTGTATAGCTAACACTTTTCTTTTATTATCTTAACATATACTTATTAATGATGATACGTCAATAGTGTCGGTAGAGAATTAGTCAAAGTGTAATGAAAATAAAGTTGTGTTATAATCAATTAGGTTTGCGGTGCCACTGTGTTGGTGATGTTTGTATCCGTGATGATTGAGAAGTGGACAGATAAAGATATAAGACGTGACAAATGGGTGTTGATAGGAGGATTGATACTTTGCGCGGTATTAGTAGCTTATTACCTGCTCAAACAGTATCCGTTGCAGTACCTTGAAGACGGTTCATTACTCGTCGATCCTACCAAGATGCGTGCTGATTCTTTGGGATACGTATTCGATTGATTTTTTTCAAAAATATATCGGTCGTGATGCATCCAAGTTTTTGTGTAATTCGATTTTTATCATTTACGTTATGATTTTGGTTCCGTGGGTTATGTGTAAGATTAAACACATAGCTGAAAACCTCATCGAGAAGCCTAAAACCACTTCATAGATTGCCAAGAGTAATTAGAGTGATTAAGAAACTTGTTTATCTTAGCGTATGTCAATATGGGATTAATGTGTTATTATTACTTTGATTAAATGGACAGGGATGTTGAGGCACTGTGGCTTGCGGATAAACTTTCCAATATAAGGTCTTTTTATGTTATGTAAGACTCGTAAGAAGATGTTATAAAAAGGGAATGAACTTATCAAAGGAAGATGCGCAGGCGCGCGATTATTATATGAACAGAATTAATGAACTTTTGGAGATTGTTGATACCTTTTCGTATTAATAATCAGAGAAATGAGCAGGTAACAGGCGGAGATAAAAGCGATAATTATGAATAATAAGGCTAAGAAACTGATTTATAATATCATACCCATTGCTATTTTGCTGGTTGTGCTAATAATTGTGGGCGCTTCTCCAATAAAAAGTAATGAGTCAGGGGATTTTAATAATGGCGGTGCAGCAGAGATCACTGACAGGCTTTTGATTGTAAGAAATTTGAATGTGGGAGATGCTGATTCGGCTTTAATACAGCATAACGATGAGATAGGAATTATTGATACAGGACTTGAAGACAGTTATGACGAAATAGTTGAAAAAATTGAGCAGACAGGTGTTAAAGATATTTCTTTTATGATACTTACGCATTATGATAAGGATCATATCGGAAGTGCACTTAGGATAGTCAAGAATTACAATGTAGAGACAATTTTTATTCCCAATTACGTAAGTAAAAAGAAGCTATACGCTCCGCTTATGGATTACATTGGTGATTTACCCAATGTTCAAAAATTATCGGAGAATACAACTTATAAATGGAATGATGTCAATATTGAAATAATAGTTGCACAGGATGATAGTTATCTGGAAGATGAAAAAAATGCCGACAACAATGAATCATTGGTTTGTCTAATGTCGTACGGAGTAAACAGACTTCTTTTCACCGGCGATATTGAAAAAGACAGAATTGAAGATTTAATTGATTCCGGAATCAATCTTTCTTGTGATTGGATTAAAATTCCACATCACGGAAAAGATAGAAAACAGGCATTGGATCTTGTTGCATATACAACGCCGGAATATGCCGTTATAAGTACATCTGCAGAGGTTACAGAGGCTGTGGATACAGCGAATGCACTTACGAATGCAGGTGTAAAGACATATGGCACTGCAAATGGCGAAGTGATTACCGTGGCAAATGGCATTACAGTGTCTTCTGAGTATGCGGATTTATGTGAAGATAACTATATAAATGAAAGGTATGATTTGGAATGAACTTGGGATTATTGACTAATGTTTATGGGACAGTAGCAAATATTACACTTCTTGGAGTAATAGTAAGCATTTTGGTAGCATTGTTTTTGGGCGGAGCTCTTGCAAATGTATATTGGGGATCGAGTGGAACAAACAGTTCAAAGGGCTATGCAATTACTCTTGCTCTTTTGCCTGCCATTATTACGATGATTGTTCTCTTGGTATCAAGTAACTTTGGAGCAGGTATTGCTGTGGCCGGAGCTTTTGCACTTATTAAGTTCAAATCGGCAGCTGGAACAGCGAAGGAAATAGTAAGTATTTTCATTGATATTTCATTTGGTATAGCCTGCGGTACCGGTTATGTTCTTTTGGGATTAATGTACGGGGCTGTAATTCTCGGAATTTACTATTGCTATATGAAAGCACCGTTTTGGGAAAACCATAAATCCGACAGAGTCAGACTTCTTGAAATAGAGGTTAAGAGCGAAGAAGATAAGAAACTGCTTGTTTCAAAAATAATGGGTGTTTGTGAGAGTGTTAAGCTTATCATGGAAAGAGGTGTTACTAAAAAAGGAAAAACACATATTCAGAATACTTATAAGGTCAAGCTTAAGGGGGTAGATGAAAACGACTTGATAAAATGTATTCAGAATTTAGGAATAAAGGTTAAATATAAAGTGTCCAGGGTGGACAAGAACAAAAATTCCATGTTGTAGACACCTGATAGTAAACGGAAGTTGGTTGAAAATATAGCATATAATATTTATGATAAATACGTTAGATTACACAAATGGGGGTAATTGGAACAGCATATATAGTGAACAGAATACCGATTCTTCGATTGCGTTTGCGCAGAATATAAGAGAAGAAAGTAAAAAGCAAGAGGATATAATGCATTATGAGAAAAATGTATTTGGATAACATTAAGTGGATGGTAATAGTCTTGGTAGTATTGTATCATGTTCAGTCCATGTACAGTGAAATGAGTATGCCCAATGTTATAGGTACAATTATTGAGGGCCACCGATATTTGGACTTGTTTACCTACATTATTAGTCCATGGTATATGTTTTTGATGTTTATAATTTCGGGAATGAGTACACGGTATTATTTGGAGCAACATAGTGTTAAAGAATTTATTAAGTCCCGAACGCTTAAGCTTTTCGTACCGTCGTTCGTCGGATTGTTATTATTCGGTTGGATTCATGGATATTATACAGCACAGATTCAGGGGATATTGGATAATTATTTGATAAATCCGAATCTTTCCAAGCTTGCAATATGGGGTATGCTTACAGCGTGTGGAATAGGCCAGCTTTGGTTTTTGCAGGTCTTATGGTTGTTTTCATTAGTGATTGCTCTGCTTCAGTGTATAGGAATTAATAAGCTAAACAGGTTTACCCAAAAGGCCAATTTGCCGATTCTTATATTGCTTGGAGTTTTTGTTTGGGGAATGTCGAATATTCTTAATTCTTCAATTATTGATGCGTACAGATTCGGTCGATATTTTTCAGCTTTCATAATTGGATATCTGTTCCTTAGTAATGATGAGGTGATTGAGAAAATGAAATCACGTTGGTATGTTTTCCTCATTATTGCTGTTCCACTCGGTGCTGCAAGCATAGTTACAGGTTGGGGAGCAGTGTTTAAAACAGCTAATCCCAATATGACGGTTTGGAGTATTGAATACGCCTATTTTATGTCGCTAACCGTGCTGACTGTTATGGCTAAATGGGGTGATTTTACGAATAAATTCACTGAATTTATGCGAAAGAAATCATGGGGGATATATCTTTTTCATTATGCTTTGATAAGGGCTACCGTATGGTACATAAATGTATATGCAAAAGGTATGCCTTCGATTTTCAAGTATCTGATTCCTACAATAGTGGGATTCGGCGGTTCATATGTTTTATACGAGGTTATAAGCAGGACACCTGTTCTTAGGTGGTGTTTGTGTGGAATATATAAGAAAAAGACTAAGAGGATTAAGGGAGGTCAAAATGGCTAATCAAAAGGAAAGATTTAATGCGGTTCAGGCATTGAGATTTATATGTTTCTTCTTCGTATTCGGGTTACATGCCGGAATACCATATGTTGGAACAAGCGTATGGACGTTGTCTGTATTCTTTATGCTTTCAGGATTTATGATGGTATATTCATATGCAGACCGGGATTTAAAATGCACTTTTAAGGATAATTTTAAGTTTATGACCAAGAGGGTAGGTAAACTGTACCCGTTGCACATTGCAATGGCAATCGTGATGGTAGGTGAACTGTTATTATTCCAGAATGCGGCAGATTATGCATTATATTTTTTAGTCGTTATACCGGTTAACCTGCTTTTGCTACAGGCATGGGTTCCGTGGGTTAACGGTTTTGTGTTCTCTCTTAATGGACCATCATGGTATCTGTCTGCGAGTATGTTTTCATTCTTCATTTTCCCGTGGGAGCTGAAAATCATTAAAAAGCTTGGTTCAATCAAGAAGCTTCTGATTGTTTCAGGTGTTTTAATGGTACTTGGTTATGCAGTAACCTATGTAGCCGGTGTAAATATGAACTTTGAGGGAGATGTATTTATTTGGTTAACTCAGCATTTCCCGATAATGAGGGCTGTTGAGGTCTTCATAGGAGCAGTTGCCGGTTACATTTATGTAGAAAACAGCGATAAGATAAAAGCCGCAGCTTCCAAACTGTCCTGTGGTGTATGGACAGTAATTGAAATTTTGGTAATAGTCTTGGTTGTATTTTCAGACATATATGCAATATGGGCCAATAATTATACATGGGGTAAGGCATTGGTATTTTGCCGAACAGTGGTACCGGTTATTACTTCATTAATAGTCATATATGTATTTGTTCTTAACCGCGGAATGGTCACCAAATTACTGGACAATAAGGTACTAAGATATCTTGGTGATATCAGTATGTATTTATATATGTTCCACTATATTTTCTGCGTAAATAAAGCATTGGTCGGTAAATTCGGATGGGTAATCGAAGGCTGGTTTAAGGCATTTATGATTACGGCAGAATTGGGACTCACAATACTTTGTTCCGCATTATATGATAAGTACGCAAAAGGCAAGAAGGCTAAGGGTGTAAAGGCTTCATGAAACTAATCTTTAAACACTTAAAAAAGCATATAGGGAAAATGGCCTTGCTTGTGGCATTTATGATTGCGGGTATTAAGTTGCAATTAATGAATGCCGGTTATATTGCGGATGTCGTTAATATTGTCATGCAAAGTTCAAGCGGTCTCATTTTACAATCTGAGGCTGATGCACAGCTTGTGTCGGTGTTTATCAGGATGATTCTGATAGTATTGGGAATCCTGGTGACGGCAGTGGTTGTGGGAAGGATATCCGCGCGTATTGCATCTGTGGTAAGTTGCGATATCAGACAGGAATTGTATGACAGGATTATGAATTTTTCCATGCAGGAAATTGAATCTCTCTCCATTCCTTCCGTAATAACCAGAACTACTACAGAAACAGTGCAAATCAAAGATTTTCTGTACATGATGCTTTCAACGGCCATTCAGGCACCGTTTTTTATTATCGGTGGATTGATTAGTGTTGTAAAATGCCAGGCACAGATGGCATGGACGGTGGGCCTGGTTGCAGGTATTATGATAATTTCATTTGTCATTGTCTGCATTTTCTCACTTCCGATTATGAAAGTTACATTCAAACAGGAAGATGATATGAACCGGGTGGCCAGAGAGGCTTTAAGCGGAGTGCAGGTTATTCGAGCACTTAATCGAAGTGATTGGAGTGACAAAAGACTCAGTGATGCAAGCTCCGGTTTGAAAGTTACATCCAAAAAATATTTCAATATTATTCTTGCTTATATGCCGATGATGTATCTGATTATCGCGCTTGCAAATGTCCTGATCTTGTGGATAGGAGCCGAACGTGTTGATGCAGGATATATGACAGTGGGTGTGGTTACCGCCTACATGGAGTATTCATACATGGTAGGAATGGGAGTAATCCTTGCGATAAATATCTGTCTGGCGTTGCCGGGTAGGATTATTTCATTGAACAGACTTAAGGAAATTCTCGACCTTCCGATAACTGTTGCTGAACCCGACGAACCGATAAATGTTGATTCAAACGATGTTGAGTTTCAAAACGTTTCATTTAAATATAAGGAAGACGGAAAATATGTTATAAGGGATATATCCTTTAGAGCAAAACAAGGACAGACGACCGCTATAATCGGTAATACCGGATGCGGTAAATCAACAATAGTCAATTTAATTCCCAGATTATATGAGGCTGCCGAAGGTCGGGTGCTTATAGGTGGTGTTGATGTCAAGAATCAGGATATTTGCAGTCTTCGTGCCAAAATAGGATTTGTTCCTCAAAAAGTATTCCTATTTTCGGGAACTGTAAATTCCAATATTGCATATGGCGGAGTTGAAGTTTCGAAGGATGCCGTAACGCAGGCTTCGCAAATATCGCAATCCGAAGAATTTATTCTGAGCCATGAAGAAAAGTATGATTATAAGATTGCTCGAGGCGGTATGAATCTGTCAGGAGGTCAAAGACAGAGAATGGCAATAGCCAGAGCGATTGCCAGACATCCGAAAATATATGTATTTGACGATAGCTTCTCGGCACTTGATTACAAAACCGACAAGATTGTCAGAAATGAATTGTCAAAGATTACGAAAGATTCCACAGTGATTATTGTTTCACAGAGAATTTCCACTATTCAGAATGCGGATCAGATTGTTGTTATGCATGATGGTGAGATAGTCGGAATCGGTACTCACGGCGAATTGCTAAAAAATTGTGAAATGTATAATGAAATATTGAAATCTCAGGTTTCAAAAGAAGAGTATGAAAGACAAAAGAATGTTTACCAGGTTGTATAACCTGATCGGGAAAAAAATATATAAGGTGTATCTGTCTTTAGCAGTGGCATTACTTTACGCACTTTCACAGGCTTTTGCTCCTAAGCTTATGGGTGATGTTACCACTATGGTAGCTGACGGAATAAAGAACAAAGTTAAGGGAATAGGAGTAATTGATTTCAAGACGATAGGAATTCTCTTAATGATATGCATGGGAAACTATATCCTTAATTGGCTTTTTCAGTTCTTGATGAATCATTTCATGATAGATGTCTCTCAGGATATCGTATTTAAGTTGAGAAATTCCATTGCATCCAAGCTCGGAAAACTTCCGTTCGGTTATTTCGAGAGCAGACAGTACGGTGATATTCTGGCTACTGTTACCAATGATGCCAAAACTATCGCAGATAATTTTCAAAGCCTTATAGTTCAGGTTTTTTCATCATTTTCATATATTATTATTTTAGTAATTGTGATGTTGGTAATAAGTCCGCTTTTGACGGTTGTCGTTTTGGTAACATTGCCAATCAGTGCATTTGCGGTGAAATGTGTCATGAAAAAGTCTGATTCGGCATTTAAGAATCAACAAAGACTTATCGGCGAAATTAATGGGCATATTGAGGAGAAGTTTACAGGCTTCATGATACTTAAGGCCTTTGGCGGTGAAAACAAAGAATCCGAAGAGTTTAGAGCTTTGAATAATCAATTATGTGATGCCGGAGACAAGGCGATGTTCCTCGGCAATCTCATGGCACCGTTGACGGCATTTGTCGGTAACCTCGGATATGTGGCTGTTGTTGTTATCGGTGGCATTTCGGCACTCGGTGGAGGAATGGCTATAGGTACAATTCAGGCGTTCGTTAGTTATGTTAAAAGCTTCAACGAGCCCATCAGACAGATTTCGAATATGGGAGCAACCATACAGTCAATAAATGCAGCAGCCGAAAGAATATTTGCACTTTTGGATGAGCCGGAAGAAGAGAATGATGAGGATGCACAAAGTATTGCAGACGTCAAAGGTGCAGTTTCATTCAAAAATGTAGCTTTCGGATATTCGCCCGAAAAAATTATCATTCATAATTTTTCTCTGGATGTAAAGCCCGGACAACAGATAGCAATAGTCGGACCTACCGGCGCCGGCAAGTCAACAATTTTGAAACTTTTGATGAGATTCTATGACATTAATTCCGGCGAAATATCGGTTGACGGAAATCGGATTAAAGATATATCCCGAGAGAGTCTTCATGATTCTATGGGAATAGTCCTTCAGGAAACATGGCTTTTTGAGGGAAGCATTAAAGAAAACATCAGACTGGGACGACCGAATGCAACGGATGATGAAATTGTAGAGGCTGCGAAGATGGCCGAAGCTGATTATTTCATCGGTACCTTGCCGGGAGCATATGATTATATGCTTTCCGAAAACGGACAGAACATATCAATAGGACAGCGACAACTGTTGACGATAGCAAGGGCTATTCTGGCCAACAGACCGATACTTATTCTTGACGAGGCGACTTCGTCTGTTGATACGCAAACCGAAGCAAGAATTCAAAATGCGATGAACCGACTTATGAAGGGGCGCACCAGCTTCGTTATTGCGCACAGATTAAGTACAATAGTTGATTCGGATGTCATATTGGTATTAAAAGACGGAGATGTTATTGAACAGGGAAATCATTCGGAACTTCTCGATAGGAGAGGGTTCTATTATGAATTATATAATGCGCAGTTTGCATAAAGGGGGTAATTAGATTGAGCAAACCGTTTTTTAGTATACTTATTCCGGCATTCAACCAAGTAGGACTGATGGATAAGTGTATCGCATCTCTTGAAAAGCAGTCGTTCAATGATTTTGAAGTCATAATTGTCGATGACGGTTCAACTGATGCAACCTATGAGATGCTGCAAAAAATGTGTAACACTGACCAATACACCATATTGCGTCATGAGGTTAATAAGTCGTTGCTTGTGGCAAGGCATACGGCAATGAAGGAGGCCAAGGGAAAATATATTCTTTTCCTTGATTCCGATGACTATTATATGAACGATGCACTTGAGTCTTTACATGACTTTATTGAAAATAATCCTGTAGATATAGTGCGTTTCGGATATCAGGAAGTACCTGAAGAAGTGGAGAAACCGCCGGTAGTAACATCCAAAAGCGATATGTTAGCTTTGATGGATGCAGATATTACACCGACAATTTGGAAGAATTGTTATTCGGAACGGGTAATAAGCAAGGCACTTTCAAGATTTGAACCTTTCTACTGCAATATGTCGGAGGATGTATTTTATTCTACGGTACTGTTTAGTTGTGCGGAATCTTTCGGAGTCCTTGACAAGGTACTGTATAATTACGAACTCGGTACAGGAATGTCTACTTCGTATGATCATACCAATCATAATTACGATAAATTTATGAAGGTATTCGACAGTGTCAATAACGCATGTATGCATATGCTTGACTATGTTTCCAAATATGCGCCCGAGTATGAGAAGCAGGCAAAAAAGAAGGTTAAGGCAGCTCACAAGTTCATACTTATGAATTATTGTTTTAAGGAAGCGGATATGTGTAAAATGGTTGACTATCTACAAGTATACAGACGTCCGGAATACAGAGAGGTATATGAGGACGGATGCAGACTTTTAATTCCGTTATGTGTAAGGCAAACATTGGGATTGACAGATGATAAAATGGAAAAGACAGGTCTTGAATACATGACTCTCGAACAGTGGCTAGCCCAATGGTATGAATAAGTTCTTTAGGAGGTATATATTTATGAAACCGTTTTTTAGTATTTTAATCCCTGTATATAATCAGGTGGGACTTATGGATGAGTGTGTTTCTGCAATTCAGAAACAGTCCTTTAAAGATTTGGAGGTAATATTTGTTGATGACGGATCTACCGATGAGTCATTGAAGATGCTTGAGGAATTCTGCGCTAAGGATGACCGATTCAAGATTGCCCGTCATGAGAAGAATCAATCATTACTTACGGCAAGATACACAGGTATGCAGAATGCTTCGGGACATTATATTCTTTTCGTTGATTCTGATGACTATCTTTCAGATAATGCGTTGGAACTGATCCACAATAAACTTGCAGAGGAAGAAGTAGACATTCTTCGGTTCGGATATTCAAAGGATTTCGCTGATGGCTATAACGAAAGCGTTACCAAGGGACAGTCCAGTGAAGAAGTTCATCCGCTCGTGACCGATAATCCGCTTAAAGCTATTCTTGAAGACAAGATGGTTCCGAATGTATGGAAGAACTGTTATAAAGAAAATGTGATTAAGCTTGCTCTTGAGCGGGTAACGCCATTCTATTGTAATATGAGTGAAGATGTATACTGGAGTGTTATTCTGTTCTCATGTGCATCAACAGACGGAGTACTTGACGAAATTCTGTATCACTATATTATCGGAAACGGTATGTCTACCACGACAACGCATCAGACTGTTGCAAAGATAAAGAGGAATATGGAGAGCGTTGATAATGCGATTGACAATATTCGGTCATTTGCTTCAAAGTACGCAAAATGGGTAGAAGAGTATATAGAAGAAAAATATATTACCATATGCTGCTTCCTTTTAATAGTTGCCATAATCGATGAAACCGATTATAAGAACGTTGTTGATATCATAAAGTTTTTTGATACCGAAAAAACGGCCAGGGTATATGAATACGGATGTAACAAGGCATTGTTATATAAAGTAAGAATGCAGTATAAAATCACGGATGAAATGCTGGACGAGTTGGGTGTTCCATACGATAAATTCAGTATGAAATAGGAGGAGAGGATGAATCCATATTTTAGTGTCTTAATTCCTGCGTACAATCAGGTTGGGAAAATGGACGAGTGTATAGAGTCACTCAACAAGCAGACTTTTACGGATTTTGAGGTTATTATGGTCAATGACGGCTCGACGGATGAAACCGAGAAGATGCTTAAGGAATTCTGCCAAAAGGATTCCCGTTTCAGAACGTACTCAAATGAGAAGAACGGATCGCTTATAGTGGCCAGATTTACAGGGATGGAGAATGCCCTGGGCAAATATATATTTCTTCTTGATTCCGATGACTATATAGAATCGGATGCATTCGAAACACTTCATGACGAATTAGAGAAGAATCCTGTTGATATTCTTAGATTCGGACATGTAAGCGAGCCCTCAGGTGATGTTATGCTACCGTATCATACAGAAGATCCGCTTGCAGCCTTTATGGATTTGCAGATGCCGCCTGCAGTATGGAGAAACTGTTATTCGGCTTCGGTTATCAAAGAAGCCTTGCGAAAGGGAAAACGATTCTATTGTAATATGGGTGAGGATAGCTACTTTTCTTCATTGTTTTTCAGCTGTGCCAAGAGTTTCGGAGTTTTGGACAAGGTTCTGTACCATTATGTGACAGGTAACGGTATGTCTACGACAACAGCAGCTTCAAGTATGTCCAAACTGAAAAAGGAATATGAAAGTATGAAAATATCCGGTGAAAACATCTGCGATTTCATCGATAAGTACAATCCCGATTACTCCGAAAAGGCAAGAAGGGCAGTGCGTCATATGTATAGGTATATTTTGGTCCAGAATATTCTGTTCGCCCCATCAATGAAGGAGGCTGTGGAGTTCTGCACATTCTTTAAGGATGAAGGAATTGATTCGGTATACGAATTTGGGACGAACGTAATGCTTCCGTACAGAGTTAAGATGGAATTGAAGATGACGCAGGAAGCGTTTAAAGATATTGAACTTGATAATCTTTTGGAAGTTGTCCGAGAAAAATAATTATCAGGATGATGAATAGAACCCCCATGTCAAAAGGCTGGGAGCGTCATAAGACAGTAATGTTTAAGAATTTAAGAATGGGAAGGCGTGGCTTTGGTCACGCCTTTTCTTGTGCTAAGAGTTGTTTTTTTAACATTGCATAGAACATTATGTAACATAGTAGATACAAAAAAGGAATCTATATTGACATTATGTAAACAAAATGGAATAATGAAATATGAATAAATTTATGGAGGCAGTATGGGCTATTCTATTTCTATTATTACACCGTTTCATAATATTAAGATGGATGTTTTTGATCAAACTATTGCATCTTTAAAACAGCAGACATTTGGTTTTGAAAATATTGAATGGGTTATTGTAGTACATAACAGTGAGGATTCTTATTACAATGACGTGGTTACGCGACTGAGGGATTGCCCTAACGTAATCATCGATCGAATTAGTAACGATATACATACGCCTTCAAGCCCCAGAAATCGCGGCCTTGAAATCGCTACCGGCCGCTGTGTCGGATTTCTTGATGGCGATGATAAATTCCGTGAAGATGCAATTGAAAAAATCGTTGCGGCTTTTGACAGGACAAAAGCGCAGGTATTGGTGTTTAGACGCGAATATGAGCTTGAGTTTTCCGATATGCTTGCGCTGTCCGAAACAACAGCCGTAAACCAGACATATAAAGAGATAATCGTAACCAAAGACGGTGGCGTCGATAACAGGGTCTACAATGACTTTCCTTTCTTTGTTACCAACAGGGCATATGATCTTCAATTCCTTCGTGAAAAAAATATCACATTTGACGAGAGCTTTGAAATAGCGGAAGACTGCTATTTTAATCTATTGACTATAGGCGAGGCTGATAAGATTTGCATCCTTCCTCAGCTTATCGGATATAATTATTATATTAACTCCGGTTCAATGCTTAGCTCCCCCAAAACAGATGAGCAGATTCTTCATATGCTTGATAATGTAATCGGGAATATCGAACGGGCCATGAATTATGGTCTGTATGCAAACCATATTATTATTTGTCTGGGATTTGTCATGAGCAGATATCTTGCTTTTCCCGATGTAAAGATGGAAACCAGAATAAAGGTTAAAAATGCAATGGAGCCGTATCTTAGAATGACGACGCCTATTCCTCGCGGACGTTTTTGCGAACCCTTTAACAGCCTGATGAATACGTTGCCTTTTGAAATACTTTTGAATGTTGAAAGATTTGACAGCAATATCAAAAGCAATGGGCTTGATAGCGGATTCAGCATTCTGTATGACATTATCAAGAGCAATATCAATACCGATTTTGGACAAAGATATCATTTTGCTGATATTTTGTCGGAAAAAGGATATCAGTATCAGGTCCCTATTTCAAAGCCCAAAGACTATCAGCCCCTGCTTGATTTGCAGATGAGCATAGGTGAAACAGCTATTTTGTCGGAAGCCAAAACAAGCTGGTATGTTGAGATGATTAACGGAATGAAGCTGCCTGTTAATAAACAGCTTGCCAAGGATTTTGCCAATCATTTTGAGAATGTTCTTTCCGGTCAAAAAGTATTCCTGTGGTGGGAAGGTGACACATCTATCAAAGAATATAATGACGGAATTCCTGTAAGCTCAATTTATATTATTTCCCTGACGGAATATTTAAGACAGCTTCTTTATGGTAAGCAGGCTAAATGCGCCTTTACATCACCCCTGGAGATTACTATGAACAGGGATGAAAAGGACTACAGTTATTTGTATGCCCTACTTGCTGTGGCCCAAAAGGATGTTGACCAGATTGTTATTTATAATTCATGGGATTATGAGGCTTTGGTTGACGTGATTTCGGACTATTGGGAGACAATTATTAAGGATATCGAAAACGGTACCATTTCTCATGTTCAAGAACTTGGTAACGAAACTAAAAAAATATTAAAAGCGTATATTTATCCTGATAAAGAAAGAGCCGACCAGTTGCGTAATATCAAGAAAAATAAGGAAGGGCTGATTGATCTGAAGAAAGTATGGCCGAGTCTTTCCAAAATTTCCACAACATCTGCCCAAACTAAAGGAGTGCGTGACTTCGCAAAAGGATATGCTTTTGACGGTATTTGCTATGAGAATACGGCACTGATTACCGAAATGGGTGTTATAGGCAAGAATACCGGTGAGGGAACGTTTGAATTGTGCACTGACTCGATTTACTATGAGTTCATGGAAGAAGGAAGCGCCAAAAACACATTACCCAAGACAATTGATGCTGTTGAAAAGGGTAAGGTATACAGTCTCGCTGTTACAACCCGGTCGGGTATATACAGATGTATGCTGCCGTTTAAAATATCAATTACGGATATAAAGGACGGAAAGGTATTTTTTGTTTAAAAAGGAGAAGTAAATAAATGCAGGAACAGTTATTGGGAGCCTCGAATAAATTTTTTTATTATACGATGTCCCAGGGGGCAACTTTTAATATTCGTATAATTCTTACTATTCCGAGTCTACAGATTAAGATGCTGCAGGACGCCATGGCAGAAGCATTAAAATACTATCCTGAGCTGGCTGTTAAAATTATGGTAAGGGAAAACAAACTGATTTCCGTCCGTAATACTGACAGCGTCCTTTTTGTACCCAAAGACGATAAAGTAAGGCACTTTGGTACAAAGGACACTAACGGATATCTTTTTTACGTAAGTTATGAAGCTGATAATTTTAACTTTAGTTATTACCATGGTCTTACGGATGCGGCCGGAGCTATGGAATTTATGCGATGCGTTATGTATTTATACGCTAAAAGAATCGGCTTTGTTATGAGCCGAGAAGAGGTTGATGAAATTAAGTCTGCCATAAGGCTGGGTGAAGACGACTTTGGTAAGGGCGATTACAATGATTTACTGGATCCTTATAATACCCACAAAGATACAGATGCCGCCCCGGAGTTTGTTTTTGAAAATGAGGCGGCTTATGATATACCGACAACAGTATATTCTGATGATACGGAATATATTCATGAAGCCATAGTTAATGTTAAGACATCTGAAGTGATTTCCAAAGCAAAAGCGCTGGAGACTTCCGTAATGGCATTGCTTAACGATGTCTGCAGCATCGCAATACGAAGGGAATTCGAACCGAAGGATAAGCCGGTTATTGCAATGGTTCCTGTTAATTTAAGACCTTTGTGTAACTCACATACGATAGTTAACTGTTCGGACGGAGTTTTGCTTCCGGTACATGAAGAAGATGAAAAAGCAGATATAAAAGACAGGTGCGCAAAGTGGAAAAGCCTTATGAAAAATCAGATGAGCGAGGCTTGTGTAAAAAGCCTTATGGCATCAAAGGCAGGAGCTGTAGAGTCCTTTGAAAATGGAGAAGTGCCATTTGCCAAACTGGCAAATGAAATGACGAATCCCAAGAAGAAAGGTGACAAATTGCCTTTTTCATATGCCCTGTCATACCCCGGGAAACTTACCCTGCTTACGGGCCTTGACAAAATGATTTCCAATTGTGAAGTTAAGGCGCTTGTTAAAGCCAATGCTGTTATAGTTCACAGCTTTAAGGAAGATATGCGTTTGCAGGTATTATGCCAGACGGATGATATGCGTCTGGCAGATTGTGTTAAAAGGGCTTTTGGCGATTATGGCATTTTGGCGCAGACGGTTGATAATAAAAGAGTTTATTTTGACCATATGATGGTAGATGAATTGGAGAATTATTATGACGAAAAGTAGTGAAAAATTTGAAGCGGTATAGGCATTGAGATTTATTTGCTATTGCTTAAGTTTTTTGAACAAAATAGCAAATTCATGGAATACTGTAAAAGGAGTGAGTTCGACATTTGCAAACTAAGTTCCTAAGTGAAACAGTGTGATATTATTACAATAGAGCAGTTGAAACGAAGGAGATAAATCCTTTGAATCAGCTGCTTTTTGTATGCGCGCAAATCCATTTAGGCGGTGCACAGCCCTAATAGAAATGGAGGCAAAGATGCAAGAAGAAGCAAATCAAAAAACAGTTGGCATTGCTGTTCAGGTAACTAAGATGACCGGTCGAGCGTTTCTAAGAGCTTGTGAGAAGTACTTGTTAAGTTTATTACGTAAAATATAATATCTAAACCTTCTTCTACAGTCTTTACTGTGGAAGTCATTTTTTTTATAATTAGAAAGGATACAGATTTGGCTGTTATTTATTGAAAAGAAGAGATGAGGGAAATATGAATTACGTTGAGGCATTTAGTAAGGTAGCAAACAGTAATTATAATAATCCGGCGATTGTTGACAATGGCGGCGTTGATATTACATCATACGGTGAACTTGACAGAGTCAGCTCGCTTGTAGCGGGAAAACTTCATGCACTTAACTGTAAGGAAGGTGACTTTGTTCCCATTCTGATGGAGCAGGGAGCTTCGTATATAGAAGCATATTTGGGGATTATGAAAGCGGGATGCGCGGTTGTTCCGCTTATCCTGGAGTATCCGAAGGACAGAGTGGAATTCATTATTTCAGATTGTGAGGCTTCAATTGTAATCCGAGAGGATTTTTTTGATGATATTGAAGATTACCAACCATATGAAAAATCAGCTGCGGATGACTCTCCGGCGCTTTTGATTTATACCTCGGGTTCAACAGGAAATCCCAAAGGTATAGTTCACAACGTACACGGATACTATGTGGCTACCAAACGGCATCAAGAAATGATTTTTGCTGAGTACGACAGGCCAAAGTATGCTTCGTTTGCACCTTTTTCTTTTATTGTTAATGTAACCGAAATATATGGTGCATTGATTTCTGCAGCTACGGTGTATATTGTTCCGAACAGCATCAAGAGCTCGGTTAAACTAATTGCCGAATTTTATAAAGATAACAAGGTGGATTTGGGATTTTTGCCTCCACAGATACTGCGTATTATTGATGAGAAGGATTTCAAGGGTAAGCGCATTATGACGGGAAGTGAAGCTGTAAGCAATATTCACTTCGATTCAGTTGATATCTTTAATTGTTATGGTCAGAGTGAAACCTGTTCTCTAGTCACTCGATTTTATATAGATAAATCCTATGAACTTACGCCTATCGGGTCACCCTGGGAAGGATTGGTTGCCCATATCCTTGACGAGGATGGAAATGAAGTAAAACCGGGTGACATCGGTGAATTATGCATTGAAGGTGATTTTGGCGTAAGTTATTTCAAAAATCCCACGCTTAGCGATAAGACATTCGTCAGACTTAAAAATGGCAGCACACTTATTCATACCGGAGATTCGGTAAAGCAGGATTCAGACGGATGCATACGGTTTATTTCACGAAAAGACTGGATGGTTAAGATTAATGGTCAAAGAGTAGAAATGCCGGAAATAGAGCGAAATCTTAACGCGATTAAGCAAATCGCCAATTCTGCGGTCAAGTCCTTTACTGATAATAATAAACAGACATATCTGGCCGGATATTATGAGTTAAAAGCACCTATTTTGGAAGAAGAGATACGCACTTTATTAAAAAAGAAGATGCCTGACTACATGATTCCCAGATATTTGATTCAGGTTGAGAAAATTCCCAAAAATATTAATGGCAAGATAGACAGAAAGCAGCTTCCTGAACCTGTGATGGACGTCTATAAGGCTTCCTACGTTCCTCCGGTAACCGGTATACAGCAGGCACTTTGCGAGGGATTTGAGCAGGTTCTTCTGTGCGGAAAGGTCGGTATAGAAGACGACTTTATAGCCTTGGGAGGAGATTCTATCAAAGTAATCAAGCTGATTGATGCGGTAAAGCTGGATCAACTTACCGCAGATATAATTCTGCGCGGAAAAACACCGAAAGCGATAGCTCTTCTTTTGGAAGATGAGAGTACTTCTTCCATAGCCCATATGACTGAAGTTCCGAAAATCTCGGCGATGACAGATTCGCAAAGGGGAGTGTATTTTGAATGTCTGGAGGATCCAAAGTCTCCAAAATATAACATCCCTGCAGTGGTCAGACTCGAAGAGAACATTGATATACAAAAATATAAGGGTGCAATAATTGAAGTTGCTAAACGACATCCGGCATTCAATCTTACGATGAAAATAGTAGACGACATACCATCTATGGTATATGCGGATAAAGATATAGTCGTTGACTGCTGTGAAGTTGATGATTTGGACGAAATGATAGCCGATTATGTTCGGCCGTTCGATATTGAAAACGGACCGTTGTACAGGTTTGAAATCTGTACTTCCCCTAAAGGTTCGGTGTTTGTTTTTGATGTGCATCATCTTATTTTTGACGGTACATCTCTGGCCATTTTCGTTTCTCAAATCGAAGCGGTTTATAACGGCTTGGCAATCAATGATGAGAGTATATCCATATTTGATATTTCCGAATATGAAAAGAATATAAAACAAAGTGAACAGTACGCCCGCGCTGCAAAATTCTTTGAAAAGAAGTTAGCAGGGTGTGATGTTAATGTAAGCATTCCGAAAAAGTCAGTTTTAAGTGATAGTGAGCATGTTGTGGGCAACATCGTCAGGAAGAGTACAGGTTTGATTGACGATGAGAAAGTGCAGCAGTTTATTAAAACAAATAAGATTACGGAAAATACGCTGTTTATGGGTGCATTTGCTTATGCATTATGCAAATTTTCCGGTGGGGAGATTTCTAATTTTGCGACGGTCAATAACGGAAGACATGATGTCGGACTTAAGGATTCGATAGGAATGTTTGTCCGTACGCTTCCGATGCATTATGAAATTGATGATACACAGAGCATACGGGATTTTCTTGAATTTGTTCAAAACGATTTTTTTGAGACGCTAAGCCATGACTGTATATCATTTGGAGAGCTGGTTTCAAAATATGGTGTGAACTCAAATGTAACATTCGTATATCAGAATGAGATGCTGAGTATAGCAGAGGAAATTCCGACGAAGGATATCTCGTCGGATATTGATGTTATGCTCTTTAAAGAGCGCAATGAATACAAATTATTGATTAGATATTACAGGAATCTTTATCCGGATGAGCTAATGGATAATCTGGCCTCAGCATTCTATAACATAGTATCAGATATGATGACGGTCAGTCTTTTGTCAGAAATTAAACCGGTTGATGACCGGGCATCGGTATTCAGGCTTGATATTAACGATACGGATTACCCTATCGAATATTGTGCGGTTCATACCATTATCGAAAAGTATGCTGACCAATATCCGGATCGTGTGGCGATTACGGCAGAGGGAGCATCATTGACTTATAAGGAATTCAACGAGAAGGCCAACTCTGTGGCATGTGCTTTGATTCAAATGGGTATTAAGGCCGAAGACATTATTGGTATAGTACTCCCGAGGACCCAAGAAGCAATCATAGCCCAGCTGGCCGTGTGGAAAGCATCTGCTGCTTTCCTTATGATGCTGCCTGAGTATCCGGATGACAGAATAGAGTATTGCCTTAAGGATGCACAGTCACCGATAGTGATTACCAACAAATCAATAGCTGATTCAAAAGAACTGATTGGTAAAAACCATAATTCATGTAAGATCGTGCTGATTGAAGAATTATTGTCGGAAAATGGTATAGAAAATCCTTCAATTGCGGTTAAGCCTGAGCAACTGGCGTATTGTATATATACATCAGGTTCTACGGGAAACCCCAAGGGTGTAATGATTGAACATCGCAATTTATGTAATTTCGTTAATGCAAATCCAAAGAACAAAGAGGTCTATGATATGGTACATCAACGTACAAAGATGCTTGCTATAGCTTCTTTGTCATTTGATATGTCATTAATGGAGATATATACGGCACTGTGCAACGGTATGACGCTATGTATGGCGACGGACAATGAGATACGAAATCCTATTTTGCTGGCAGAACTGATAATACATGAAAAAATTGATGTGATGGCAGCAACCCCGTCTTTCATGACCAGTATTCTGGATTTTGAAAAGATGCAGGAAGCTGTCAGATATATTAAGGTGATTGATTTCGGTGCGGAAGCATTTCCTGCGGTTCTTTTCGATAAGCTCAACAGTTTAAATAGGGATATAAAGATAATCAACGGATACGGGCCTACGGAAGCAACTATCAGTTGCATATCAACAATTATTAATTCAAATGAATACATTACCATAGGTCGTCCGGCTGCCAATGTACAGGTATGTATCATGGATAAGTTCGGAAGAATGATGCCAAAGGGAACGTACGGCGAACTTGTGATTGTAGGAGACGGAGTCGGAAGAGGCTATGTAAATCTTCCTGAAAAGACTATGGCATCCTTCTTTGAAATCAACAAAAGAAGAGCATATAGAACCGGAGATTTGTGCAGGATTAATGAAAACAACGAAGTTGAGATAAGAGGACGAATTGATAATCAGGTCAAACTCAGAGGCCTTCGTGTGGAATTGGATGAAATAGAGAAGGTTATGCTGAATATTCCTTCGGTGCAGACTGTTAAGGTAGTTGTCAGAAATTCGGGTACAGAAGATTATCTGGCCGGTTTCTATGTTGCCGCACAAAAGATATCTCCAAGCGATATTAAGACCGAGATGAAAAGTAAACTGCCAGGATATATGATTCCGTCAGCATTGATGCAGCTTGATATTATGCCTCTTACATCAAATGGCAAAATAGACATAAAACAGTTACCGGAAGTTTCATATACGGTTGAAAATCTTGTGCTGCCACAAACTTCAAGGCAACAGAAAATATACGATATGGTTAAGAGCATTATCGGTCATGCCAATTTTGGTATCGATTCGGATTTGTTTGATTCAGGTCTGGTGTCTTTGGGTACGATTAGATTCACAGCCTTGTTATATGATGAATTCGGCGTAAATGTAACTATATCCGATATTAGGCAGAACAGTACGGTACGTAAGATAGATAGTTTCTTAGATACAGTTTCGATTCAAAGAGAGTATGCGATACTGAATGATTATCCGATTACAAAAACGCAAATCGGAGTGGTTATAGAGTGCATGGCTAATCCGGGTACCACCATTTACAATATTCCGGGGTTGATTAAACTCGGAAACGAGGTAGATTTGGATAGACTGCAGGATGCACTTAAGGCATGTATTAATGCACATCCGTATCTGAAGGCAAGACTCTTTACTGACGAGAACGGAAATATTCGTGTCAGACGTAATGATGAAGAGGCTCCGTTTGTTGAATATGTGAAAGGAACTCTGCCGCGAAAAGAGGACTTGGTTAGGCCGTTTGATTTAATGAATGACAGTCTGTACAGAGTGGCTTTGTATCAGACAGAAGACGCAAATTACCTGTTTGCCGATTTTCATCATGCTATTTTTGATGGTACCTGCGAAACCATATTTTTTAAGGATTTGAACAGAGCATATAGTGGTGAAAATATTAAGACTGAACAATACACCGGTTACGAAGCAGCTCTGGATGAAGAATATGCATTGTCCAAAGAGACTTATAAAGAGGCCAAACATTATTTCGAAAAACTGCTGGGCGAATGCGATAGTGACTGTGCACCGATTCCTTCTCCCGAGCTTTTGGAAGAAGGTGTAGGTAATATCACACATATGACAGCAGTGTCATCTGATGCGGTTGAGGAATACTGTAATCAGAAAAATGTGTCAAAGAATGCTTTCTTCAATGCGGTTTTCGGATATGTACTCGCTAAATATGACAACAAATCAGAAGTGGTATATACGACAGTATACAATGGACGAAATGATGCCAGAAAGGTCGATAGCATTTCAATGTACGTTAAGACTTTGCCTGTTCTGACCAGAATTGACGAGGACAAGGATATAGGCGTATATGTTCAGGAAGTTAAAGATCAGTTGCTAGAGACAATGTCAAATGACATTTATTCCTTTGCGGATATTTCCAATGCGTTTGGAGTAAGGTCGGATGTGTTGTTTGTATACCAGGGTGACAGATTTGACTTTGACACGTTGTGCGGGCAAAAGTGTGAGATTATTGAATTTGAACCGCAGACAGCCAAGAGTGATATTCTGTGTCAGGTTTTCGAAGAGAACGATGAATATGCAATAAATGTGCAATACAGGACTGACCTGTATGATGAGCCGTTCATTACTAAATTGGCCAATTGCATGGGGCGGGTGATGAATGAATTCCTAAATAAGGAGAAGCTAAGGCAGATTGAATTCATTTCGCCAGGTGAATCAGCAGAACTCTCTTCGCTTAATGGTGTACCCCTTGATTACGATTATACGAAAAATGTAATTGATTTATTTGAAGAACAGGTGCGCAAAAATCCCGACAGAATTGCGGTAGAATATCAGAATCGTGCATATACCTATAGGGAGGTTGATGAACTATCTGACAGGATTGGAGCATATCTTGAAGAACATGGTGTAAAAGAATCATCAATTGTACCTATTCTGATACCAAGATGTGAGTATATGCTGATAGCATCTTTGGGAGTTTTGAAAACAGGTGCCGCATATCAGCCCCTGGATTCATCATATCCTGTTGATCGATTGAAATATATGGTCAAAGATACCAAGGCGAAGTTCCTCATCGCCGATGAAAAACTTATGTCGTGTCTGCCGGACTGGGAGGGAGATGTATTACTGCTAAGGGATATTCCGGGCCTTGAAAAGAAGGAGTTTGTGAGAGCATCAATCAGGCCGGGGGATTTGTTTGTTGTCCTGTATACCTCCGGCTCTACCGGTGTTCCCAAGGGTTGTATGCTGGAACATTCCAATATTGCAGCATTTTGTCATTGGTATCGTGAGTATTATGAGCTGAATGAAAATTCCAGGGTTTTGGCATATGCAAGTTACGGATTTGATGCAAATATGATGGACATGTATCCTGCTATGGTAACGGGTGCCGAAGTAGTGATAGTAGCTGAAGATATGCGTTTGAATCTGCCGGGAATTAATGAGTACGTTAAGCAAAAGCAGATAACTCATATGTTTATGACTACACAGGTGGGGCGTCAGTTTGCCCAGCTGTGTGACAGTGAGTACCTTAAGTGTCTTTCGGTAGGCGGAGAAGCGCTGGTTCCCATGGAACCCAATTCGAGGTTCAAACTGTATAACGGATACGGGCCTACAGAATGTACGATTTTTACCACAACGTTTGAGGTGGATAAATTGTATAGAAGAAATCCGATAGGCAGACCGCTTAACAACATACATCTGTATGTTGTTGACTCAAATATGCGTCGTCTTCCGATAGGAATGCCGGGCGAATTACTTGTGGCGGGACCTCAGGTATCGCGGGGTTATCTTAATAATCCTTCCAAAACAGCTCAAAGCTATATCAGCAATCCTTTTGAAAAAATAGCGGGATATGAACGTGTGTATAGAACGGGGGATATTGTCAGAATTCTGCCCGATGGGTGTGTTGATTTTATCGGACGTAATGACGGACAGGTTAAAATTCGCGGATTCAGAATCGAATTGCCTGAAGTTGAGCAGATAATCAGAAGATTCCCTCAAATCAAGGATGCCACGGTATCTACGTATGCCACACCAACCGGTGGTAAGGAACTGGTTGCTTATGTGGTTTCGGATGAAAAAGTAGATATAAATAAACTTAATGCATTTATTAAAAGTGAAAAGCCTTCGTATATGGTTCCGTCGGTTATCATGCAGATAGACAGGATACCGCTGAATCAGAATCAGAAGGTTAACAGGAAGGCACTTCCGATGCCCAAGATCAACGAGGATGTACAAACAGTCGGATCTGCAAAGCTTACGACATGTGAAGAAAAGATATTGTCAGTGCTTAAGGACACGACAGGAATCGAAGTGAGGGATTTGGCAAGTGGACTGATTGAACAGGGCTTGACATCAATAGCAGCCATTTCTTTTGTGACGGGATTGAGCAGGGAACTAAAAGTTGACATTCCTGTCATAGAAATTCTGAAGGGCTGTAGTGTTCTTGATATTGAAAATTATATTTTTAACGAACTGATTAAAGGAAATATTTCAGCGCCTCAAAAGACTGAAGAAGGGGCCACCCCTGTTTTGAATGAGTATCCTCTTACAGCGAATCAGCTGGGGATATATTATGAGAGTATGCAAAGACCGACGGATATTCTTTATAATGTACCGTTTTGCTTTAAGTTGCCCAAAATCGATACGAAGAGGCTGATGGATGCTCTGAAAAAGGCGATTGCTGCTCATACTTATCTCAATACTTTCATTAAGACCACTCCCGAGGGTCTGGTCCAGGTAAGAAATGACAGCTATGAGGCATCAATTGATTATGTGCAAATTGAAGATGAGGCAGTAGAAGAAAACTTCAGAAATTTTGTAAAGCCTTTTAATCTTCACTCGGGACCGTTGTATCGCCTTTTGGTGGCAGAATCGAAAACAAGTAGCTATCTGATGATGGATTTCCATCATATTGTTTTCGATGGATATTCACTGAATCTGTTCATGACTTCCCTAAAGGAAGCTTATGAGAATGGTGATACCCAAAAAGAAGACTATACATACTTTGATTATACCTTGTATGAAAAGGATTATGAAAAATCCAAAATGTATGCGGAGGATGAGAAGTATTTTACCTCGAAGCTTGAAAATTTTGAGAATGTAACAGAAATACATCCTGATAAGCATGATTCTTTGGATTCGGGTCATTCGTCATGCGCGAAAAGATATGTGAAGTCTTCGATTGTGAATGAATGCTGTAATGAATGCAAGGTTACACCTTCGGCGCTTTTCCTTGCATCGAGTTTCTATACCATTGCAAGATTTGCAGGCAGTTCGGATGTATATATAAGTACTATTTCGAACGGAAGATCAAACAGCAAAATTCGAAATACAATGGGCATGTTTGTACATACATTACCGGTAGTAATGCGACGGACGGATATGACAGGCAGTGTGGCTGATTTGATAAAGAAAGCAGCGTCAACACTCAATGAAGTAATCGAGCATGAGAATTATCCGTTTACAACTTTGGCATCACGGTATGGGTATAAGACGAATATCATGTATGAATGTCAGTTAGGGGTAGTCGGTGAATTGACGTTTGATAACCAACCGATTGTTAATGTGGATGTTGATACTAATGCTCCGAAATTCAATATAAAGATTGTAATAACTCAGGAGGGGGACGAGGATTGTATCAATATCGAGTATAATGATGCGTTGTACTCGGAAGAATACATGAATCGGCTGGCGGATGCATTATATCTTTGTACGATGCGAATGATGGAAGGTACTGACGCAAAGGCTGCCAAAATGACACTTCTTGATGATAATGAGGCAAGGAAGGTAAAGAACTTTGGGGAGCCTGAAGGGCATGATATACCGATTAGTCTGGTTCATGAAATGTTTGTTAAAGCGGTCAAGGAGAATCCAAAGAAACCTGCAATAATAGGAAGCGATGCCGTTTTGTCGTACGACGAACTGAATGTCAGGTCCAATATTCTGGCCAATAACCTTATTGCAAGGGGAGTAAAGCCTAGGGATTCTGTTCTTTTGCTTCTTCCGAGGAGGTGCTGTTACTTTACGGCGTTGCTTGGAGTATTAAAAGCAGGAGCTTCCTTTATTCCGTGCGATCCCAAATATCCCGAGGAGCGAATCAGACAGATTATTGAAGATTCAGAAGCTAAATATATTATTACCACAGAAGATAAATTGCCATACTATCCCCAAAATGCTGCCATCTGTATAGATGAGATCGTTAATGGAGCGGATGACAGACTCCCGATTAGTGATGTTGATTCAGATGACTTGGCATATATGATCTATACATCAGGTTCTACGGGAAAGCCCAAGGGAGTAATGCTACGCCATGCAGGTGTATGTAATTATTTCACAACAGATGAACGTAATATCCTTTATGATATGGCCGATAAGTGCATGGTGCACAAGGTTCTGAGTATTACTACCGTATCGTTTGATCTGGCAATGAAAGACTCTTTGGGAATGCTATGCAATGGCAGAACAATAGTTTTTGCCGATGAGGACAGCATGAATGACCCTGTCGCTTTAACAGAACTGATCAGAACGCATAAAGTGGATATGTTTAACGCTACACCGTCGAGATTGCAGCAGTACATGGAATACAAACCGTTTTTAAATGCTTTGGCTGACCTTAAGATGATAGTCTGTGGCGGTGAGATGTATCCTTTGAACCTGCTTAAAAAGCTGCAGTCAATTACAACCGCAAAGCTGATTAATACTTATGGTCCTACGGAGGTTACCATATCCTCGAATATGGCAGATTTAACATTGGCAGATTATGTTTCTGTCGGAAAACCTTTGCTTAACTATAAAGAATATATAGTTGATAATGATCAAAATCCGGTTCCGGTGGGAATAATCGGAGAGTTGCTGATAGGAGGATGGGGAGTAGCCAGAGGATACAAGAACCTTGAAGAGCAGACAAATGAGCGCTTCATAATGTATAACGGTCAGCGTGTGTACAAAACCGGAGATTATGCGAAGTGGGATAATGACGGTAATGTCATAATTATCGGAAGAAAAGATAACCAGGTTAAGCTGCGCGGACTTCGAATAGAACTTAGCGAAGTCGAAAATGTTCTGAATAGGGAAGAGTATATTAAACAGTCCCTTGTGCTGATAGACAGGATAAACGGTCAGGACCATCTGTGCGCGTACTTTACGGCCACAAAGCAGGTGGATATGAAGGAATTGAGAGATTCTGCCAGAAAGCAACTGACACAGTATATGGTACCTACCGCGTATTGCCAGCTTGAAAATATGCCTATGACGCCTAATGGCAAAATAGACAGAAGGGCTTTGCCCAAGCCTGTTCTTCTGGGATCAAGTGACTATGTGGAGGCTTCGGGAGAGGCAGAACGTTTCTTCTGCGATACGTTTAAGAAAATACTCAAAATCGATCAGGTAGGCGCCAATGACAATTTCTTTGAAATAGGCGGTTCTTCACTGACCGTAACTTCGGTGGTTGTTGCCGCACAAACGCAAGGATATTCTGTATCATATTCGGACGTGTTTAAGCACGCAACAGCGCGTGAGCTTGCCAGACTTGCAACCGGCAATTTAGAAGAACAGACATATTCTGATGAAGAGATAGAGAATTTTGATTATTCAAAAATCAATAAATTACTTCAAAACAATAATCTGGACAGTTTTTGCAAAGGAGAGCAGCGAGAGCTTGGGAATATACTGTTGACCGGTGCTAACGGATATATGGGAATTCATGTATTGGTCAATTATCTTAAGAATGAAACCGGAACAGCGTATTGCATGCTAAGGCAGGGAAGGTCCGGGTCTCCTAAGGATCGACTTAAGAATATGATTTTCTATTACTTTGGAGGGACGGTCGATAAGGAAGTTGAAGAACGTGTGATAGTACTAAACGGAGACGTTACCCAATATGATTCCTTCGAAGCATTTGAAAAGTACGATATTAACACGGTGTTTAACTGCGCTGCAAATGTTAAGCATTTTTCGAGCGGAACAGACATAGAAGATGTCAATATAGGTGGATTGAAAAACTGCATAAGTTTTTGTCAGAAGAAGAATATTCGTCTTGTTCATTTTTCAACCACGAGTGTGGCAGGTGAGATCAAAGTGGAGAAGGGCAGAGAGATTCCTTCACTTACTGAGCAATCTCTGTATATTGGCCAGACGCTGGACAATAAATATACACATTCGAAATTTCTCGCAGAACGTGAATTGCTTACAGCCATAGCCGATGGCAGAATTGATGCTAAAATAATAAGAGTGGGAACGCTTGCACCAAGAAAAGAAGACGGGGAATTCCAGATAAATTATCTGACCAATAATTTCATGGGACGTTTACGTGCATATAATCTGATAGGATGTTTTCCGTATGACCTGTGTAATGATTTGGTTCGGATGGGAGCAATAGATGTCAGTGCGGATGCGTATCTGAGATTGGCCAGAACTCCGAAGGAGTGCTGTGTATTCAATGCTGCCAACAACCATACTGTTACGTTGGGAGATATTATAGAATGCATGAAACATCGTGGAAAGAATATAGACCTTGTCGAAATGCCGGAATTTGAGAAACGAATGGTTATAGCTGCACAGGATCCCTCAAAAGCATCAATCATTTCAAGTATGATAGCCTATATGAAATCAGAACCGAACGATAATGTTCGCTATGTTGAAATAGGCGTGGATTACACCAACAGCATATTGAACAGGATGGATTTCTTCTGGAATATCACGGATGTGAGTTATATTGAAAGATTTATTGATGCACTTGATGGCTTGGGATTTTTTGAATACAAAATAAGATAAGGGTGTGAAAGATGAAATTATCGCGTAACACGGAGTTGATTAAATCAAAATATGCACAGTTTTTCGCTTCTGCGATGCTGATAGGAATATCCGCAAATTTGGCCGCCATGATAGATGGGTTCATTGTCGGAAATCTGATAGGCAGCGAGGCCCTGGCAGCAGTGAATGTCTGTCGTCCGGCCATGCAGGTTTATGGATTCTGTTCAGAGGTGCTTTCTGCGGGATTTGCAGGATGCATATCCATGTTGCTGGGAAAGAGGCTTAAGGAAGAGGCGGACAGAATGTTCACATCGGGAATGATTGGAGCAGTAGCGACAGCAGTTATTCTCACGATAGTTCAATTTTTGTTTGCAGATAAGATATGTGCGGTGTTTGCCAATAATGAAACGCTGATTCCGATAGCAGGTGACTATTTTAACACGATGTTATTTAGTGTTTTGTTCATGCTCATATCAGAACCATTGGCCTCAGCAATGCGTATTGAAGGAAGAACGGTGTTGGCAGGCGCGGTTCTGTTTGCCCCGCACGTATGTAATGCAATTTTGGATTTGCTATTTGTAGGAGTACTCAAATGGGGAATAAGAGGCGCCGCAACAGCGACGCTGATAGGATATGCCATAGGTTTTTTGATAGCTTTGTCATATGTATTTTCAAATAAGCGTACCTGCAGATTCGTAAAAGGCGGCAGAGTGGACGATTTCGGACAAATAGTTTCGACGGGAATATCATCAGCTATTAATATGGGACTTATTGCCATCAAGCTTCTTATTGTTAACAGGATGGTAGGAGAAGACGGCGGTAAGAGCGGTATGGCTGCAATGTCGATACTTATGATTGCGTGGGCGCTTCAATCACTGTTTATAGGTGGGGTTTCGCAGACGATGATGCCTATGGTATCAGTGTATTATGGTGAGGGCGATGCTCACGGTGTCAGAGCTCTTTTTAAACACTCACTAAAAATATTATTGGGAAGTGTGTGTATGCTGGTGATACTTTTACTGATATTCCCGCAGGTATTGCCTTATCTGATGGGAATTCGTGAAGGTGCCGAAATGAGCATCTGCATAACAGCTGTAAGAATATTTGCGTTGGCTCTTCCGATGGAGGCGTTTGTTATGCTGATGGTAAGATATTATATCGCAACACAAAATAAGCGCTTGTCTGTTATTATTGCAACCATGCAGGGAATAGTTGCTATGGTTCCGGTAATTTATATTACAGAAAGGCTTTTCGGACTGGTAGGAGTATGGATGGCTTTTCCTATCTCAGGCATAATTCCTGTACTGCTGATATTTGGCATGGCCGGCTTCAATACTGAGCGACTTTTAGGTGTGAAGGGACATGAGTTTTTGGTAGAAATGTCTGTAAAAAAGGAAGACATTTCGAGAACCGTAGAGGCTGTGGTACAGCTTCTAAAAAGTGAACTTAGCGATGGAAGTACAGCCAATAAGGTAGGTGTGGTTATAGAAGAGATGACGGTAGATGCATTCGCAAGAAACACCGGAAAAAAGCTGCATGTTGATATTGTGGTACGAAAAATCGATGATGAAATCCTTATATCTTTTTCGGATGACGGCATGGAGTATAATCTCCTAGAGCATATGGATGAATCTCCCCAAAGCATTGACAGTATCTATATGCTGACTAAAATTGCCCATAAAGTCGACTATAGCAGAGTCATAGGTCTGAACAAGACTAACATTGTGCTTTCTCTTTAGACGATTCTTTTGACACTTGATTGACACTCATTTGCGACTATTTTGCGACTCCGTTGGTACTGACTTTTATATTTGACCATGCTACCTTTTATCATAAGAAGTGATTTTT
>JAGHVF010000054.1 GCA_018064425.1 Candidatus Colinaster equi | reverse complement strand
TCATAATACTTGGCGTCTTTAGGCATCATACTTTATGCTTTTGTACCAAATATCTGCATTTTCTGCCTATCCCTTTGAAAAAAAGATGCATTTATGTTAATATATCCGCGTATAGTCATCTTATACAGAGGGGAAGATAAATGTTAAAACGTATCCTTGTTGTTGACGACAACAGTACCTGCAGAGACATCCTTGCAGAATTATTCGAAGAAAAATACGAGATTATTCAGGCTTCTAACGGTTTGGAAGCCATCAATGCATTGTCAATACAATTGGGTAAAATAGAAGCCATTTTGCTCGATATTGTTATGCCGACAATGGATGGTTTTGAATTCCTCAAAGAATTCAACAAAAAAGCTTGGAACCATAAAGTCCCTGTAATCATTGTATCTTCTGCCGATGACAAAGAATCACGTCAGCGTTGTCATGAACTTGGTGTAAATTATTTCATTGCCAAGCCATACGATGTCAACGAAGCCATCACTACCATTGAGAAGGCAATCCGGGATTTCGATTTATTAAACAGCAATTTGATGCCATAAATTCATATTCCATATATTTTTACACCTATCACTAATATAACCACGCAACCGATTCGGGTACAAACGACAGGGCTATCGCCAAAATTATGGCCGGCAAAAAATTGGCCACCTTTACTTTTTTACCCCACACCAAATTGAGACCTACACAGAAAATCAAAATTGATCCCACAAAGGAAAGACACGATAACGCACTTTGTGTCATAAAAGGCTTTACTACACCTGCAAGCGCAGTTACAGCACCCTGCAGTACAAATACCGGTATAGCACTAAATGCCGCTCCCTTTCCCATAGAGCACGTCATAACAGTCACAATAATAAAATCAAGCGTAGCTTTAACGGCCAACAATGTATAATCGCCAAACATGCCGTCTTCCAAAGCCCCAACTATTGCCATTGCACCTATACATACCGTAAAGGATGCAGTCAAAAATGCGTTAACAAAGTTTTTATCCTTGGCATTACCGCTTTTTATCTTCAGCCATTCTCCGAATCTTTCAAAAATCCCCTCAAAATCAAACAGTTCGCCAATAAACGCTCCAACAACCAGGCAGATTGTCACAAACATCGATCTGGCAGAAGAAACCTGTCCGCTTGTCACCTTAATCATGCCTTCAAGTGCTCCGGATATACCGATAAACAATACGCTTACACCGCAAGCCGTAACAAGCGTCTCCTGAAATCTTGGTTTTAACCTGCTGCCAAACAGACTTCCTATTATTCCCGCAACAATTATTGCTCCTGTATTAATCAATGTTCCCAAGCCAAACATATCGCGCCTCTTTTCATCATTATTTGCATAGTTAATAGTAACACTGTTTACTCATTTTGTCGCGCTATATTACCTTAGTGCAAAGGAAAAGCGGATGCCGAAAACAGCATCCGCTCTATAGTGGGTAGTAACGTTATGAACAATATTTATCTGTACCCAGAATGCCTACCAAATCAGACAATCTGTTGATACAATAATCGGACTTACCACACTTTGTGGCATCTCCGATAGCGGCACTGAACATACCGCCTGCAACCGCTGCGTCAATTCCCGACTCGGAATCCTCGACAACCAGGCATCTTCCGGGTTCACTTTCAAGGAAACCTGCAGCCTTCAAGAATACTTCCGGATCCGGTTTGGAATTAACAATATTTGTTCCGTCCGAGATTGCATCAAACACTCCGTTAAGTCCGACTCTTTCAAGAATAAATTTGGTATTCTTACTTGAGGAACCGATTGCAATCTTATATCCGTCCTTCTTTAACTGATCAAGCGTATATCTGACATTGTCAGATACATCCTTTGGTTGCATATTCGCCAGAAGTTCACGATAATATCCATTCTTCTTAGCAGCTAATTCTTCCTTTTGCACATCACTAAGCGGTGCGCCGTTATAATTCTCAAGAATTATTTCAAGTGAAGCCATTCTACTGACTCCGCGAAGTCGATTGTTTATTTCTTCATCAAAATATACACCGATTTCATCAGCCATCTTTTTCCATGCTAAATAGTGATATTTATCGGAGAAAACAAGCACTCCGTCCAAATCAAATATAACCGAATCTATTTTCATCTCTCTCACCCCTACGAATTGATTACAGCGACACAATTGCCATCAATCTTTACTGATATCTCATTGTTTCGATCACTCAATGCGTACTTTTTGCCGTATATATATATTTCAATCGGCTCGCCTTCTAAAAGGCTGACTTTAACATCGCTTCGATCAACATTTATGCTAAGCAATCTGCCCATATATGTCATCACAAAACGATAGCCTTCCCAATCAGCAGGCACAAACGGTGCAATATACATACCGTCTTCTCTAATTCTTACTCCGGCAAATCCGTTTACAACCGCCATGTAACAACCGCCCATGTTGGCTGTATGTACTCCGTCCTTAGTGTTATTGTGAGTATTCTCCAAATCAAGCTTTGTTGAATCTCCAAAATATGCATATCCTTTATCATGCATTCCGAGTCTGGATGCAACTATTGAGAAAGCACATGTCGATAACGATGAATCATGAGTTGTTATCTTCTCATAATATTCATAGCTCTTACGCATCGTCTCAATATCCTGCATTTCTTCAAACATGAAATACGATAAAACAGTATCTGCCTGCTTACATACCTGATATCTGTACAAATGCAATGGATGATAATGCAGTAAAAGCGGAAAATCTTCCTTAGGAGTATTCTCAAGATCCCAAATCGGTTTACTTAAGAACGAATCATCCTGCGGATTAATTCCAAGTTTCTTGTCATATAACAACAGCATCTTGTCTGCAGCTGCTTTCATACTGCCAAGTTCTTCAACAGTAATTCCTGTTTTGGAAGCTACCGCACTTACCTTGCCTTCTTCTATCAGACGCTCATAAAGCTTTACAGCCCATGAGATGTTATACTTTGCAGCACAGTTTGTATAATAATTATTGTTTATCATACAAGTGTATTCATCCGGACCGGTCACGTCATTGAGTACAAAATCGCCATTGGCATTATAATTACCCAAATCAAGCCACAATCTTGCTGTCTCTACAAGTATCTCTTCACCGACATCTGCAATAAAATCAATGTCACCTGTAGTCAGGTAATAACTGATAATTGCATAAGCAATATCCGCATTGATATGATATGCTGCCGAACCGGATACAAAATATCCCGAGCACTCTGCACCGGTAATTGTTCTCCACGGATAAAGAGCTCCTCTTTTATGTCCCAGCAATTTTGCATTTTCTCTGGCTTTGTCCAAAGTATAATAACGATACTTCAATATCTCCTTTGCCAAAGACGGATTGGTCATAATGAAAAACGGTAAGATAAAGACTTCCGTATCCCAGAAATAGTGACCTTCATAGCCTTCTCCGCTAAGTCCTTTTGCTGCTATCGAACAATACTTGTCTTTTGCCGCTGCCTGAAGCAATTCATACATATTGAATGCAACAGCATCACTTGAAGCATCATCTCCAAGTATAGTCATCTCGGAATTCTTCCAGAACTCCTTAAGATAGTCCGCCTGTTTCTCATAAAAATAAGCAAGTGTATTGTCCTTAACCTTTCGAAGATCTCTGTATGCAGCCTCTACACAATCAGTCTCTCTTAAAGAATCTTCATATATATTAATCTTTGTTAAAGTTACACTCTCGCCCTTGCGCAGTGTAAATGTAAAAACTTCATCTATTCTGTCAGCTTTTGAAATAATCTCTTTGTCATATGAAACATCAATCTTTTCACCGTTTTCGTCGGTAAACGAAACACTGTTTTCAGACAAAGAACACATTTTAAGCTTGCTTACGCTCGTCTGACTGACTGCGTAACCGGCACCATCCTTCATCTCCATAACGACTACTTCAAGATTCTTAAGACTCTCTGCCGCAAGTCTTGGGTCCGTCGGATCGCAATAATTGGTTACGCCTGCTATATGTGATGACTGCAGAACAATCTGTGTGTCTTTATTTTTTGCTGTAATACTATATTCAATTGAAAACAGTGGCAGTAATACGAATGAAGTCATTCTGCGAACGTGTACATCTATATCTGTACCCTTTGGCGACTCCCATTCCACCAATCTGTCTGTGTATCCGGCATCCATATTAAGTGTGCGTTCATGCTTAAAAAGTTTGCCTGTTGTCATATCCAGATTATCACCGTCAACTGTACATTTAATCGTCATGGTATCGGCAACATTTACCATGGTGTCCTTCTTATCGACGAAATTGCACAGGTTTTCAGCCTGCTTCATAGGAATAACATCATAAAATCCGTTGATGTATGTTCCTCTCATCGTATTCCAGCCATTAGGAACACCTTCCTCGAGAGAACCTCTCACGCCAATATAGCCATTGGCATTATGGAATAATGTTTCATTAAGATTATTGATACCCTGACTATGTTCTTTATAAGTCCTAGTTATAATCCTATTCACTTTTTCCTCGCTAACCCTTTACCGCACCTGCAGCAACGCCCTTAATGATATACTTCTGACATGCCAGATAGAAAATAGCAACCGGTATAATTGTAACAACAAGTGCTGCCATTGCTTCGTTCCAGCTGATAGTATATTGTCCAAAGAACTTAGCCGTTGAAATCGGAATAGTTCTGTTAGCTTTGCTCTTTAATGTAAGTGACGGTAATAAATAATCATTCCAAATCCAGATAACATCCAGAATAATAACAGTCATTGTTGTTGGCTTAAGAATCGGGAAAACAATTTTCCAGAAACATTGCCATGTGTTACAGCCATCTATAATAGCTGCTTCCTCAAGTGATCTCGGTACCGACGAAATGAAGCCATGATAGAGGAATACTCCCATTCCTGCTCCGAATCCGGTATACATGAATATCAAACCGGGGACCGTATCAACCATCTTTATACCTACGTTATTACCAATCCAGTTCATCTCCTGCATCAAAGGCATCATAATTGTCTGGAAAGGAATAAGCATTGTTGCAACAAGCAAACTGAAAAGCAATTTACTTACAACGTTGTTGCATCTTACAAACATCCATGCACACATCGAACACAATACAACCAATATCGCAATTGAAACGATTGTAATTATGACTGAATTGGTTACCGAAATGCTGAAGTTCATCTTGCCAAGAGCACTAATGTAGTACTTTGCCGATATCTTATTAGGTAATGCCACCATGTTCTCATACATCTCAGATCTACTCTTAAAAGAGTTGGTAATAATGAGATATATCGGGAACAAATATAAGAGGCAGAAACAAACAAGTAAAACATTTGCAATAATTTTATTATTTGATTTTGTTTTCACATTGCTACCTCCCTCTTCTTTGTTATACTTACCTGAACAAGTGTTACTGCTGCAATAATCAAGAAGAATATAATTGCTTTTGCCTGACCGTATCCAAAGTTACTCAAATCAAAAATCTCATTATAAATATTAAGTGAGAACATTTCTGATTGATAATTCGGTCCGGCTCCCGTAAGAGCAATGTTTACATCGTATACCTTGAAACAATTTGACAATGTAAGGAATAAACAAATAGTAAATGATGGCATAAGTAACGGGAACTTTACTCTGAAAAGAGTCTGCATATATGTTGCTCCGTCTACCTGAGCTGCCTCGATTACATCATCCGGAATAGCCATAATTCCTGTAATGTAAACTATCATTACGTATCCGGCCATTTGCCATGTTGTTACAATTACCATTGCAGCCATTGCTTTCTTGCTGTCTGTCAACCAATTGCCCCATTCAATTGAAATGAAGAACTCAGAAAAAACGCTCTTCCAAATATATCCTAAAATCAAACCACCAATAAGATAAGGTACGAACAACATTGTTCTTGCAAGGTTTGCACATTTAAGCTTAGTTGTAACCACCAGTGCAAAAATGAGACCTACAACATTAACACATGCCACACTCAAAAGAGTATATATTGTTGTTCTACCTGCGGATGCAAGAAATCTCGCGTCCTTAAATACCTCTGCATAATTCTGTAATCCGACAAAGGTCATTGCATGCTTGGAAAGTCCGTCCCATTCAACAAATGACAATCCAATTCCAATAACGAATGGCACAATTACCACAAGCGCAAAGGCAAACATCAATGGAAATGTAAAAAGTGTATACCAGGCTTTGTTAATTTTCATATTAACCCCCATTCTTTATGACCGGTGCGAAGGGAATACATCCTTCGCACCAACCCTTTGTCCTTCATCGGACCTTAATACTTACCTTAATACTTACTTTGCTGCTTCTACGAATGCATCGTTAAGCTTGTTAACAAGTTCCTCACCGCTCATATCAGATACATAGAACTCACTTACGATTGGAGCGAGTGATGATGAAATACCTGCAGGCCAGTTAGCCATGTTCCAAGGAATTGTATTACCGTCTGCAGCTGCCTTTGCTACTGAAGAAGATATAGGATCAAGATTCTCTGATGTCATACCCTCTACTACAGGAACAAAACCGAACTGGTTCATAAGGTAATCAGCACCTTTTTCAGATGTGTAAAGCCACTCAAGGAATGCCTTTGCTGCTGCCTTCTCACCATCTGTAGCATCTGTATTGATGTACCATGCTGCAGGTACGCTGACTGCTACCTTATCATTACCGCAAATAGGAAGCGGTGCAATACCCATATCGTAATCGATCTCATAATCTGCGAACATACCGTAGCACCAGTTACCCTGATGGATCATAGCTGTCTTACCTGTTGCAAAATCACCACAGTTGTTATCGTATGTAATATCTACAGGATTTGTACAATTCTCTCTTACTGCTTCCATAACCTTAGCGAATTCCTTGAATGCATCAGCATCAATCATTCTTGTCTCGCCTGCGAGTACGCTTGCAAGATATGCATCAGGATCATCCTGGATTGCAAATGGTGTATTGAGTACATGCATAATAAGGAAATAATCTTCCTGAGAGAATCCAAGTCCGTTAACACCGTCTGCCTTAGCACCCTTAAGGAAATCAACAAGTGCGTCTGTTGATGTAAGTGTTGCTACATCAGCAAGATTAGCATTGTAAACAAGTCCGAAACCTTCAAGTGTATATGGAATACCAACCTTCTTACCATTTACTTCATCTGTCATACCTGCACTTACCTTATCGATGAATGACAAATCTGAAACATCTTCAAGGTAATCAGCCATCTCTACTGACTCAGAACCGGGAGCAAGTGAGAAAAGTGTAGGTCCTGCTTCTGTAGAAAGATCTGTCTTAAGATCTGTGAAGTAGTTATCACCTGATGTCTCCCAAAGTTCAACTTCAATTCCTGTTTCCTTAGAGAAATCTTCAACGCAAGCATTAAGCTGATCCATAATCTCTGTCTTTGACTGGAATATTGTAAGCTTGCCATATTCTACATCTGTCTTCTCATCTGCTACTTCTGTATCAGAATTACCTGCCTCTGCTGCAGGTGTGCTTGCTGCACTACCGCATCCGCTAAGTACCATTGCAGCTGTCATTGTAAGTGCAATTATTGATGAAACTATTTTTTTCTTCATAATTGTTTCCCTTTCTTCTTTTGCAATTCTCTTTTTTGGTTACCCTTGTATACTAAACTTACGCGTATTTAGTAAATCGTTATACTATGATTGTATGGATACCCGCATGCTTAGTCAATATTTATAGTATTTTTTCAGTTTTCTGCTTGTTTTGTATTAACATTTTTGTTGATTTTCACAATACATATCAGTAAAATGATAGTAAAACATGTCGTCATTTTACTAAATTAGTAAAATTTTAATATCATTTTACTATGTTGTTTTTTGATAACGGGAGGGATAAACAATGGTAAAACTATCTGATATTGCAAAAGCAGCCGGTGTTAGCACATCAACCGTTTCCAACGTACTCAACGGTAAAACCAACGTAAGCAGCGATACCAAAAACAGAATTCTCGCTTTATGTCAGGAAATGCATTACGAGCCAAATTATATCGGTAAAACATTAAAACAAGGCTCCAACAGAACTGTTCTCTTTGTATTCAGTGATTTTGACAGACATTTTTATCTGAAAATCATCCAGGGAATCAGCGATTACGTTTATTCAAAAGGATATGATTTGCTGATATGCACCAATCGAAACTGCGAAAAATACATGAATAAATCAACCACCTGCGGTTGCATAATGTTGGATGTACACAGCAGTGATAAAACAATTATTCAAAAAGCATCAAAAGACTACCCTATTGTCGTCCTTGATCGAATAATCAACGAACCCTATATAAAAAGTATGCTTGTAAACAATTACACACCCCAGGCGGAAATGGTAGAAGGTCTGATTCGCAAGGGTTGCAAACGCTTTGCATTTTTATCCGGAATCGATACTCTAGACACACGCGAACGATATAAAGCCTTAACAGATACACTGGCCGCACATGATTTGACACTGAGACGTGAGGATTACTACACAGGGGACTTCAGAGAAAAGAGTGGCTACCAGGCGGCACGACTTATCATGCTCAAAGAAAATCTTCCGGATGTTTTAGTATGTGCTAATGACGATATGGCAATAGGTGCCATTAGAGCATTCCGCGAGAACGGGCTGCGAATTCCGGATGCCTTAAGTATTGTGGGCTTTGATGATAACGAGCTTGCAAAAGCGATGGGCTTAACCACAATACAGATTCCCAACTACGAACGCGGATACATTGCCGCGCAATATCTTATAGAAGGTTTGGAAGGAATCGGCGATTATTCCGAATTTAAAATCTCGGCCAATATAAAATGGAGAAAAACAACCGTTCAATAAGATATATTCATGAACATATTTTAATTGACTTATCACAGTCTATTGTTATATATTATGTAAAATATAAGACTTTTTAGGAGGCCAATATGAAAAAGAAACTTCTTACACTTATGTGCACATTAATGCTTGTATGTTCCCTTACCGCATGTGGCAATGCTGACCAAGCAGCTTCCGCTTCAGGTGGCAAACATTGGATTATTGCAACCGATACCGTATTCAAGCCTTTTGAATATACCGATGCAAACGGTAATTTTGTTGGTATCGATGTCGATATTCTTGAAGCAGTTGCCAAAGATCAGGGATTTGATTATGAATTGCAATCTCTCGGTTGGGATTCCGGTGTAGCTGCCGTTCAGGCAGGACAGGCTGATGCCCTTATCGCAGGCGCAACAATTAATCAGGAAAGAATTGATTCCGGTTGGATATTCTCAGACGGATATTACGATGCAACACAGATTTTCACTGTAAAAGCTGATTCCGATATTGCATCATTCGAAGACTTAAAAGGTCTCAATGTTGCAGTTAAGACAGGTACGGCAGGTGCTGATTTTGCAAACAGTCTTAAAGACCAGTACGGTTTTACCGTAACAACTTTTGAAGATTCACCTACAATGTACCAGGACGTTATCTTAGGTAACTCTGCTGCATGTGTTGAAGATGCACCGATTATGAAGGCTTCAATAAAAGAAGGCGGACTTGCACTCAAGACTCTTGACGGACTTGAATCTGAAGCTGCTCCATATGGTTTTGCCATTATGAATTCCGAGAATCAGGAACTTGTTGATATGTTCAACAAAGGTTTGGCAAACATCAAAGCAAACGGAAAATATCAGGAGATTCTTGATAAATATCTTAAATAAATATTTATTCTTTTGGCCTCAAGCATTGCTTGAGGCCTTTTGTTTTGGTAGAATACATAAGATACATGAAAGGAGTGTTCTATGTTAACGATTATTCAGTCTTATGGTGTTTTACTTTTACAGTCACTTGGAAAGACTATAGAGTTATGCTTTTTATCACTTATATTTGCCATGATTATCGGTTTGATTTTTGCACTTTGCAATGTTTCAAAATTGAAGGTGTTTAATCTAATCGGCACAGTATACATCGATGCAATCCGCGGTGTTCCGCTTATCGTTCTTGCATATTTTATCTATTTTGGTATTCCGGCAGGTTTTCAGGCTATCAACATTCCTATCAGATTATCCGCTTTGACAGCAGGTATTATTGCCCTATCGATGAACTGCGGTGCATATATGGCTGAGATCATAAGAGCCGGCATTCAATCCGTTGACAAAGGTCAGTCGGAAGCCGCCAGAGCATTGGGATTAACTTACGGTCAGACAATGAGACAGATTGTATTGCCTCAGGCCTTCAAGACAATGATTCCTTCGATTATTAATCAATTTATCATCACGCTAAAGGATACATCGATTTTGTCGGTAATCGGTTTTCCGGAACTTACCAATCAAGGTAAGAACATTGCGGCAATCAACTTCAAGATTCTTGAGACTTGGGCTATTGTCGGACTGATGTATATGATTGTAATCATTACTCTCAGCAAGATTGCAAAAGCAATTGAGCGTAAAATCAAATTTGCGAGCTAATCAAAATGGGCTGTGTTTAACACAGCCCTTACTTAATCTATCGTTTCGTTACAGCTTAACGCTTTCTTTTCTCACAATAAGCCACGATATCAATATTGCGATTAATGAGATGAATACAACTGCCAATCCAATTAATATTTCGTTGCTCTTTGCAAAACCAATAAACGGTTTTGCGATTTCTTTGCCCTTTGACATTCCGATACATCCAATCATATAGACAACCCACATAACCCAGAAGCCGGCCTTGCCAAAATGCAATATCAAGCTTCCGAACAACATTGGAATACATATTGTAACAACACAGGATAGCAATATGCTCTTCCATGTTATCATCTGCCAAAGATCGAATTCAAATGAATATCCGGCCCATTTCGAACAAAGAAAACTCGTTTCAATCCTTGCCATAATAACCAAAACAACAGCATATATCGTAGTCGCAACTACATTATTAAAAAGTCTGTCCGCAAAGAATTCTTTTCTTGTTGCACCAATGCTAACCAATAATCCAAACCTCCGACACATGGAAGTTGCTCCTGTGAAATATATCATTATTAACAGCGTAAAAGCCGCCATTACCGTACCAAGTGGGAAAACAGTTATACCTGCCTCCGCATTACTAATATCCACACCAATCAAAATATCATGTAAAATCATGCCAAAAACATACATTGCCAGCATAACACCGCAAATAAAAATTATTACATTATATTCCAATCCGTTTAATATCTTCTTCATCTTTACCTATCTCCAGTTTTCATGATTTGACAACAATCCTCTTTGAATATGCAATCAACACACCGTTACCCACAATGAAAGCAACCGCAGCAACAGCCATAAGTACCGAACCGTGTAATATACCAGCAAGATAATCGCCTTTGTCTGCCGCAAGGATTCCGCTTGCTATGCCGACGAATACACACATAGTAATTACTGCAATAAGATATGCAATACGGCCAAATGACATAACAAGTACTGACATAAGCGATGTAATACCTATTCCGCATATGTACAGACATACTATTGTGCCGATGTGGCTAACATCTGTACTGACTCCGAAGTTGCTTACTATTGCACAATATACTATATACAGCGCCAGTGACTCCGCTGATGTCACCAAGCCGTTACATGCAATCGAAACTGCCGCATACGATCTTTTTGCGCCAAATGAAATCTGTAAAGGCACTGATGTTACAGATCCCACCATTCCGAAAATCATTGTCAGCATCATCGTTACAAGCGGTAAATATGTCTTAAGGCCGGATAATATCAAAGTCAAATTACCCATTTCCTCAATCAACTGGAAATATACGCTATAGATTGCTGTTGCCAACAAAGAATACAGAAAAGTCTTTGTTCCCATATAAGTGCTGTATCGTAATGTTCTTGAAAAACCCTTTAACATATTCTCACCTATCCCTCTCTGCCGCACAATGCAACGAAAAGATTCTGAAGTGATACAGGTTGAACGGTAACATCATTGCTGTCACCCAGCTTCTGACCTTCTTCCAGTAAAACTGTTACGCTTTTGCTTCTGCCCATATTTTCCTCGTGATATGTCTTTATACCCTGACACACCTTATCAACTTCATCATTCAGGCCCGCAATATGCTTAGCTCTGTCTAAAAGTTCCGCTGTATTCTCTTTAAGCAATACTTTACCGTTATGTAAGAAAATTACTTCTTCAAAAACATTGGCGGCTTCTTCTATTATGTGAGTCGATATGATAAATGTTCTGCCGGTAGCTTGCTGCTCCTCAATGAGCATCCTGTAAAAATCTTCTCTTGCTACAACATCAAGTCCGGCAACCGGCTCATCCAAAATGGTAATATCCGCTTTGCTGGCAAGACCGATTGCAATAGTTATCATTGACAACATACCTTTAGACATCTTATTGACGCGTTTCTTCGGACTTATCCCAAACTGTTCTATCAATTTATTTGCCATGTTATTATCCCACTTCGGATAATAGACAGAAGCTATTTTAAAATAGTCCTTCACCTTCATTGTATTTTGTCCCAGTGTGGATACAGTATTGATTTCTCTCGAAAAACATAGATGATCAAGTGCTTCTCTGTTCTCCCACACTTTCATTCCATCGAATTCAACGCTACCGCTGTTTGCCGGATTCTGTGCAGTCATAATTGACAATAATGTCGTTTTTCCAACACCGTTTCTGCCTATCAAGCCATAGATTTTACCGGATTCGATTGTAAGATTAACGCCCTTTAGGACTTCCTTATCCTTATAACTTTTATTAATATCTCTACATACCAGTGTACTCATCATCTCTCCTCCATAATCATATGTGTAAGTTCTTCTTTTGTAATTCCAAGCTTAACAGCCTCATCAATCAGTGCTTTGACAAAATTCTCATAAAATGAATTCTTTCTATTCTGTAAAATGTGCTCCTTAGCACCTTCGCTAACAAACATTCCTATCCCTCTTTTCTTATACAACACACCGGAATCAACCAATATGTTAATGCCCTTTGCGGCTGTAGCCGGATTAATAGCATAGATTTTGGCCAATTCATTGGTACTTGGTACTCTTTCTTCCTCTAACAGGATGCCTCTCAATATATCATTCTCAATCATCTCACTTATCTGAATATATATTGATTTTTCCTGCGATAATATTTCTTGCAAATAATCGCCTCCTTATCCGAACATCGGTTGGTTTGTTATGTGGTTCATCACTTATGTAACTAACCATATAACCATTCCGTTTTTTTGTCAACACTTTTTTCTAAAAAAATCCAACATTCTTTTGTAATAGTCAAAAATTGTAAAATATGTTAGTATTCTATAGTGATATTTCACATTATATTTTGGGAGGTACATTATGAAATATGATGTAATTGTAATCGGTGCAGGCCCCGGGGGAATTTTCTCTGCATACGAATTGATGATTAAAAAGCCAGACTTAAAGATAGCCATTTTCGAAGCAGGACATGAGCTTAGCAAACGTAAATGCCCTATTGACGGCGACAAGGTAAAGAGTTGTGTAAAGTGTAAATCTTGCGCAATAATGAACGGTTTCGGCGGTGCCGGTGCCTTCTCTGACGGCAAATATAATATTACCAACGATTTTGGCGGAACACTCTACGAATATATCGGTAGAAATCAAGCAATCGACTTAATGAAATACGTTGATGCGATTAACTGCGAATACGGCGGAGCCAAGACCAAGATGTACTCTACAGCGGGTACGGCATTCAAGAAAAAATGTATGCAAAACAAGCTTACATTGCTTGATGCGTCAGTTCGTCACCTGGGTACAGATATCAATTATGTTGTGCTTGAACATATATATGAAAAGATGAAGGAGAAAGTTGATTTCTTCTTTGATTCTCCGGTAAGTGACGTTGAAGTGCTGGATGACGGATACAAAGTATTCAGCGAAGGTCAGGAATATACTTCTAAATACTGCATTATCTCTGTAGGACGAAGCGGAAGTAAATGGATGGAGGAAATCTGTCACAAACTTGATATCCGCACGAAATCCAACCGTGTTGACATTGGTGTCAGAGTTGAGATTCCTTCAGTTATTTTTGAAGATATTACAGATGAATTATATGAAAGCAAGATTGTATATCGTACAGAAAAATTCGAAGATCTCGTCAGAACCTTCTGTATGAATCCGCATGGCATCGTCGTTAATGAGAATACCAACGGCATTGTCACAGTTAACGGACACAGTTTTGAAGATGAGAACAAAAAGACCGAGAATACCAACTTTGCTCTGCTCGTAGCCAAGCATTTCTCCGAGCCGTTCAAAGACAGTAACGAATACGGTGAAAGTATTGCAAAGCTTAGCAATATGTTAGGCGGCGGAGTTATCGTGCAAAGATTCGGTGATTTGGAGCGAGGCAGACGAAGCAATCCAAGTCGTATTGCCGAAGGTACTCTGACTCCTACTTTGGCTGCTACTCCAGGCGACTTAAGTCTTGTTCTTCCAAAGAGAATATTGGACGGAATTATTGAGATGATTCATGCACTTGATAAGATTGCTCCGGGTGTTGCCAATGAAGATACACTTCTGTATGGTGTTGAGGTTAAATTCTACAACATGGAAGTTGAATTAAGCAACGAGCTTGAGACGCGCTATAAAGGCTTATATGTTATCGGCGACGGCAGTGGTGTAACTCACTCCCTCTCTCATGCTTCTGCAAGCGGTGTATTTGTCGCTCGTAATATCATTGACAGAATGTAATATACAGACTCTGTTGTTATATTAAATATAAAAAAACAAAAGCGATGTCCCTTAATGTGATATGTATCCTCTTTACTGAGCATATAAAATGCCCGGTAAAGAAAACACATAACATCAAAGGGACATCGCTTTTTACATCAAAATCAAAAAATCAATGAACAAAAACACGTATCAGAAAAATAGTACTTACGTCACTGCTCTATTGCTAACGTGTCCTTCTTAAAATTCAATTTGCACGCAACAACAACTGCAGGAATAACTAACAGTGTGATAATCAATTCACATGCAATAGTGCTGACTTCTCCGCGCTGAGTTAAGGCAGGTGCCGTATCAAACAACATATGTGCACCAACTGCAATTGCGGTCCAATAATTCTTCTTATTTACCACTCCGTATGCTACGAAAACACTCATCGCAATATGCATCATTACTGCTGCAATTCTTTCCCAAAGGCACATAAGCGCATCAGTAGCACCGAACATGGCAATAGACTGTATCTGCGGATATGCCATTGCTATTGATTGATCATTGATAGACAGTATTTTGCACGCAGTCTCAAAAGGCATATATTTTAATACAATCGCAACCGCTAACAAGCTTTCCAACTGTATCAATGTAAGCATTATGACTTCACAACAGCCATGTCCTATTCCGTACATAACTGCATTGGCTTTTGTATGCTCTCTCTTAAGTATATACTTGAATATTACAAATCTGCCTACTTCTTCAAACACTCCGGCCATCACAATACCATATATCACATAGCAAACCGTATGACCTGTAATGAATCTTGAAATTGGATTATTGCTCACTATGCATACCATATGAACCATAAGTTCCAACACTCTTACGCATATGAAAAATCCGGTCGCTCCAACTGCCAAATATACAAATGAAGCTTCCTTACCCGTATATTTTCTCCATCCGATAACTAACGTAAGCACGAGTGCCAGCAACATTACGCCTGCAACGGCCAGCCAGACAATACATGTTGTTGAAATATCAATGTTTTTAACTGTTTCCAAAGTAATCTCAGTATTCATTCTTCTACCCTATATTGTTATTCACATAATTAACATTGCTATCATTATGAATTGCTATCGCTTGATGCTCCCATACATCATTTGATATCAATATCAAGCGGTGCATCAATATCTTCTCCGACATACTTACCGTCTTTTTTACGCTGTTTAACACATTCGGTAAGAAGATATTCTATTTGAGCATTCACCGAACGAAAATCATCCTCTGCCCACTGCATCAAAGCATTATACAATTTTTCGTTTAGTCTAAGCGGAATCTGCTTTTTATCAGCCATATACTGCTCCGTTCCAAAATTAATACAAACTTCCCGAATTAACTACCGGCTGCGCTTCTCTGTTGCCACACAAAACAACCATGAGGTTGGATACCATAGCTGCTTTTCTCTCTTCATCAAGCTCAACAACGCCATGCTCGTTCAATCTATCAAGTGCCATCTCAACCATACCGACAGCTCCGTCTACAATCATCTTTTTCGCATCTACTATAGCTGAAGCCTGCTGTCTTTGCAACATAACTGCTGCGATTTCAGGTGCATATGCAAGATATGTAATCTTTGATTCAAGCACTTCAATACCTGCCTGTTTTACACTCTTTTGAATCTCATCCTTGATTCTTGCGGCTACAACCTCGCTTGAACCTCTAAGAGATCCCTCATCGGCAATACCATCACCTGTAGTATCAACATTCTCTGCAATATCATATGGATAAATTCTTACAATATTTCTGAGTGCCGAATCGCACTGTAATGATAAAAACTCCTTATAATTGTCAACCGCAAACACAGCCTTGGCAGTATCAACAACTCTCCATGTTACCGCAATTCCAATCTCTATCGGATTACCAAGACAATCATTAATCTTCTGTCTTGAATTATTAAGTGTCATAATCTTAAGCGATATTTTCTTATTAGGTATCTCAACATTCATTGCCTGTGTACCAAACGGAATAGCTACCTTGTTTTCCTTGACATCTCCGCTCTGACTGAGCTTTGTAGCTGCTGCAGGATTGACACCTACACAAAACGGATTAACAAAATAGAAGCCTTCACCTTTAAGTGTTCCGTAATACTTACCAAAAAGTGTAAGCACCAAAGCTTCCTCCGGTTTAATAACCTTGAGTCCCAAAAACAAAATCCATCCAACGCATAAGAACAAAATTGATGCTATCAATACAGCTACACCCAACGTTCCACCGTTAGTCGCTCCGTAAAAAATCAACCCGATAGCCGCAATATGTGCTGCAATTATAAGCACCAGTGCGCTCATTCCATTCTTTCTCTTACCAACAATTTTTTCTTGTATCATAATTTCTTCCTCACTTTCCATTAAGTGGTCTTATCTTGATATCATTATGATATCACGCAGATTTCATTTGTCAATACATTTTTTGAATCATTGTGTCCGATATCAAAAACGGGTATTATAATGGTATACAACGTGCGCATCGGTAATGCATTCCCGGTGCTGTAATATGCACACAAATGTACCCATCATATGGCATGAATTCAAGTAACAGCGGAGATTGAGACATGGCAAAGCACAAAATCAAATTTAAAAAATCAGTCAAAATAGCATTCTGGGCATTGCTGGCACTGGCAATCATTGCCTCTTGCTATGTTACATCCGAAAGAAAAAAGGCAAGCAAGAACTATACATATAGTGAACATTTGGATGAAACTGTGATGACAATCAATGGCACTGATATTACTCTTAAAGAAATGAGTTATTATATTGCACGAAGTGAAGAAATAATTCAAGATATGGCCGTAAAATATAATCCGGCAGATCCAATGGATTTTTGGAAAACACATTTTTCCGCAGGCACAGATAGTCAGTTTACAGACGCATATGCCAAATCGCAAGCTGAAGAAATGTGTATATATTGTATGATTATGGACAATGAAGCCAACCAAAACGGACTGGCTCTGTCAGAAGATGACAAGCAACTTGCCGCTGATGAAGCCGAGCAAATGTTTGGACAATTATCAAAAGGCGCCCTTGATAATACACGGTTGGACCTTGAAACAATTTGCAAATTAAAAGAAAAAGAGCAAGTAGCAAGAAACTATGTCTTGCTACTTGCCGACACAAAAAACATCTCCGCTGATGAACTTGATTATCACGGTGATTACTATCTTAATACAATAAGACCGGCATATGATGTCCAAATTAACGGTGCCGTCTGGAACCCTGTAAAGCTCGGAAAAATAACCGTCAACACCGGGCTGTAGCCTTCATACAGCTCGGATATTATTCATAGCATTCATATCATTTATCATCTTTCTTTACACTGTCAATACGCCTTCTGGCATACTTAATTGCGCCATTCGGACACACAAGCAAACACAAATGACAACCAACGCACTTTGCTCCGTCAAGCTTAGGCCTTCTGGTGCTTTCATCAAATTTGATTGCCTGATGACCGCCATCAGCGCAAGACAGATAGCATCTTCCGCAGCCTGTACATTTCTTCGCATCAAATACCGGGAAAAGAATCGTATCACGCTCGATATCGGATGTATCCACAACACTGTCAGATGCTGCATTAATAATCTCACTAACAGAATTATATCCCCTCTGATACAGGAAATATTTAAGTCCCGTAACAAGATCATCAATTATCCTATATCCATATTCCATTACAGCAGTTGCTACCTGTAAACTGCGTGCTCCCAATGTCAGGAATTCACACGCGTCATGCCATGAATATATTCCGCCTATTCCGGAAATATGAGTAGCACCTACCACCTCATCCGAAGACAATTCCGATATATATCTAAGCGCAATCGGTTTAACCGCTCTGCCGGAATAGCCGCCAATTGAGGCTTTGCCATGTACAGAAGGTGCGGCAACAAGCGTATCAAGATTAACGCCTGTGATACTCTTAATTGTATTGATAGCGGCAATTCCGTCGGCTCCGCCTTCTATTGAAGCCCTTGCCGGTACTCTTATATCTGTAATATTCGGGGTCATCTTTGCCAGGATAGGCAGATTCGTCCCCCTTCTTGCTGCTGCCGTAAAGCGCTTGCACAATTCAGGCACCTGACCGATATCAACGCCTACACCCTTTGCTTCCATGTTAGGACATGAAAAATTGAGCTCGACTACATCAGCACCTGCCTCTGTTACGGCTCGCGAAAGATATTCCCACTCTCCTTCGTTACGTCCCATTATTGATGCAATAATGACTTTTGTAGGATGCTTAGCCTTAAGACGTCTGAATATCTCCATGTTTTCCTCAAGTGAATGGTCGGACAACTGCTCAATATTCTTAAATCCCGCAAAGCTTCCGTCGCTGTTTTTTGTCACGGAAAATCTCGGTGAAGCTTCATGTATATCCATTAAACAAATTGTCTTATATGCCACACCGGCCCATCCCATAGAAAACGCCTTATCGCACATCTCAAATGTACTGGCAACAACCGACGATGCCAATATAAACGGGTTCTCAAGCTTTACGCCGCAAATATCACACGATATATCAACCTCCTCTTTCATTGGTAATATCTCCGGTGACATTGTCTTATCATAGATATCGCAGATTGTCTCCTTTATCGGAACATCAATAGGACAATCGGCTTTGCAATGTCCATCACAATCCTTGCAGGGAATCCCCTCCTGATATTCACTTAAAATATAGCCTTCATTCTCAAAACGCTTTGCACGAAGCACTCTTGCCGGATCAAAGCAATCACAAGCTGTACGACACGGTGCATCATGACATATCATACATTTACAATTATCCATGCTGTCCTCCAAAGATTATTCTACAGATTCAAAAATATCCGTTTCAATATCCTACTTCTTTTAACAATGCATCCAACAATCGGGCATTCTTCACAGAGAAATCTTCAGAAATGCGAGGTCTCTCTTGTCCCCTAATTACTCTTCCCATTTGTTCAATCTCAAGTGCATAATTGGACTTTGCAACAACATTGCGCGTCTTTACTCCATTCGGTCCGATAATACGATACGACAACTCGCCCTCTTCGTTATATTCAACCTCCGAGCGAATATCACCCTTCGTACCATGTATAAAAAGTCTGTCATATCTTGCATGGGAATCAATTCCCAAAATCATTCCCACATTAAACGACGCTCTGGCACCGTTTGAAAACTTGATAAGTGCACCTACAAAAGAATCAACGCCCTCATCGGTAAGTTCACCGCACGCTTTAACATACTCTGTTGATGAATCAATTAGAGACAGAATTAGCGTTGTACAATAGCATCCCAAATCATATATCATACCGCCGCCCAATTCTTTATGCAGTCTAAAATTTTCACGATAACCCTGTGTTACAAACGCCGTATCTACATATACCACATCACCGATAACCCCCGATGCCACATCAGCCACAAGTGCATCAATATAGGGACTGTGCAAATATGCATATGCTTCCATCAATGTTACATTGTTACGTTTTGCTGCCTCGTACATCTTGGCTGCATCGTCAGCATTAAGGGCAAGCGGTTTTTCACATAGCACATGCTTGCCGGCATCAAGTGCCTTAATTACCCACTCTTTATGAAGATTGTTTGGCAACGGAATATATACTGCCTGTACCTGTGGGTCATTAAGCAGGCGTTCATATCCTGTCATCACATCATCATCTGCGTATCCTACCGCAAAACCGAATGTATTCACGTAATCATCTACCTTAACCTGACTGCGTCCCGCAATTGCATATAATTCACAATTGCAGGCCTTTTTCATGCCGGGAATAGTAGCTTTTCTTGCAATGCCTGCTGTTCCAAGTATGCCCCATTTTATCTTATCCATTGATAGGCCTCCTTTCATAACCGATACATATACATCCTACAGTATTCATCACGGGTCCCATGTATCACCTGTCGGTATATTTACACCGTTATAGAATACATTACTGCCTGATCTGTTCTCGATATATCCGCCGCTTACCCTTGAATTGATAATACGTATATCATTAGCAGAATTAATAATGGCAATTGATGCTCCGCCACCCACTCTAATAGTACAACCATCAAATATTATATGTTCATTAGAATATCCGCTATTGGCCTCAATATCAATGCAACCATGTGCATTTCCTGTCTCAATCGAGCAATTCTTAAAATTGATATTCTTTGATGCCGTCAGGCTGACGCAGTGACGTCCGCTTTGTCCTAACGTGCAACCAATAACATCAATATTGCTGCAACCGCTGTTTCTGTTATTGTTATTGGTAATTATCAAGCTGTCACCGGCACAGCTCTTAACAGTCATATTTCGTAAACAAATATTAGAGCTTTGTACCGCCACTATTCCATGTGATTGTTCACCGGCGCCACTATGACTGCCAAGATCTCCGATAATTGTTCCGCCCGTTATAGATACACCGTTACATTCGTTAATCCACATTACACGGCTGGAGTTTTCACCGCACGGTATACCTTTTATTACAGTGCCGCTATCCATAACAATACTTACATTGTTAAGGTTACATACCTGGATACCGTTTGTAGATGCGCTGTTTCTTGTTGTTATGTAATATGTGCCCGCAGGTACATATATACTTTGTCGTTCGTCCGGTTTCTGATTCTTTGCTTTATTAAAGGCATTAGTAAAGCACCTGATATTATTATTGCCGGCAGACTCAGAGCTACCTGACTGCAATCCTTCGACTTTAATCATATTGCCTTCGACATATTTCTCGTTAACAGTCACCATACAGCTTGCCGATGCACCCGAATTCTTATCCGTAACCATTACATAAGCTACACCGCCATGCCTTGCATTAATTGTCACATTTATCTTATTGCCGGATATGTTTACCTCTGCATTTGCCACAGTAAAATTGCTCGTAGACGTAACAATATCTTCTATGTACGCATCCGATGGTGTATATGCACATGATAATGTTGTACTCTCTCCCGCATTCAGCGTTACTTCTGATTTACTTAATGACAGTCCTGTCGTTTTCTTCTTTCTTGTATCTACAGAAATACTGTCAGCTTTACCGGAATCCTGTGATACGGCTTTAATTGTTACCAAACCGTCTCCGACAGACTCGATTTCCACATGATACTCATTAATACCTGTCACATTGGACGGATCCGTAACAGGTACCTGCCATTGTTTATTTATCCGCACTACAGCTTTATTACTTGTTGTCCATACAATCGTATCATTCTCGGCATCTGACGGACATGCATATGCAATAAGTTCTTTCCTTGATGCATCGCCTTGACCTTTGTAGAACTTTGTTATATTTTTCTTATCTTTAATTACTACTTTATCTACACGTATTGATTTTAACTGCTTTTTAACAATCTTATAGGATACAGTCTTTGTGCCGCCGTAATTGCCTTTGCCACGCAATGTCACCTTTGCTGTACCGATATTGATATTGTTAGAATATGACACTACTGTCACAAATTGTGATGCATTGTCATTTTTCGCCTTTTTATCATTGGCAGTAAGATATACGTGAATACCTTTTGCATCCTTATTACTCACCAGTTTCGGCTCGACTGCCTGTCCGGTATATGTTTGGTCATCTATCACTACCTGGAAATTGCTGACAGCCTTACTCTTATCATAAAGCTTATAATAACCGACAGCAGTATCTTTGTAATTGCCCTTACCGATTATTTTCACATTAACAGTCGTAGTGGTATTCGGCTTATCATTTACACCTGTCTTGCCATCATAATCATAATTATCCAGTGTCAGTTTTTCATAATCTCTGCCGGCTGTCAGCTTCTTACCGTTTGGATCGTAAACAGTCGGTGCTGACATATAATCGTTAACCTTATTGCTGAATGTTTTATCCGCTACAACAACTTTGTATCCGGCAATTGAATCCTGCACAATATTGAAAGGAATTTGTAAAGGTTCTGATTTTGCATATTTTCCTTTACCCTTTACTGTTGCTATTGCAGTCTTTGTAGCAGTACTTACTGCCTTGTTGTTACTGTAGGTTATGGTGTAATCTTTCTTCAACTCAAGAGTGTTACCGTTCGCTTTTACAGTTAATGTCGGTGTAACACCTCCCTGTACAAATGTTACATCCGCAACCTGACTGTCTCCGCTATATATAACACTCGGATATTCTGCGCGTGCATCAAGTGAAGCACTTAACTTTGTGTCCCATATCTTAAAGCTTACAACCTTTGTTC
>JAGHVF010000077.1 GCA_018064425.1 Candidatus Colinaster equi | reverse complement strand
GAATGACCAGAATTCTGTAATTCGTCAGAAAGCATAGAGTACAGATAATTAGCAAGCTTTCTTTGCCCATCATTATACTTCTTTCTGTCCTTTGTGGAAATTCTCTCATCATTTGGTACTAATGGAAGATACTTCAGAAATGCAGAATCTGTAATATTCAAGTTACCATTAATAAACATGATGTCACGCATCATACGTACAAATTCAGGGATTTGTACATTGGGCATTTGCTTTTGATTAGTCAAATATTCTTTGACAGGTTCAACGGCTGACTTTTCAAAATCCTCAATAGGCTTTGTTCCATCATTATCCCACAGACGGAAGAACTCGCCTGTTGTACCATGTAAACCACACTTTTTGTCGTATGCCGAAGCAGGATTGGAATTAAAGGGAAGTAACTTTATTCCTTCCTGCCAATTATCAATGAACTTACCACTTTGGTGATAGTGTTCGTTATATGCTTCTATATTGATTTTCATTGTAGCTGAATATCTCCAAATGATGATTCACTTAATTCTAAAACTCCGGTGTCAGACCTTACGACCGTGATTTCCTGTTCACAGTTGCACTTTTCGACAAGCCTTCGTACAAATCTACTAAAAGTCATATCCTTTTCATTCTCGTAAGATAAAGCAAGCTTCCCTCTATTTAATTCGTTGAGATATGAATAAAGCTGGAAGTCCATTCTCAACGATACTGGCTTATCAGGAAACTTCCATGACATATCAAATCTCATAAGGAACTCGTTCTTATACGATTCAGAATGATATGATTTCACAGGCTCTGGTTTTAGTTGTAAACTGCCAAATAATCTATAGCGACCGCCTTGTATGTTCAACGGAACCATATTACTCTTCTCGTAATATGAGCCGTAATGACGAGGAATGGCTTTTGCCACAACATCATAAATCTCTTTCATTTTGTGGACATCTTTGTTGAAGATGCCTTTGAGTAACGCAAGATATGATTTGTAGACCTCGCTCTCAGTGTGATAAGAGAGGAGATGCTTTAATCTAAACACAAACTTGGTTGTCCTTTCAATATCCCTGCCATTATTTGCATAAAATTCATTTGTACGTTTCAGTAATTCAGATGGGAGTTCTGATGTTTGTTGCTCGGTTAAATATGCGGGAGGTATTGAATATGAAGTAAACAATACAGAAAGCTGTTTATCATGTTCTGTGCTGCTTTGCTTAAGTGGATCAAGCTTGCTAATTGCTTTTTGAATCATATTCTCACTACCACAGTAAAGAAGAGATGGTAGCAATGCCTCAAAGAATTCCTTCTTCTCCCTATGACCACTAATATACTCGTCATAATGAGGATAAACGATAATCGAATATAGAAAATCCAAAAACTCTCTAGGTGTAATGATAAGTTTGTATCTTACTATAGCTTCAATTATTGTTTGTACAATTGTATTTCGTACATCAGGAATACGAAGCAGTTCGTAGTTCAGTATAATAGGGTCTTTGGGACTAACTCCACTTGCTATGTCCGCCGTATATGCTGCATAGAAAGGATTGTCGATTGTCTCAGCAACAACCTTCTCCATAATTTTTGATAAGAAATTAGATGCAACAGGAATCTCTGATGAACTATCAGCATAGAACTCAAATACCTGTTCATCGGTAAACATGATAACCTTAACCCTTTCTGTATTTATTGGGGGAGTTGTGTCATCATCGTCAAAGATAGGCAAAGTTGAGTTGACAATCTCTTCATAATCCGTCTTAAATTCCTCATCGTCAATGAGAGCATTAAGTTTACCAAGATTTATAGCAAGAACGAGCTTCTTGCTGGTTTTGTATAGATTTTCGTCTTTGTATTCAACAAGAGCTTCTTTCAGCGTGTCTATGGCAGTCTTCTTTGGGGAACTACTTGCGGTGGCATCATTATAGAAACTCCCATCGCCCCAATCAGACATCTGTTTAATACGACTGATAAGGTGAGATTTTCCGTCACCTGCACTTCCAACCAAGAGGACAATGCCACCTCCGGCATTGTCTATTTCATCCATTTTCTCCATTAACTTGGATTCAATGGGACG
>JAGHVF010000007.1 GCA_018064425.1 Candidatus Colinaster equi | reverse complement strand
GATTCACTTGCTTTCGTACCTTTGGGTTGCCGGGATTGCACATTTTGGTCGTTTCCGGCATCAGATTCACTTGCTTTCGTACCTTTGGGTTGCCGGGATTGCACGTTTTGGCCGTTTCCGGCATCGGACACACTTGCTTTTGTACCTTTCCATTGCCGAGATTTCTCATTTTTGCCATTTCCGGCATCGGACACACGAATCAGGGCGCGCCGACGGGCGAAAGTCATCGAAAAAGCAAATCATCTCCCTTTATGGAATACCCACAAAATTCTTTTCACCATTTTGTAGGTATTTTCGTATTTACATTTGTACGCTTTGTGTGCTATTATTCAGGCACGCACACATGACACATTGCGTGCGCATGCCAATTCATTTGATTAATCTCTTATCGTCTAAGCATATTAGTATTTTGCAATTCATATTTCATTATATCTACGGAGGTTCCATTATAATATGTATTCAAATGTATTATCCGGTGGTTTCATCGGAATAAAAAGCTATATCGTCGGCGTAGAAGTAGACGTAAGCCGCGCACTCCCCGGCTTTGATATGGTTGGGAAATTATCATGTGAGGTACGCGAAGCAAAAGAACGCGTGAAAGTAGCCTTAAAGAATTGCGGAGTAGAACTACCACCGGTAGCAATTACCGTCAACCTATCTCCCGCCGATATCCATAAGTCCGGTACGGCATATGATTTGCCTATAGCTATAGGCATTATGTGTGCCTTAGGCAGCATAGATTCGTCTTGTATTGCAGATACACTTATTATCGGTGAATTGGGACTTAACGGCGAAGTTCGGCGTGTTAACGGCATATTGCCCATTATTATGGTGGCAAAAGAAGAAGGTATGAAACGCTGCATTGTTCCTTCAGGCAATTATGACGAAGCCATCTGTATAGAAGGTATTGAGATCGTCCCCGCCGATGATTTCAACACACTCTTACATTCGCTGCAATGCGGTGTATTTCTACATGCTCTGCAATCGAATGAGTACTCTGACAATGATTTCCCAGGTTCTTGTCCGCCAAGCGGCTCTCATAGCGATACAGTAGGTTCCGGCAATGATTTCCCAGATTCTTGTCCGCCAAGCGGCTCCCATAGCGATACAGTACGCTCCGACAAAGCACTTTCGCTACATAGCAATACAGTACGCTCCGACAAAGCACTTTCGCTACATAGCGATGCAGTACGCTCCGATAAAACACTATCGCTACATAACAATGCGTTGATAAAGGACGATAAGCAGTCGCTTGATTTTGCGGATATTAAAGGTCAGGAGACCTGTAAGCGGGCGGCTCTTATAGCTGCGGCCGGTTTTCACCATCTGTTAATCAGTGGCCCGCCGGGTGCGGGTAAAACTATGATTGCCAAGCGGCTTCCTACCATTATGCCGCCATTATCCCCCGAAGAAAGCCTGGAAGTATCCACAATTTACAGCGTATCGGGACTATTAAATGAAAAACAACCGTTAATTACCATGCGTCCGTTCTTAAGTCCTCATCACACCACTACCAGGCAAGCTCTTACGGGCGGCGGCACCAATCCCAGGCCCGGTATTGTGTCCCTCAGCCACAAAGGCGTACTGTTTTTAGATGAATTACCCGAGTTTTCACGCGATTGCTTGGAGGTGTTGCGAGAGCCATTGGAAGATAAAACCATTCAGATAGCCAGAACACGTTCGACTTTTACATATCCTGCCGACTTCATGCTGATTGCAGCAGCCAATCCCTGCCCTTGCGGATACTATCCCAACCGTAATCTATGCAACTGCACAGAACCTATGATTGCCAAATATCGCAATAAAATTTCAGGCCCAATGATGGATCGCATCGATTTAATTGTGACAGCCGAGAAAATAGACATAGACAATCTTATCAATAACACTGCCTCGGACAGCATCTACACTACCGCCAATATGAAAAAAGAAGTTATGCGTGTACGGCAGATTGAAGATGAACGTTTTAAAGGTACGTCCTTAAAATACAACTCGGACATCACTCCCAAATTAATGGAGTTGTACTGCCCTTTGGACGCAGTCTCCAAGCAATATATGACCAATGCATATAAAGCAATGAATCTGACAGCCCGGTCATATCACAAAATATTGCGCGTTGCCAGAACTATCGCTGATCTGGATAACAGCCATGATATACAAGTCAACCATCTCAAGGAAGCACTATGCTACAGAGGATAACAGCCGTGATATACAAGTCAACCATCTCAAGGAAGCATTATGCTACAGAGGATAAAATCGGAGGAAAAATAAATGAAATATACATGTGACGAAACCGAAGCTTTATGCTTTTTACAAATGACACCCGGAATATATAACAGTCAAATCAAAAAACTATACGACCGGTTCGGCTCATACGTAACTGCCGTAACAGCCGATGAATCAGATTATAAAAAGGTACTGAAAAGTGATGAATATGAAATAATACTGGCAAGACGTGAGATATCGGGAATCACAGGCGATTACCAAAATCTTCGCAGTAAAGGCATCAATTACTGTATTCAGGGAAGTGCGAATTTCCCCAAGAAATTAATGAACATCCCGGATGCACCGTTATCACTCTACTATAAAGGAGCACTTCCGGACGACAAAAGACCTGTCGTAGCCATCATAGGCGCACGAAACTGTTCGGGATACGGCAGGCAGATGGCCAGAGAATACGCGTTAGAACTGGCATATAACGGCATATCTGTAATAAGCGGCTTGGCACGCGGCATAGATGCACTGGCAGAAAACACTGCTATTGATGCCGGAGGTATATCATACGGTGTACTCGGCAGCGGAATAGATATATGTTATCCGTCACAGAACCGTTCGCTTTATGACAAGGCTGTCATAAACGGTGGCATAATAAGTGAATATCCACCCGGCACTCCTGCAAGACCTTTTATGTTTCCGCAAAGAAACAGAATCATATCGGGACTTTCGGATGCCGTAATAGTAATAGAAGCTCGCGAGCGAAGCGGAACCCTTATAACGGTTAACACTGCATTATCACAGGGCAAAGATGTATATGCACTGCCGGGTCGCACAACAGACTCGCTATCGTACGGGTGCAATAAATTGATAAAGGACGGAGCCGTACCACTGCTTAGGCCATTTGAATTCATCGAAGAATTTCGTGCACGTCTCCCATACAATAACACGGCCCCTACACCTTCATATACAGACGGGAACAAAAATGTCACCGAAAGCAATGCCTTCGGTGACAATATGTTCCTAACATCTAATGAACGGATGGTAATGTCGGTTATGGATTACAATCCCAAATCAGCCGGTGAAATCTTCTATGAAATCAGCGAAAAAGCCACTCTCACCATTCCTGAATTATTGCAAATACTAACCGATATGACCATTCAACATAAATTGAAATGTATAGACGGATATAACTATTGCATTTATAACTAGAACAATTTGTTCTCCATTGCATCAGGATCTACGGCAAACTGTACTGCCGTATCTTTTGTAATACGATTTGCAAAATACAAAGACTGAATGCAATCATCCATCGTAATCATGCCCATTTTCTTATTGGTCTGCATAACACTTGTAAGCTGATGTGACTTACCTTCTCTGATAAGGTTTCTTACGGCATTGGATGTATGTAATACTTCGAATGCTGCAACTCGACCCTTTCCGTCGGCTGTCGGCATAAGCTGCTGCGAAATAACTGCTTCAAGTACATTAGCAAGCTGAACACGAATCTGCTGCTGCTGATGAGGCGGGAATACGTCAATAACACGGTCTACGGTACTTGCCGCACCGATTGTATGCAATGTAGACAATACAAGATGTCCTGTCTCTGCAGCTGTAATAGCAACCGAAATTGTCTCAAAGTCACGCATCTCTCCTACAAGAATAACATCAGGATCTTCTCGAAGAGCTGCTCTTAAAGCATTGGCATATGACTGGCTGTCCAGACCAATTTCTCTTTGATTAACGATTGATTTATCATGCTTATGCAAGTACTCTATCGGGTCCTCAAGAGTAATGACATGCGCATCACGCATATGATTGATTCTATCAATAATAGCAGCAAGAGTGGTTGACTTACCGGAACCTGTAGGACCTGTAACCAGGATAAGTCCTCTCTTACGATTATATAAATCTATTACCGACTCAGGTACGCCCAAGCTTTCGGGTGCCGGAACATCGGAACTAACCAAACGAAGTGCCAAGGCACAAGTTCCACGCTGTCTGAATGCATTGACACGGTATCTGCCAAGCTCAGGAAGCGAATATGAAAAGTCATGCTCACCTTTCTCTAAAAAGTGCTGCTTCTGAACATCATTCATAATGCTCATAAGCAATTCCTCCGTATCCTGTGGCATAAGTCTGTCATACGGTAATGTAATAAGTCTGCCGTTTACACGCATCTTAGGCGGTACACCAACAGTAATATGCACATCGGAAGCTTTATTTTCAACCGCTACACGAAGTATCTGTTCAATTGATAAATTATCCATCCCTCATTCTCCATTCTGCATTTTTGCAACACACTTCTCACATTTTACCACATTTTGACGTGAAATTGTACATAGTTTCATACAAAAAAAAGAACCGACGGATGACGGGCCGTCAGTTCTTACACATTTAATCTCTATATAGCTATTATGCCATCTGGTTAACAGCCTTAGACAGACGAGATACTTTTCTTGAAGCAGTATTCTTGTGGAATACGCCCTTAGTTGTTGCCTTGTCTATAGCAGCTGTACACTCGACCAATGCTGCGTTTGCTGCAGCCTTATCACCTGCTTCGATTGCTGCATTAACTTTCTTAATAGCAGTCTTAACACCAGACTTGATAGCCTTATTACGCTCTGCATTAGCGTTACTTACCAAAATTCTCTTCTTTGCTGATTTAATGTTAGCCAAGATCTACACCTCCTCGAATAATTAATCCTAAGTGTATGTGAAAGCCGGACACGGACGTTCTTACACACACGCAAATGTTATTGTATGCCATACAATCGCATAAGTCAACAGTTTTTCGTGCATATTTTTCAAATTTTTCAATGTCTCATTCAATATGTACCGCATCGCCATTATAGTCCATGTTCTTTGCGCATTTTTTCACTTGCGCCCAAAACATAATCTTCAAATTCCCTTGAAGAAATCAATCTGCACCCTTGGCCTCGTATAATAATCTGTTCCAAGCCGTCGCTCGTTACAACGGTAATATCATACTTCTTACCATGTTCATGACTGAATCTTTCAATATATTGGTCGGCATTCTCTGCTGTTTTGGTATAGACCACATGTATTGTATTATAATCCAGATACTCAGTCTTGTGATTTTGCAATCTGTATGCATCAAAAACAACAATTATTTCATCATCTATCATACTTCTATAGTGATCGAGAATATCAAGTAATCTGCCTCTTGCACCGTCTATATTGTCATGAGCCAGCTCTTTTAGTTCCTCCCATGCAAATATGACATTATACCCGTCTACCAACAAATACTTCTGCTTTGTTACCGTGCCCTTGTACTCAATCTCCTTGGGCGGTATATATGTTTTAGTCTGCCTGTTTTTTGCGGCAACGGCAGCTGAAATACCTTTATGCGACGACACACTCTTCCTGTTAGCATATGCAGTTCTGTTGATTATCTCATCTATTTCATCCGTTCCAATGCTTATTGCTTCACTTTGCCTTGGAGCAGTTAACGGTTTAAAGCCCGCAATATCATCTTCACGTTTCAATCCATTAATGCACGGTGGCACATGCATTTTGTCAAACACCTCATCCCACGGTACAATCACTCCCGCACCATGTTCACAGAATACGGATGATGACAGATTACGTTTATCCGCATCCGGATTATATCCTATGCGTTCTATTACCTCTTCTTCATTATGACACGCTGCATATCCACCGTTATTTAAGTACAAATGTCCCCTGCCGCCGGAATATGCCATCACCTCAGAGCCATACGTGTGCATCGTCGCAACCGGCGCACGCCCTATCAAAACACCTACGCCGCCAACATTCTCACTAAGAGTACACGTACCGTTCATTCTGTCTATATCAGACATAGCTTTTCCAATATATTGTTCCGGCAATTCAAGCGTATACTCATAATAAGGTTCAAGCAGTCTGCTATGCGCCTGCATTAACCCCTGTCTGATTGCTCTATACGTAGCCTGTCTGAAATCGCCGCCTTCTGTGTGCTTTGTATGAGCTCTGCCGCCCACTACGGTAATCTTAACATCGGTAAGCGGGCTGCCTGTCAGCACGCCTCTGTGCACACGTTCTGACAAATGTGTCATAATAAGTCTGATCCAGTTCTTATCAAGTACATCTTCGCTTACGTTTGTATCAATAGATATTCCCGTCCCTATATCAGCAGGTTCCATTTTCAGATGAACCTCAGCATAATGTCTTAAAGGTTCAAAATGTCCCACGCCTTCCACAACATCCGATATCGTTTCCTTATACGAAATACTTCCTACATCAAAAGTCACGGCAACAGAATACCTGTCAGCCATTATTTGAGTTAATATCTCACGTTGTACTTCGCCCATAAGGCTTACTCTGGTCTCTCTATGTTCCTCGTCATACTCAACACGCAATTCCGGAAGTTCTTCTTCGACTTCTTTTAAACACTGCAGCAATTGATTATCGGTTAAGCTTCCGTCATGTCTTATCGCATAAGATAACACAGGTTCAAGATTCATTCTGCCGCTTCCGACTTTTGTACCTATTCCCATTCCCGGAACAGTATTCACAAGTCCCGGTATTGCAACCATATCTCCCTTTACAGCTTCTTTTAGGGCATTATATTTTCTACCGGAATACATTCTGATTTCATTGACTTTTTCATCTCCGATATAATCTTTGATGCGTAAAATTCCATCACATATTTTCAAGTGCGACAATCTGACACCTGCATCATCTCTGGAAATCTTATAGCAATATGCACCGAACGTGCTCTTATTATCATTAGATTCGCACGCATAGGCACCACCGCAAAAATTCTTCGCTGCCGCCACCTTTTTAACCGTATCAAGCAACACCTCAACACCGTCACTTTTTAAGGCTGAGCCAAAGAAGCATGGATGGAACTCACCTTTTACGACGGCATTATAGATACTGTCTTCGCTAATCGAATCATTTTCCAGATACTCACCAAGCAATTCTTCACTGCAGGTCGCAATTGTATCGATATCCGTTATTTCGGCTATGCTATCATCCAGTTCATGTCTTATATTCTCAAGCAACTCTTCATGACTTTTTGCTGAGATATCCATTTTGTTGACGAACACTATCACGGGTAATCTCAGTCTGTTTAACAGTTTCCATACAGTCTTGCTATGCGCCTGTACTCCGTCTATACCGGACACCACAAGCACTGCAATATCAAGCACACCAAGCGCACGCTCCATCTCTGCACCAAAATCAATATGTCCCGGTGTATCTACCATTGTTATCTGCAAATCGTCAAGCTGCATCACAGCCTGCTTGCTATAGATGGTTATACCTCTGTCCTTTTCCTGACTGTCTGTATCCAAATATGCACTTTTATCATCTACGCGACCCATAGAGCGAATAACACCACTGTTATAGAGAATACTCTCCGTAAGTGTCGTCTTTCCCGCATCAACATGCGCCACAAGTCCCATTACAATCCTATTCATCTGTCTTATCCAACAAAAAATCCGCCATTACCGTGTTACTAACATCTATCCCATGTCTAGTCAGTCTTACAAAAACATCTTTCTTTTCTTCAACCGTCTCAAGCAATCCAAGTCTCTCATATTTCTCTATTACATCGCCATATATGACACTCATGTCATTTCCAAAAATCGAGCGCCATTTACTCTTACTCACTCCACGCATAAGACGCAGCCCGGTAATCATATATTCTTCCATTTTATCTTCAACGGAAAGCGGCATAATATCTTCATATTCAAACCCTGCGCAACCGACATTGGCTGTCGCTCCATCACCGTAAACACATTGTTCTTTTAGATAGGCATCAAGATTATCCGTCACTTTATATCTTACACCATCAACATATGATGAGGCTCCCAAGCCTACCCCTATATAATCTCCTCCGGTCCAATATACCAGATTATGCTTACATTCATACTCCTCATACGCATAGTTGGATATCTCATATCTGTGATAGCCATGTTCCGACAGCATCTTTTCCGTAAGATAATACATCTGTCGTTCGCTATCCTCATCCGGCAGCGACGGATATTCAATTGCATCAACGATTGTTTTATCTTCCGCCTTATGCGTTTGCGTATCACTATCAGTATCCAACGACATATCCGCATATATTTTGCCGAAAGGTGTACCATCTTCAATAATCAGACTGTATGCCGATATGTGTTTCGGTTGCAAATCAACAACCGCCTTTAACGTCGCAAGATACGACTCAATTGTTTGTCCCGGCAAAGCGCTCATAATGTCAACATTGATATTATCAAACCCGGCATCTTTTGCACTGTTATACGTCTGTAAAAACTGTTCATACGTATGAATACGCCCAAGAAGTCTCAACTCATTATCATTTGCGGATTGCAAACCTATGCTTAGCCTGTTTATTCCTATGTGCTTATATGTCGTAAGCTTTTCATATGAAACTGTACCCGGGTTGCATTCTATGCTGATTTCCGCCTGCTCATCAATATCAAAACTTGATTTTAATGTCTCTGCAATCCTCGTAATCTGTGCCGCAGACAGAAGTGAGGGAGTACCGCCTCCGAAGAAGACAGTTATGACACGTCTGTCATAATATTTCTCACCATACCTTCGCAATTCCTCGCATAACCTGTCCACATACTTTTCTATCGTCGTATCGCATGCAGGTGCTGATAAAAAATCACAATATGCACATTTTTTCACACAAAAGGGAATATGTATATATATACTGATATCCTTTTTCATATTACATACTACTCCGAATCAATCCATATTGATTTTGAAAGCGTTCCGCCAATGCAATCAAAAACAGAAGGAAAACTCTGAGTTTTCCTTCTGTCTATATTATCATTTTTATTACTATAATGTAAAATCAAAGCCAAAGAGTGCACACCACAGTTTATCCACCGGACGTAGCGTATTTCTCACACGATAATACTCCTCATCAAGTTATTCACTATCGAGTTTCAGCACGCTCATAAAGGCTTTTTGCGGAATCTCCACATTACCTATCTGACGCATTCTCTTTTTACCCTCTTTTTGTTTCTCAAGTAATTTCTTCTTACGGGTAATATCGCCACCGTAACACTTAGCAAGCACATCCTTACGCATAGCCTTTACAGTCTCTCTGGCAATAACCTTACCGTTAACAGCTGCCTGAATGGGTATTTCAAACAAGTGTCTCGGAATCTCTTCCTTCAATTTCTCGCACATCTTGCGACCGCGCTCATAAGCGCTTTCCTTGTGTACGATAAATGAAAGAGCATCCACCTCTTCACGATTGACAAGTACATCCAGCTTAACAAGCTCACTCTTCTCATATCCCTTAAGTTCATAATCAAAAGAAGCATATCCACGGCTTCTGCTCTTAAGTGCATCAAAGAAATCGTAAATTATCTCATTAAGCGGCAATTCATATTTGAGTAATACTCTTGTCTCTTCAATATAATCCATACCAAGATGTCGACCGCGTCGTTCCTGGCACAATCCCATAATAGCACCGACAAACTCTGTGGTTACCATTATTTCAGCCGTTACCACCGGTTCCTCCATATAGTCAATCTCTGAAGGGTCCGGAAGATTCGACGGATTGGTAAGTTCAATCATGCTTCCGTCTGTTTTCCATACATGATATATAACGCCCGGAGCAGTCGTAACCAAATCAAGATTGTATTCTCTTTCAAGTCTTTCCTGAATAATCTCCAAATGGAGCAAGCCTAAGAATCCGCATCTAAAGCCGAATCCAAGTGCTATGGATGTCTCCGCCTCATAATTTAGCGATGCATCATTAAGCTGCAATTTCTCAAGTGCATCTCGCAAATCCGGATACTTAGCGCCGTCTGCCGGATACATTCCGCAATATACCATCGATTGCACTTTCTTATATCCCGGAAGTGCCTCGGCACATGGATTGGCAGCATCCGTTACTGTATCACCCACTGCCGTATCACGGACATTCTTAATTGATGCGGTGATATATCCAACCATACCTGCGCTCAATTCGTCACCCGGTATAAATTGCCCTGCGCCAAATGTACCTACTTCAACAACATCAGCCTCCGCACCTGTCGCACACATATGGATACGTGTACCCTTACGCACTTTTCCGTCCATCAATCGACAGAAAATAATAACACCTCTGTACGAATCATATAACGAATCAAAAATCAGCGCTTTAAGCGGCGCATTGACATCACCTCTCGGTGCCGGAATCTTATGAACAATTGCCTCTAATACTTCATCTATTCCGATGCCGTTCTTGGCACTGATTAACGGTGCATCCTGCGCTTCAATACCGATAACGTCTTCTATCTCATCTTTAACCCTTTGAGGTTCAGCGCTCGGCAAATCAATCTTGTTAATGACCGGAAATACATCCAAATCATGGTCAAGTGCCAAATACACATTGGCAAGCGTCTGTGCTTCTATACCCTGTGCGGCATCTACCACCAAAATTGCACCATCGCAGGCAGCCAGTGCTCTGCTGACCTCATAATTAAAATCAACATGTCCCGGAGTATCAATAAGATTAAGGATATATTCCTCACCATCTTTTGCCTTATATACGGTACGAACTGTCTGAGCCTTGATAGTAATACCTCGCTCACGTTCAATATCCATATTATCCAGCACCTGCTCCTGCATCTCCCTTTCGGTAAGCAGTCCGGTTTGTTCTATTATTCTGTCTGCAAGTGTACTCTTACCGTGATCGATATGAGCCACTATACAAAAATTTCTAATTTTATCCTGATTAATCACGTTTCTCTCCAACTAATGCTTATCTGCTGTGACCGCCACCACCGTGACTGAATCCACCGCTTGACGAATGTCCGCCACCGCCACCGCTGCTTGACTCAATCTTGTGTGAGGTAACCGTCTTATTAAGGAATATATCTTCCTTCTTTGTAAACGCATTCTCTCTTGTTTGCTCCATATATGTTGTATCTGTTACATCAACCTTGCCAAGTTTACTTCTCCAGTTGCAAACAACATATATAAGTGCCGCAACAAGACCCGTAATTACGGACAATAAAATACGTGTTCCCGACATCGGATTGACATCAACCGCCTTAACACAATTCAATATTGTGTTGGTATATGCATAATACGGATCATCATCATCTTCCAAATCAAGGGTCTCATTCATTATCTCTTCACATTCGTATTGGGTTAGTGAATCTACACAACGTCCTGACGTTGATATCCATGAATGAACCTTTCCGTCTGCCTCTCTGTTCCAGTTATCTACAAAAACAATGGCATCACCCAGCACTTTGCCGTTTTCATCATACAGATTATGCTCTCTGCAATAATCATAATTGTAGCCCATACAATTCTCATCTGCAAAATTGTCGGCAAATACCATTACCTGATGCGGAACATCTACGTAATAGTCAAGCGAATCCCTATACATATCAACATATTCTGTAAGGTTCTCGTCCAGTGTGATTACTGCAATATCAACCTTGTATTCTTCTTCCCATCGTCTGATTCGCTCGCTCATAGATGCAATCTCATCATCTGTCATTTTCCCAGCGAAATCAAAAACAACATTACTGTTATCCCATGTAGAATTCTGTCTCGGTGCGTTATTATCAAATGACTGTGGCTTATTAATGAAATAGAACAGTAAACCTGCCACAACAATACAGGCAAAGATAATAAATGGCACCATAAAATGTTTAAAATACTTTTCCATCTATATATCCTCCTATAATACACTGTATACAAGTGTTGCAATATATGCAGCCACCGATACCATAAACCATACTGTAGCACCGAACGCAATTACACGTCCCTTTGCAACAGGTGTTTTTCCAACCACTTTTCCGGTCTGACCGTTTACGTGATATTTATATATTTTACCCTGATACTTGTAGTTATATTCCCATACCGGCAATAATACATATTCGAACTTCTTCTTAAACGCTCTGGTCTCACCGCCTATCTTCGTACAAGAGGTATAACCGCTGACGCTTGCCTGTATCAAATGATTAACGCTGTCCACTACTTTCTTAAATGCACGCGGAGATAAGGCTTCCTCTGATTCATTGTTTTTCTCGCCTAAAAAGCCCGACATAAATTTGGGATCAAAATCCTCGAAGCCTTCATAATGATACGGCTCCATCAAATCCATATATTGGTCATCCATCTCAACAGATGCATCTACGGGTACCGAATCAAAATCCGACTCAAGTTCTCGAACAACTCTGTAATATGAAGTCTCCGTATACTCTCTGTCGCCGCTTCTCCAATGTCTTACTTTTGTTGCTTTTCCTTCGTATGTTCCGTTTGCATGATAATCATAGAGGAAAAACGGTACGTAAGTACCCTCCATTTTTGCAATGGAAGCATTTGAGGCAAATGAACTCGGAGTGAAAATTCTTTTCTCAAACTCAGCTTTAATCAATTTGCCGGCCTTTTCACGGCTCACTTTAAAAGGCAATATTCTATGCGGCTCCAAATCGCCTGCAATTCTCTCATCAACAATGGTATATGTACCGCAGTTTGGGCACTTAGTAGCTGATGTGTGCTTTTTAATCACCTCATCCAACGGAGCTCCGCAATTGGCACAACGCATCATATCTTCACCGCCCGGCTTTTTCTCTTCGGAATCAAGGCCTTCACAATGAGGACAGCACATCGTTCCCTTCTCGGGATCATACACTATATTTCCTCCACAATTTTTACACTTGTAAAACATATTATCCTTCCCTTTCTACATCTTATCAGGTGCTTCAAATCCAAGTAAATCTATACATGTCTCCAAAATACCCTTTGTCAGTACCAAGAGTGCAATATATCCTTCCTTCTTTGATTCATCAGGCTCTGATAAAATCTTTGTCTCATGATAAAAACCATTAAATGCATTTGCAAGTGCATATATGTATGCACATATTTTGTGCGGTGCCACTTCATCAAACGCAGCGTTAATTGTCGGTACAAATCCAACAAGTTCCTTCATAAGAGTTTTTCCCGACGCATTATCCGGTTTTGCAATCTTTACATTGTTCGGATTGCCACCCTGGCTTTCGTACTTATTAAGAATTGACTTAATTCTTACAATTGTATACAAAATGTATGGGCCTGTATTACCCTCACTTGAAGTAAACTTATCAACATCAAAGATATAATCTTTGGCTGCCTGATTAGACAAATCGCCGTATTTGATTGCTGCGAGTCCAACTGTCTTGGATATTTCCTCAGCCTCAGCCTCATCCATATCTCTGTTTTCCGTAATTCTGTTAAGCATACGCTCATTAATATCCGCAATGAGATATTCAAGTCGCATAACGCCACCCTCACGCGTCTTAAACGGCTTACCGTCTTTACCGTTAACGGTACCAAAGCCTATATGCACAAGTTCTGTATCATCCTTAACCAAGCCTGTCTTACGGGCACATCTGAATACCTGTTCAAAGTACAAGTCCTGACGTTTATCTGTAAGATAAATAAGTTTATCCGGATTATAATTCTTCATTCGATCCATAATTGTAGCAAGATCGGTCGTGTTATACAGAGACGCACCATCAGATTTAAGAATCATACAAGGAGGCATTTCCTTAGTATCTGTTTCTTCCTTGACATCCACAACAAGTGCGCCGTCATCAAGATGCGCATATCCGCCATCTTTCATATACTGAACCATGCCCGGAATAATATCCTGCACGTCGGATTCACCTTTCCACAAATCAAAATCAACATTCAGGTTGGCATAATTGCGCTTCAAATCACTTACCGATACCGCAATAATATGATTCCACAATGCTCTATAGCCTCTCACGCCTGACTGAAGTTTAAATGTTGCTTCCATTGCACGCGCCTTGTATGCTTCATCTTCCTTGCTTTTTCCGGAAGCTGTAGGATATATCTCCTCCAATTCTGCTATGGTAAACGGTGCCTCTGTAGGATATTCTCCCTCAAAGCTCTCATCGAAATACGGTAACTGAGGCTTACGCTCTTTAAGTTCGGTCATAATAAGACCCATCTGCAGACCCCAATCGCCAAGATGAATATCACCTATGGTTTCATGTCCCAAGTATCTGCAAATACGCTTAATACTTTCACCGATAACAGCACTTCTAAGATGTCCGACATGAAGCGGTTTTGCGACGTTTGGTCCGCCGTAGTCTACAATAATGGTCTGCTTTTTAGGTGTAACCAAACCATATTTATCGCTATCGGCCATCTGTGCCACATAACCTGTCAGCCACTCACTGTCAATATTCATATTAAGGAATCCGGGAGCTACTGCTTCAACACTCTCAAACACATCACTGTCTGCAAGTTTCTTAGCCACTTCATCCGCTATCATAATCGGTGCCTTATGATACTGCTTTGCACCTGCCATTGCACCGTTACACTGATATTCGCATAAATCAGGTCTGTTTGACACAGTGACATTGCCAAGTTTCTCATCATAGCCCGCACTTACAAAGGCGTTCCTTACTTCCTTCGAAATCAATTCTAATATACTTTCCATTTCTCCTCCAAAAAAGCCAAAATCAGGACACACAAAATCTGTCCACAAGCCTTTATATTGTACCACACATCTCGCCGTCTCTTCAAGAAATGATAGCAAATCAATACCTATGGCTTTTTCGGTTTGTTGCTTGTTTTCGGTTTGTTGCTTGTTTTTTCGGTTTGTTACTTGTTTTTCGGTTTCTCGTTGCCGGGATTGCTCTTTTTTTCCATTTCCGGCAACGGACACACTTGCTTTTTTCACTTCTCGTTGCCGGGATTGCTCTTTTTTTCCATTTCCGGCAATGGATACACTTGCTTTTTTCACTTCTCGCTGCCGGGATTGCTCTTTTTTTCCATTTCCGGCAATGGATACACTTGCTTTTTTCACTTCTCGTTGCCGGGATTGCTCTTTTTTTCCATTTCCGGTAATGGACACACTTGCTTTTTTCACTTCTCGTTGCCGGGATTGCTCTTTTTTTCCATTTCCGGCAATGGACAAAACTATTACCAAGCGCCCTATAATATCACTAGGCATCAATATCACTAGGCATCAATATCACCATGCCGCATAGCAGCTTACATAAGAAAAGCAAAAACAGCCTACATAAGAAGACAAAAAACTGCCTACATAAGAAGACAAAAAGCAAAGTCGGATATGAGAAATACCCATATCCGACTTTACTTTTATTTGACATATTAATATATAGAACAATACAAAAAGCTACTACATATCAAGCTTAAGATTATATCAGGCTTAAGTCTACTTAATTAATCTCGTTGTGCCAAGGATTGCGCCTACATTAAGAGGACCGGAATGTCCCATCTCATCAAGAACAAGATTCGGATTAACTCCCGCAGGAATAGTTACACAATATAGATGGCCTTCGTGCATAAAGAAATAGGAAAGTGTTGCATTCTTTTTCGTAAGTGACTCAAGAAGTGCCCTGTTGATTGTAAGAGCTTTTCCGGAGAATACACTTACATTACCAAAAGCATCCTTCTTATCAGCTATCTTTTCAACTCCGCTTGCAAAACCTGCCGGTGTTACATAATCTGAAAAATTATATGAACCACCTGGTACAATACCTTCATTAACCTTATCAAACTGATTCTTATCAACAGCTACAATGTTGGGAACATATGTCTCTTCGTTAAGCTGAGGCTGTTTCTCCTCTTCTTCCTGAGTTTCCTCTACAGGTGCGCTCTTCTCTTCCTCTTGAGGTTCCGTATCCGGTGCCGGCTTCGGGTCCGGCTTTGGGTCCGGCTTTGGCTTAGGTGCCACATAGAATTCGTTTACAACAATGGTATAACTATGTGTCTTATCATATCCGGCGTCAGAACTAATACTAGTCGAATACGCCTTCGGTGTCTCCCATTCTTTTTCTCCGTCTCTGGTCTGTGCAGACTTGTATATTCGCACCTCATAATCTGTATTATTAACATACGTATACGCAGTTTGTTCACTATCATTCCATATATCTACAACATCCTCTGTACCTACCGGGCTGATTACGTCATTTGGTTTTACCACTTTTACCTTGTAAAAAAATGCCGCTGCATATGCCACCGTGCTCATACCAACCATCATCACAATCGCCACAACAACAAGCAATGTAATACGTATTCTTGTTTTTTTCATTTCACCCTCCGCTTACAATATCTGTCCAAAAACAACGTATAAACAATATAACAATATTATATAACAAATCTCCAACAATTGTCAGTCAAAACTTCAACCTACCTATTGCATATGCCTGTTACATACGAAATAAAACATGCAAAATCACCGATTCGCTTACGCTCATCGCCAAGCTTATCGCGCCAACCCGTATCAGCTCCGGATTTATTTAAGTATCTGGCCAATATATTCAGCGAATCAATATACGCATTATGGCACATAGTTCTGCTATGGTCTGCTGCCATTTTCTCATCGAAACTCATAAGTTCCCAATCCAAACGCACCTTTGTATATTTTATTGCCTTGATCAACATCTCATTCGTAAGTTCTTCGGTATCTGCCGAAGGACATTGCTTGATGGAATCCATCATCTCTTCATACAAAGTCACGGCTTCTTCAATAGGCAAAACGTTTGCCCCTGCGTTTGCCAAATATGACGCATATGTCATCATAACTCACTACCTCCCTATGCTTTATGGACAACCACATAATTGTTTACATACACTCTATTACAATACCTGCAACAGCCATGCCTATGACTGCAAAAATGCCAAGTGTTTACATACACTCTATTACAATACCTGCAACAGCCATGCCTATACCTGCACGAATAGCAAGTATTTACATGCATGCTATTACGATACCTGCGACAACCACGCCTGCACAAACAAGCTTGTAGCCCACATTTTTCTCTTTAAATATGAATTTGCCGGACAAAATTGTAACAATGCACGCCGACTGTTTAAGAAGAGTCATAATTGTCACTTTTGATTCTTTATAGGAATTGGCAATGAACAATGCTCTATCCGCTAAGAAGAAAAGTATACTCATTCCCCATATCCATCCGTTTTTCCACACCGACGGATTAATCTTTACACGCTTAATAACAAAATACAATGCGTAGAAAACAGTCAGAAAGAACATATACCAAAACTGCAACTGTGAGCTGTTAAGATCCCTCATGTATATCTTATCCAGGCATCCCGACATTGCATTACAGATACATGACACAAGTGCCATAACTACATATCGCGTCTTGATATCCTCATTTACTGCTACAGGTTTACCCTTTATCCTGGCAACAGTAACCGGATATTGTTTGAGTATCAGCAAACCGATAATAACGATTATTAGTCCAATCAGGCCGTTTTTTGTCAGCTGCTCACCCAGTACAAGTACGCCGAAAAATGTAGTAAATACCATTCTCGACAAATCCACTACACCATATACACTGATGGGAATATTATCAAGTGCTTTGAACGAACATATCCATGCAACAAAAATAATAAAGCTCTTAATTGCAATTAAAAAATAGTAATGTATGGGCACTCCCATTGCATTACGTGCATCGGGAACACACATAACAAATGCAATGAAGGTATATACAAACAGCACCTCCATTACGGTATTCTTTGTCAGCGCCTTTTTCTTAATTACATCTCGAAATCCCTTTGCAACACCATAAAATAGTACAAGTAACACCCACATATCAGTATCCCAAATCCTCACCAACAAGTATTACATGTATTCTATCCGCATGTCTTGAATATCTTGTAATAAGGAACTGACAGCAGATAGTATCCGGATGCAGGCAATTCATACAACTTCCCGTCTCACTACAGGGTGTGCTCTTATTAAAACGGCCGGCATTAATAGGTGCCGCCACATTTCTTGCACGTTTAAGTGCGCTGTCAACATCCTTTGCCACCTTATTCATACCCACAATAAGCAAAACGTGTTTAGGTCCGTATGCATATGCCGACACTCTGTTGGAATTGCCATCTATATTAACGAGAATTCCATCTTCCGTAATTGCATTGCTGCTTCCCAAGAAGTAGTCCGCATCAAATGCAAAAAGCTCAGCTTTTCTTCTGTCATCACATGTTTCTCTGTTAAGGTAATCATAATTACCCTGCTCTAAAGCATCTGTGAGTCCAATTTCTTTTACAGACATAGAGCCACCTTTTGTGACTTTACTTCCTTCCGGAATTATTTCCAATGCCAATTTTAATGCATCAGCTTTGGTAGCCGCATAATAGCCCTTCATATTTCTTGCTTCAAGGCCGCAAATTACGCGTTTTGCCAACAATTCATTTCTTTTCATAATCATCGCATCCATATTATCCCTCCTTCTAGCACTCTTCTGTCACTCTTCTGTCACCCTTTGGGCACACGCCTAAAACTTGTATGTCCGTATTCATCCTCTTCACGTACATATTCATACTGCGGCTTACCATCCAAAGCGGACTGTTTATTCTTTTCATATTCCTCAATTGTTTTTGTTATATTCTCAATTGTGGTCTTATAATCCAACCTGTCTCTTATCTTCTCCGGCGAATATCCCAAATCATAAAGATGTCTTATGGCATCGCCGCAAGCCACATCATATGTGAAATTGTGTAACGCTTTTTTGAAATATCTCTGTTCCTCATCCATATACTATTCCTGCCATCTCCGCCATCATGGAAAATCTATCTTTTCGAATACTCACACCCGCAATAATTCTGTCTATAAAGTCCATATTCATGTGACAATTCTATGCTTTGTTGATATCCGCCCTCTTTCTTAAAATCCGAAGGAAGCCAAAGCACAGCTCTATCTTTTTCATTTCCCTCATCAGCTATACTGTATCCGATTTCATTAAGCACCTGCTCGTCCTTAAGTGGACTCAAGGTAAGAGTTGTTGCAAAATAATCATATTCTCTTTCTTTTGCCATCTTATAAGTGGCCTCAAGTCGCTCACGATAACATTTGTGACATCTGGGGCCTCTCTCCGGTACATCCTCCAGTCCACGGCTCAACTCATAGAACACCTCCGGCGCGTATCCTCCGTCCAAAACAGCAATCTCACAATTGTATTTCTCATTATAGATATCAACAAGCCGATAGAGCTCTTCATATCGCTTGTCATACTCACTTTTATCCGTAATATTGGGATTATAGAAAAAAACAGTGGTCTGCCAGTTCTTACAAACCCTGGGAATACATGCCGAAGCACATGGGGCGCAACATGCATGAAGAAACAGCTTTGGTCTTGTTTCCAATTCAAGCACCTGTTTCTCAACTTTATGAAATTCAAGATTATAATTAACCTTATTCATCAACAATTTTTCCTCGCCTGTATTCCAAAATGCTACTATTACTTAGCACATATTCATCGCCAAACAATATTATGCCTTCACTGCCCAACGCATCTTGGTCGAATGGGCACGCGGATTGGCTCTGCACTCTTCATATGACGGTCTGATAACATCATCTGCCACGTCCGAATATACTCCATCTTTGTAGAATTGCTTAAAAGACTTCTTAACAAGCCTGTCCTCACCCGAATGAAATGTAAGCACAGCAACTCTTCCGCCCGGATTCAATACATCGGGCAACTTTTCCAAAAATGAATATAGCACTTCAAATTCACTATTTACATCAATTCTTAGCGCCTGAAATGTTCTTGCACACGACTTTTTAATCGTCTCTTCCTTCTCATCTTTTGGAAGACGTGCAAGTGCAGCTTCTATAGCTTCACGAAGTGCCTTTGTTGTATCCATCGGGTCTCCGGACTTCATACGAAAGAATACTTTCTCCGCAATTTCCTCAGCATACGGTTCATCCGAATTCTCGATAAGCATTCCGACAAACTCCTCTTGTGTAATCTGATGCAAACGTGTTGCCGCACTGTCACCATGCAACGGATCAAGTCGCAAATCCAACGGACCGTCTATTTTATATGAAAAACCACGCTCCGGATTATCAATCTGCATCGATGATACTCCAAGGTCCGCAAGCACGAAATCAAATTTTCCGTCTAATGCCGCCACTTCATCTATATTGGCAAAATTGATAAGTCTGACTGTCAGAATATCCTCACCATATCCTGCCTTTCTTAATCTTTCCGTCGTCTTGGCAGATTCAATAGGGTCAACATCAAGGGCGGTAAGATGACCTTCGCCTTGCAATTGTTCAAGCATCTTGCTTGTATGTCCGCCGTATCCGAGTGTCGCATCCAAGCCTCTCATTCCCGACTTAATCTGCAAAAAATCAAGAATCTCTTTTACCATAATCGATATATGCATACCTGCCGGCGTATTACCCTTTTCAATGACATGGGCTACGGTATCTGCATACTTCTCAGGATTATGTTCTTTATATTTCTCCTCAAACTTCTTCGGATATTTTCCGGAATAATGAACTCTGCGTTTATGTTCCATGTACCTCTCCTTCTTTGGAGTTAAGGCTCTCAAGCATTTTAACTCTCTTGCCCACCATTACGGCCAGTCCGCTAAGTGCCTCATTCTTTTTACGCGATGCTATACACTGCTTTATCATAACAAGCTGCCTGTCAAAATCATCAATCTTGGCATCCTTTGCATTCTTTTGCATTCTTTGTGCCGTCATTCCCGCAACTTGCCAAGAACCGTTGTTTATCGCGGTTCCGAGTTTCATAAAATCTTTGCTTTTCAAAAATTCTTCTTTAGTCATATTTCTCACTCCGGCGTCTTCCCACGCCACGCTACATTATATCACATTTTTAACATTAGCGAATCCGATGCCAATCCTCTTATATCATATATACCCCAAGCATTACATAAACCGTAAGCTCACTACATTTTTTATAAAAAAAGGGCCTCCGAAACGGAAGCCCCTAAAAAATTCACATTTGATTCATAAGCGCAAACAAATCAGTTTTCGCACAATCAATATATTTACTTTGCTGCCTTAGCTGCTTCCTTTGCCTTCTTAGCTTCAAGAGCCTTTCCCGAAGGACGAACCAAAAGCAATGACATAAGAAGAGCGATGATATAAAGAACAATTGTGAAATACAATACGTTCTGGTATCCTACAGGATTAACCGAATATCCGTCTACATCAATAAATTCGCCTGTCTTCTTAACAATAAGTGTGGCAATCTGATTACCTGTAAGTCCGGCAAATGCCCAAGCTGACAATGTAATACCATGAATTGCCGAAATATCTCCCATTCCGTAATGGTCTGAAAGCAATGTAGGTACATTGGAGAATCCTCCGCCGTATCCTGCGTTAACAAACATAAGTAAGCAAACAACGATTGCTACGAAGAAGAAATTACCATAGCCGTTCTTAATTCCGCCTGTAAGCATTACAAGTCCTGTAAATGCAATAGAAAGAATAAAGATTAACTTATAGATTGTATTACGATCCTTAAGCTTATCTGCCCATGCAGAGAATCCAAGTCTACCACCTGCATTGAAGATAGCAGAAATAGTAGAAAGAATACCTACTGAAGCTGCAAGACCTACGCACTTGTAAATCATCTTCTCCTGAGAAATAAGTGCAAGTCCGCATGTAATGTTGATATAGAACATTACCCAAATACCGATGTAGTTGGTAAGTGGCTTTGTCTTAAGTGTCTTAAAGATATTGTCTCCCTTAGCCTTTGTCTGTGGCTCACTCCAGCCTGCAGGCTTCTTAAGAAGTAAATGACCTACAAACATCATTACGAAATATGCACAGGCAAGTACAAGGAACATCTTCCATACACCATCACCGATTTCATTAACACTATTAACACTAAGGCTGTTAAGAAGCTTTGTCATAATAGGTGATGCGATAGCTTTGGCAGCACCGAAACCTGCAACAGCAAGTCCTGTAGCCAGGCCCTTCTTGTCCTGGAACCAAAGCATAAGCGTCTTAACCGGTGACAAATAACCTGTACCAAGACCAATACCCATAATACAACCGTAGCTTACAAATATACCAACAAGTGCGAGTACACTATGCTGATGTGCGCCACCGTACCAGATAAAGAATCCTGTACCGAGCATACCAAGTGTGAAGCATATTGTTGCAATAAGTGATGACTTGTGAATATCCTTCTCTACAATACCGCCCATAAATGCTGCAGACATACCAAGGAAAAAGATTGCAAGTGAGAAAGCCCACTCTACAGCTGACTTATCCCATCCGACATACTCACCAATCTCCTGTGAAAAAATTGACCAGCAGTAAACTGTACCGATACTGCAGTGAAGCAGCAATGCAGGGATAGCACCACGAATCCACTTATTCTCGCGCCATCCGCCTGTCTTCTTTGTTTCTTCCATTTTGTTCCTAACCTCTCTACTCATAAAAATCTATATCACTCAGTCTTACGCTGACCGATTTGATATCTAACCTTTGGTCTAATCAACCAATTTTACTTGAAGTAGTTTACACCACTTTCAAATATCTTCATATCCTGCTCTCCGTAGATGTTAACAGCAACACCGTCTGCACGTCTCTCGGAATGAGCCATCTTACCAAGTACACGTCCGTCTGCAGATGTAATACCTTCAATAGCCATATATGAACCATTGATATTGTATTCCTCATCCATAGAAACATTACCGTCCATGTCAGAATAAACTGTAGCCACCTGACCGTTTTCTATAAGCTTCTTAAGCCACTTATCATTGGCAACAAATCTTCCTTCACCATGAGATGCCGGATTAACGTATACATTGCCAAGAGTTGCTCCCTGAAGCCAAGGTGACTTATTGGATACAACCTTTGTATATACCATCTTGGAAATGTGACGGTTAATTGTATTGTACGTAAGTGTAGGTGCATTCTCATCCTGACCTGTTATCGCGCCGTTAGGCACAAGACCAAGCTTGATAAGTGCCTGGAAACCATTACATATACCAAGTGCCAATCCGTCTCTTTCGTTCAGAAGCTTTGTAACAGCCTCTTTTACTGCTTCATTCTGGAATGCCGCAGCAAAGAATTTAGCACTACCATCCGGCTCATCACCTGCTGAGAAACCACCCGGGAACATAATAATCTGTGCATCATTAATCGCATCAACATATGCCTTAAATGAATCAACAATCTGACCTGATGTCATATTCTTGAATACGATAGTTTTTACATCTGCACCGGCTCTCTCAAATGCTTTTCGAGAATCATACTCACAGTTGGTACCCGGGAATACCGGAATGAATACCGTAGGTCTGGCAATCTTATTCTTACATACATAGATATCGCCCTTTGCATCAAACAATGGCATATCTACCTTGCTATCATCCTTAACAGCTTTATAAGGGAATACCTTATCAAGCGTCTTTGTCCATGTAGCGATAGCCTCATCAACAGTGATTGTCATATCTGCGTAAGAGAATATTCCATCGTCTGTAACAGTAGCAATCATATCACATTCAGGCAGCTCATTTACTCTATCGCTCTTAACTTCCGCAATAATATCGCCCATTGCGCCTTCGAACAAGCAGTTAGCATCAATATCCTTGTCTACCATTATACCCATCTTGTTACCGAATGCCATCTTGGACATTGCCGCTGCAATACCATACTGATCAAGCGTATATGCAGATACAATAGTACCGTTTTCTATAAGTTCATGAATCTGTGTGTACATAGCCTGTACTTTTTCATATACAGGTATGTCATACTCATCCTTCTCAATACAGAATCTTACGATCTTATTACCGGCCTGCTTCAATTCAGGTGTGATAATATCACCCACTTTGGCAATATCTACCGCAAATGATACAAGTGTCGGCGGAACATCAATATCATTAAATGTACCGGACATACTATCCTTACCACCAATACTTGGCAAACCAAATCCAACCTGTGCATCAAATGCACCAAGTAAAGCTGAGAACGGCTGACTCCAACGAGAAGCATCATCAGTCATTCGCTTGAAATACTCCTGGAAGGTAAATCTAATCTTTCCGTAATCACCACCTGACGCAACAATCTTTGACATCGACTGTGTTATTGCATATATTGCGCCATGATATGGGCTCCAGCTTGAAATATAAGGATCAAAACCGTAACTCATCATTGTAACCGTATCGGTCTTACCCTTAAGAGTAGGCAATTTTGCAACCATTGTCTGAGTCTCTGTAAGCTGTGTCTTACCACCGTATGGCATAAATACACTACCTGCACCGATTGATGCATCAAATCTTTCAACAAGACCCTTCTGCGAGCAAACATTAAGATCTGCAAGTGTATGCAACCATGCGCTCTTAACATCGCCTGTCTCTATATCTTTCTCAACCGTATCTATAGCAATCTTTCCGAGAGGATTGCGTTCCTTTGAAGGAATCTGTACCTCAACCTTAGTCTCCTGATGAGCACCGTTTGTATCAAGGAAAGCTCTCTGTAAGTTAACAATCTGCTTACCTCTCCAATTAAGAACAAGTCTTGGCTCTTTTGTAACCGTTGCAACAACTGTTGCCTCAAGATTCTCCTCCATAGCATAGCCTAAGAATGTATCAACATCCGAAGGATCTACTACAACAGCCATACGCTCCTGACTCTCTGAAATTGCAAGCTCTGTACCGTCAAGACCTGCATATTTCTTAGGAACTTTATCAAGATCAACAACAAGACCGTCAGCAAGCTCACCTATAGCTACCGATACACCGCCGGCACCGAAGTCATTACACTTCTTGATAAGCTTAGCAACTTCTTCACGTCTGAAAAGTCTCTGTATCTTACGTTCTGTAGGTGCATTACCCTTCTGTACTTCTGCACCGCATGTCTCAATTGAAGTCTCTGTATGTACCTTCGAAGAACCTGTTGCTCCACCGCAACCGTCTCTACCTGTACGACCACCGAGAAGAATAATAATATCTCCCGGATCGGAATTCTCTCTTATTACACAACGTCTCGGTGCCGCTCCCATAACTGCACCGATTTCCATTCTCTTAGCAACATAGTTAGGATGATATACTTCCTTAACATAGCCTGTTGCCAAACCAATCTGATTACCGTATGACGAATATCCTGCCGCTGCTCCCGTTACAAGCTTCTTCTGAGATAATTTACCCTTAAGTGTTGCAGATACAGGTACTGTAGGATCTGCCGCACCGGTAACACGCATAGCCTGATATACATATCCTCTTCCGGAAAGCGGATCTCTGATAGCACCGCCCAAGCAAGTTGCAGCACCACCGAAAGGCTCAATCTCGGTAGGATGGTTATGAGTCTCATTTTTGAAAAATACAAGCCATTCCTCTGTTATCGGGCCTTCACCGTAATCCATCTCTACAGGAACAATAACCGAGCAAGCATTAATCTCATCCGATACTTCCATATCTTCGAGCTTACCTGCTGCACGAAGCTTCTTCATACCCATAAGGGCAATATCCATAAGGCAGACAAACTTATCGGTTCTGCCTGCATATATTTCATCTTTTGAATCGAGATAACTCTGATATGTTGTCTCAATCGGTTCTCTATAATATCCTTCGTCAAATGACACATCTGTCAGTTCTGTTGAGAATGTTGTATGACGACAATGGTCTGACCAATACGTATCCAACACTCTTATCTCTGTCATTGAAGGATCTCTGTGCTCTTCATTCTTAAAATAATTGAAAATATGGAGAAAATCATTGAATGTCATTGCCAAGCCAAGACTAAGATACAAGTCTTTAAGCTTTGCTTCATCCATCGAAATGAATCCATCAAAAATCTTAACATCATCCGGCTCATCATAATCTGTAACAAGCGTTGTAGGTTTATCCAAAGATGCTTCTCTTGAATCAACCGGATTAATACAATATGCTTTGATTTTGTCTAATTCATCATCCGATACATCACCATCAATTACATATGTAACTGCGGTCTTTATGATAGGCTTAGCCTCTTCATCCAGGAATTGTACACATTGAACAGCGGAATCGGCTCTCTGATCAAACTGACCCGGGAGAAATTCTACACTAAAAGCTTTTTCTGACGGCTGAAGCTGTAATGTCTCATTGAAGAGAATATCAACCGGCGGTTCTGCGAATACTCCATTGCAAGCTCTTGCAAATGTAGCATCACTCAAACCTTCAACATCATATCTGATAAGTTCACGAACACCGCGAACACCTTTAATGCTAAGGTAACTCTCAATCTCCTCTCTAAGTTCCTTAGCCTTAACCGCGTAAGGACCCTTCTTCTCAACGTAGATACGCTTGACGTCACTCATTGTTATTCTTCAACCTCCATAAATTGACGCATCAGAAATACTAATTCTTTATCAACCTTTGCTTCGCTGATGCCCATTGTTCTAGCATTTATCTTCATCCCCTCAATACAATACATCATATTGGTTGCCATAGCCTGCGGATTGTCACAAATGAATTCTCCATTCTCGTTACCGCGAACAAGAATTTTCTCAAGTACCTGTGTCTCAGTCTCAAAACGCTGCTTTGAAGTACTGTTATGCAGATTCTCGCGACAATAGAACGCATACTCATATTCTGCGATACTAAGAGAATTCTTTCTCTTAAGTATTTCCTTCTTCTGCTCTTTCAAAAACCACAACAACAACTCAGCAGAGCCGGCAACACGAAGTCTTTCAATAATATTATTGTTCTTCTCTTCCTCTTCTTCATCTCTTGCCTTAATTACATCGAGGAACAGCTCTTCCGTTGAATTGTAATACAAATATAATCCGCCTCGGCTAATCTCACATGCCGCAACAATATCTTTCATTGTTACATCTCTGTAGCCTGCCTGAGCAAATACCTCTGTAGCTTTGTCAATAATCAACTGTCTCTTGTTATCTGCTTTTTCGCTCACTGTCTTCCCTCCATAGTAGTTGCGTTTGTCCAAAAATCAACAAGTTCTTTTGCTTTACTGAGTGCCGCCAAGAACACGCCGTTCGTAACTCCGTCACTCCATAATCTGGCTTTCGTTCTGCCACCCATCACATAATGAGATAATATTCCCGCAATCTGATCCATCTGCAAAATGGTCGCCTGCTCAATCACTCTGAGTTCATCGCTCGGACCCTGTATACGGTTTCTTGAATATACATATCTGTAATTGCGGTCCATCAGATTCGAATGATCCATCTCCTTGATGAAATTCATCAAATTACTGTCGTATACGGGAAACGTGCATGTCTTTGCACCAACATCATCCCCATCGTACATATTTACTACCGTCTTCCCACTTTTCGTCTCCAAATACGGTATATATGCAGCTAATCTATTTATATCATCACTATATTTCAATAAAATCTGCTCTGCAGTCATGCCCTCTGTAAACATAGCATCCCCCTTAAGCGTTTATCGAAAACCATTTTATCACAATTTATTGTTTTCGTACAATATAAATATATGATATAATTGTGTCATGCTTTTTAGGGGGTAATGGTTATGCAGACCGTGAACGCACAAGACATAATTATAGAGACCGGTTCCGAATGTGATACATTTTACATCATAGCTGACGGTACGGTTGAGGCTCTTGCCAACAACAGCGTATTTACGCTAAAAAAAGGGGACATTGTAGGAATATTCGATTTGCTTGATGACAATCATATTTGCACATATCGTGCTGCAACCAATTGTTCATTAATCCCATATCCTTATAAGACCACAAAGGGACTGCTTGCTATGCTAAACAGTCAGGAAGATTTGCGTAAATTGCTTCTTAATTCCATCAACAGAAATATCTGCAATATTATTAACACATACAAGGCCAATTATACAATTTGTCAGGAATTGTACAAATATATCATTGAGACAAAAGTCCACTATCAGCAATTATGTAAGAGTTTTGGTCTCAATCCGAAGGTTCTCCCTTTCTCAGATGATTTGCAATCATTTACTCTTGAGGATGAACTTCCTTTTTGGATGAATGAATTCTATACAAGTTGTCGTAAGATTATGACAGAATCACAGACTCCGATGAGTGCCAATTTTGTATACGGCTACTTATGCAGAAGCTGTCAGGATATCAGTAAGGTATTACAACTTGATTCTTCCATGCTTGAATCCAATGAACTTTTCATGTCATATCTTATGAATGAGAATTATCTTGATTTCTATGACTTATACAGTGATTTGTATCTGCGTGCCAGAAGTAACGGTGAAAAGACAACAGACATCGTCGCATATGTTGATTCAATGGCGGACAAAATTGCCAAGCTTGGAATAACCGAACCTTCATTGCTTGATGCGCGTACCAGTGAATTCAAAGCAAAACAGGATACGCTTCCGCCTCAGGTTGCTGAGACTGCAGACGATTCAGCAATTAACAACGAATTATCCAATTCGCTTGGATTCATTTTGGAATATTCCTGCACGCTGCCTACAACAGTTGCCGAATTCAAGAAATATATCGAGCAATTTAAGAAGGTCTCCGACCGTTCGTCTACGGAAAAAGATGTTGATATTATAAGAAAGCAAATATCAAAGCTGTTTTTCCTTATATATTCGGATGTCATCCAAGCTGCTGTCAGTGACGAGAACGTTCCTACAATCATTAAGATGTTCCTTAATTTCGGATATGTCGATGCAGAGCTTTGCGGTCAGGAGAATGCAGTTGCGCTCTATAGAATTGCCGAGAATTTCCACGGCAATAAGGAACAGGGAATATATACTACTTTGGAATGGTTCAAAGAGATTTTCATTGGCAACAAGCAGCCGAGCCGTAATGAATTCGAGCAGGATTATGCTCAATATGTAAGAACACTTGCCCGTGAAGGTAAGATTAACAAAGAAGCTGAGATGCAGATGAACGAAGACACAATGGAGAAGGTTCGTTATGAGCTCAACAATATGTTCCAGAGTGTAAATAAGATAACCTTCGGTCGTGTTTTCACATACTGTCCTGTACTCATTGAGGACAACATTTTACGTACACTCGATGATTTGCTTCTGACTCCGAAGAAGATACTTGATACAGTTACCAAACTCAACGAGATTGATTATTCGGTCTTCTATCATGAGTATATATTTGAGGATACCAAGATTAATGTTAAGGATACCATAAGAGTTGATATCCGTCCCGATATCATTCTGATGCCGAATGCCGGTAGCCGTGGTGTTTTGTGGCAAGAGATAGAAGGAATGAATCGTAAGACACCGGGACGTATGATTATCTCGGCTCTCTTCTTAGAGAACTTAGAGAAAGCTTTCGTTCGAATGTTCGGTGAATTCCGTTGGGAGATGTGTAAGCGTGAACAAGGTGCACGTTGGAATGATGTTACCTCGCACTCACTTACCAGTGATTATTGTGATTACGCACAGTTCTTTGCAAAGAATCGTGATATTTCCTACGATACCAAAGAGAAAATCAAAGAGACTCTTAAGAAATGTAAGAACAGTTTCAAAGAGATGTTCCTAAGCGATTATATGTTGCTTATGATGTATGAATCAGCCGGTTCATGCAGACTCAACAAGACATCACGTTTTATCGTCTTCAGATACTGTCCTTTCGGTCAAAAGTATCGTGATGTCATAAAGAATAACACAATCTTTGAAGATTGCCTGTCAAAGCATCATATTACAACCGGCCAGGCACTCCATCGTCTCGATCAGATTGAGGCAAAATATCGCAACAGCGGTGTTCCGCTCCCGGAAGAGCTTGCCATTCAAAGAGAACTTCTCGAAAGATAGAATTATAAAAAGAGCTGCAATGCAGCTCTTTTTTCATAATTACCATATGTTATGCCAATTCATCTATGGTGTCATGTTACGGCCGAAAATATCAATCGTCAAGCGACAACCACGCAAATATGGTCTTACGACCTGTATATCCAATGATACGAATAACAATAATACCAAGTATTATACCGATACTGTCAATCAATACATCTTTATATGTTCCGCATCTTCCTGACACAAACGTCTGATGATATTCATCAAGTGCCGCATATGCCACGCAGATAACCATTCCAAGAAATGTAAGCGCAAAACCTCTGATTCGGTACACATACATAGGAAGGCATACGCCCATTGCCAACAGAAAATACTCTGTCACATGAGCCGCTTTTCGTATGTACGGATGGATTGTTGTTACCAACAATTCCATATCGATTGCAGTCATACCGGATGAAGTTACCTTGTTATATGCTATTACAACCAATTCACTGACAGTACGGCTAAGTCCTGCAGAATCATTACCGGGCTGAGACGAGAATCTAAAGATTACATACATCATTAACAATCCCGGAATAAACGATAACGGTTTGAGTAAAAAACGTAATGTCTTTTTAACAAACAGAATAAAATATCGCACTATTTATTCTTTCCGCAGCACTTCTTATATTTCTTACCGCTACCGCACGGACAAGGATCGTTAGGATATACCTTTGCTTCATTTACAATAGTTGTCGAACGCTTCTGCTCCTTATAAAGCTCTTTAAGCTTTTCGGGTGTAAAAATATCATTCCACTCTTCAAGACCATACAACCACTCAGCGCCTGCTGCAACCATGTTCTTATAAAGAAGCTCTTTCTCAAAAGCAAGTGATACTTCTGTATTCTCATCCATTGTCTCAATTGGATTCGGTGTCTTTAAGCTGTCATTGATACCATCCAAGAAACCAACCATAGTGGATATATCAATATCATACTTCTTTGCAAGCTCTGCTACCGTACCCTTTACTTCTTCATCGGGATTCTTAAGAAGCTGTGCATATATATCCTTTTCTTTCTGAAAATAATCTGCCCAAAGTCTCTGTAAATCACCTTTATTTGCTGACTCGTTGTAAGCCGTCTCTCTCCACTGTTCAAGTAATGTCTTTGCCATATTACTTACTCCTTTTTATTAATCTTTTGCTAGTATATCGCAAATATGTCCAATTCTCAAGTAATAAATTGTTCATCGCATTCTGCTAATGTCATCTTTTTGATGCAATACATATTTACTCTCTGTTTTTCCTCTTAGCCAATGCATCGTACAGGAAAAAATTAATCCATATAAATATCGGAATAGCTATAGTCATTGCAAGGCATGCAATAAACAAGCGTCTCCAATTGGGTACCTGCAGCAATGCAAATACAAGCAGCAATACATACATAAGTACAAGAATAATCACACCTACAAGTGCTACTATTCTTTTAAACTTACCTGTTTTGTGTTCACTGTTCATTTCTTCATTTTTATCAGCATTCATCATTTATGTCCGTTTCCTTTATACATTCTCATTATCACATACTTCTTGATGATATCACATCTACACCAAGGTTGCATACATTGGCAAGCACAATATCACCTCTTTTAACGGGTGCACTGACACGCACATCCGCCAATGCTTTACATACATCCATCATACGCTCTTTCGGTATAACATCCGACAAAATAACCGGAAGTCTGTTATATATACCACCCTCAATCGCAACGGTAGTTGTCACCTGCCTCATCGGTGCTGTCACTTCATTACGGGCATATTCCTCTCCTCTTTTGCAGGAATTGCCGCTTATGCTCTCTACAGTACCTTCATTTAGCACAACCTCTATTTCGCATCCTCTGGGGCATACGATACACGTTAACTTCTGCGTCATATTATCCCTCTTTTCTATATCTTCCACGTCGATTGCAGTCATCGCAACCATCACCTTTAACGCATTTATTGCACTTATGAAAAAAATACCCATTTATACATTGTTATTACTTACAAGCACTCTTAAGTTGCCTGAAACATCTGCCAATTGCTCCTTTTTAACAACAAGCTTCTCCATCTCACTCGGTGCAATCCTTAGCTTATTAACCTTGCTGATACATCTGTTATCATCCCACAGTTCAATTCTGACATCTCTGTCATTTCTGTTAACACGCATTTTTATCTCTAAGGTATCATTCATCAAAGTCGGCGATACATAGGTTGGTAAAACATAACCGATGCCGTCACCCGGATTAATTGTTATTGCTATGCCCTTACCGCCCGCATATTTTCCTGCTACATAATCCGCTGCAGCTCTGCCTGCTTCCTCACCTTCAAGGCTTACATAATCCACCAAATCATGAACGTGTAATCCGTTACCGCATGCGAATATTCCGGGCACAGATGTTTCCATATGTTCGTTAACAACAGGGCCTTTTGTCTTGGCATGAATAGCTATTCCCGCATCCTGACATAAAGAATTGTCGGGAATCAATCCAACCGAAAGTAGCAAGGTATCGACATCAAATTCTATCTGAGTACCCTCTATCGGATTCTTATTCTCATCAACCTTTGCTATTACAACACCTTCGACTCTGTCCTTACCTTTTATATCAACTACGGTATGGCTTAAGTATAACGGAATATCAAAATCCTCAAGGCATTGCTTTATATTACGCGCAAGGCCGTTGGAATACGGCATAATTTCTGCCACACCAAGTACCTTGGCTCCTTCTAACGTCATTCTCCTTGCCATAATCAGTCCAATATCACCACTGCCCAAAATAAAGACACGCTTGCCAACCATATAGCCTTTTATATTAATATACTTTTGCGCTGTTCCCGCACTCCATACACCTGCCGGCCTATATCCCGGTATAGCAATAGCGCCTCTGCTTCTTTCAATACATCCGACGGCCATAATAACAGCGCCGGCTTTAACCACCGCATACCCCTCCGGATTGACATAGGTAACTTCTTTTTCTGCCGTCATTCCCACAACAGTAGTATTAGTCTTAACTACAACGTTTGTGTCCTTTAACAATTCGCTCCATTTTTGAGCATACGATGGACCCGCCAGCTCCTCACCGAATCTGTGTAACCCAAAACCGTTATGAATGCATTGCAACAAAATTCCGCCAAGTTCTTTTTCTTTTTCAAGAATCAAAATACTTTTACAGCCTCTGTCATATGCAGCTACGGCAGCTGCCATTCCGGCACTTCCGCCACCGATTATCACAATGTCGAATCTTTCCATGTCACTCACCTGTCACCCTACTATCAAGTTTACCTACCAACATTCTTGATTTTTTAGAATCAAGCAACACTTCTGTCGGGTCTATTCCAAGTTCCTGCGCCAGAATGTCCACTACAAGCGGTTCGCAGAATCCGCCCTGACATCTGCCCATTCCCGGGCCGACTCTCTTCTTAACTCCTTTTACCGTCACTGCCCCCGCGCATCTTCGTATACAGTCAATAATCTCACCCTTGCTGACATTGCAGCATCTGCACACAATTTCTCCAAACTCAGGGTGTTTTGCAATAATCTCATTCTTACGTTCATTATCCAGCATACACATTACGGTATATGGTTTTCTATGTGTATACTCCGTTTTAGGTGTAAAGCACCATTTATCCTTCATCACTTCATCGCACACATATTCAGCTATTGCCGGAGCAGAAGCAAGTCCGGGTGATTCTATACATGCAACATTAATAAAACCGGCCGCCTCTTTTGATTCTTCAATAATAAAATCACCTGTATCCCCTGACGGACGCAATCCCGCAAATGTTCTGATAACCTTATCAAACGGAATATTGTCTACAGTCTTGCTTACGCCGTTTTTAACAAGTTTTAATGCTTCCGCAGTAGTATTGATACCGTCTTTATCAGGTATCAGCTCCGAATTGGGGCCGAGCAAAATATTACCGTGTAACGTAGGTACAACAAGAATACCCTTGCCTTTAGGTCCCGGCACAGGAAAGATCACCCTGCTTACAACGGGTTCTTTCATTTCGTCAAGAACATAGTATTCACCACGTTTTGCCGTAATTCGTATGTTCTGCTGTGTCGGCACAACCATCGAATATATTTCATCTGCATAAACGCCTGCTGCATTGACCACATACTTAGCCTCGTATATGTCACAGTCTGTTTTAATTACATATTTATCTGTTTGTCTGTCAATTGCTACAACTTCCTCGTTAAGTTTAAGTTCACAGCCGTTAAGCATAGCTTCTTCCATGAGTGCAATTGCCACCTGCCACGGATAGATTATGCCCGTTGTCGGAAACTCCAATGCCCTGATAACATTGCCCGAAAGATTACGCTCCAGTTCTCTCGCTCTGTCACCTGAAAGATCCGAATATGGTATATCTCTGCTTTCGGCTCGTTCAATCAGTGTATCAAGCACCTTGCTTTCAACATCATCCGTTGCCACAACAAAAGCCGAGCATTCTCTATATTCAGTGCCTAGCTCCTTACATATGTCAGGATACATTCTGTTGCCTCGAACATTAAGCTTAGCTTTAAGCGTTCCCTCAACAGGGTCATATCCCGCATGGACTATTGCACTGTTTGCCATGCTTGCACCATCTGCAATGTCACCGTTTTTATCTATTACCAACACCTTACAATCGTATTTCGATAGATTATGTGCTATAAAAGATCCGGTAATTCCGGCTCCGATAATAACAATATCGTACATAAGCCCTCCCAATCATTAACAAAGTAACAATAACGCCTTTACATACAGTTATACACAAAGTCTTCAAATTAACAAATGGCAATGTATTATCACATTGCCATTTGTTTATATATTCTACTGCTAACTAATCTCCAACAATTCATCAAACTGCTGTTGCGGAATCGGCTTCGAATAGAAATATCCCTGTGCATAATCGCAACCGACATCTCGCAAGAACGTAACCTGCTCGTTAGTCTCAACACCCTCGCATACAACAGACAGATTAAGTTTCTTAGCCATATCTATTACGCTTGGGATGATTACCTTCTCATCTGAATCATTATCAAAATCATCCAAGAATTCTTTATCCAATTTGAGTACATCAATAGGCAACTTCGTCAAAACATTCAATGATGAATATCCTGAGCCAAAATCATCCATCGATACCATTACACCAAGTTTTCTTAACTTTGTCATCAAAGCAATTGTATCATTGACCTTATCCGTGAATACTGTCTCTGTCAACTCAAACTCAAGATATTCCGGTGGAATACTGTATTTTTCAATAAGCTTTCTGACATATGCCACCATGGAATCTATAGAATACAAATGTACTCTTGAGACATTCATTGAGATTCTGACTATCTTCTTGCCACTGTCAAGTCTGTCACGAAGATATTTGCAAACCTCATCATATACAAAATAGTCAAGCAATGTAATACTCTTATTCTTCTCAAATACAGGTATGAAATCATTCGGGAATATCAATGTTCCGTCCTGTTTCTTCCAACGTATAAGTGCTTCAGCTCCGTCAATCTTGTTGGTCTCCAAATTAACCTTTGGTTGCATATACACAACAAATTCATGATTCTGGAAAGCATTCTCCATATCAGAAGCATATGCCACCTCAGCTTTAAGCTCATCTCCCATTGAATCATCATATACAATACAGCGAGGATTATCCGGAAGTTTTGTTCTCTTTCTTGCAAGGTTGGCATTGGAAATAATATTCTTAAACGGAACAGGTCTGCCACATATTTCGAAAGGACATACACCTATATCAATTATCAACCTTGAGTCAATATAATCCTGCTCAATCCTGTCTGTAAATCTCTTGCTGGCGCGTTCAAATATTTGAATCATCTCTTCAACCGAACGATCACCCATTCTGCATAACACCACGAGATTATCCGAGAATACACGGCTTCCGTAAATATAATAATCTTTATAGCTTGCCGCTTCTGCAGCCAGTTCTCTGAGCACTCTGTCACCAATCTCATATCCGTATGTCTCATTAACATACTTGAAATTGCTGAAATCCATATATACTACAGCATAATTACCATGCGGTGCGCTCTCAATGAATTCGCCTGCCAATGTTAAGAATTTCTCATACATAAGCAATCCGGTTACACCATCATACCCTGTCAATCGCTCAACTGTGTCAGAAGCATCTTCATATGCTTTCATCTTCAACAAATATGATGATACGACATTGGAAACGGCTCTTACAGTCATCAGTTCATCCTGAGTCCATTCTCTTGTTATATCGTAATCAATGAATTCCATCGAACCGACAAATTCGCCCTTATCGTAAAATGCACAACTTACAAACGACTTTGCGCCCTGAGCCAGCATAAATTGTCTGATAGTCTGATTCTCGACATCGGAAACGTCCGAATAAGCCATCATTCCTTTGCCTATTCTGAAGTCTTCCAACATATCGCCCCATTGATTGAGATTCATCTCATATTGTTCTTTGAATGGGACCATATCGTCATTTACGCAACACTGATAAGGTGTTGCAAGAACAAGTTCCTTGCCTACTCTCTTTCGAATTGCAATTGCGCCAAGGTTCATCTGACGCTGAATCTGTCTGATAAGCAAATTAATTGCGCTGTCGGTATCCTTGGATTCATCAATTAACTTGAATGCCAACTCAATCAATGAATCTGATGTATTTCTGCTTTCTACTTTACTCTCCGACTCATAAGTATATATCTGGTCATGTTTCTCTTCTATCGGATAAGTACTGTATACATCTTCCAACGCAGGATCATAGAATGCATAACAATTCTTTCCGGCATTCTTTGCATGGAAAAGTGCTTTCTCTGCTTTGTTGTACAGAGTATCAAAATCATCACCGTCATTAGGATATATCGAAGCGCCGATACCCACCGTACTTCCGAAATTAACATTCTCACCGACATAAGTTCTGTTGATTATCTTTTGAATCTCTTTTATCTTCTTGTTAATATCGCCGATGCTTGTAATATTCTTCATCATAATGATGAAGTCATCGCCACCGACTCTTGCTAAAATATCGGTAGGATAAAACAGAGTCTCTAAGTCAGCCGCAATATTCTTAAGAATCTCATCGCCGAAGGCCTTACCCATTCTATCATTGATAATATCGAAATTATCAATATCCAGTGATAAGAATCCCGCAAACTCTATTCTGTCACTTTCATTCTGAGCTTTCAGGAAATCTCCGATAAGCTGCTTGGCATAATTTTTGCGATACAGCTTTGTCAGCGGATCTCTCATATCTTCATCCGCTTTACGAAGTTCAATTCGTTTAACCTCATCAATATTGGTAAGTATTCCTATCACTTTATCGGGTGCACCGGATGCATCATAAAGTGTAGCTCCTTTAACTCTGTACCACTTATAATCACCGTTGTGATCGCGAAGTCTCATCTCATGTGCAATCGTAGCCACACCATTGTTGGCATCTTCCACAAATCGACTAAGTTTCTCATAATCCGCATAAAGAACATATCTTCTTTGCTTTGCAGTCGTCTCGAATTCTTCGATGTAACGCTCGTCACCGTATTCATCGTTAACGCTTGTAGCAATCTTCATGATATCGTTTTTTACATCATATTCGAATATTCTCTTGATACCAACCGCAACAAGCAATTCAAGCTTCTTACGTTCTCTCTCAATCTGAGCCTTACGCCTTGCTTCCTTCCTGTCAATAATATAGGCTACAATATTAAGCAAAAATGCTGTAGCAACCACCAATTGCCACATTGAAATCTTCTCATATGTAAGCGGATCTTCAAACAATCTGCCGCACATACAATCAATTCCGCCGATAACAACAGCAGCTATGCTCATTACAAGCGAAAACAACTGACGTTCATATACAATTGTCAAAATCATAAAGGGAATAATAAGAAGAATACTCAACGGATTGAGATCTGTTATCAATACGAATGAGTAAAAGATAAGATACATACCGAAAAGCAACCATCTGCCAATCGGTTTATCACACAATTTATTCAGGAATATACCGAACAGAACAACCGGAAACCACAGCAATATATAAAAGCATGCCGAAACCGCACTTCTTCCGGGTACTGAAATATCATAGGAATTACCAAATGTTCCCATAACAGAAAGTGCCACGCAACAAGCAACAAGACAAAGAATCACTATCCTGCTTACCCTTGTCTCATTCGATATATCATTTCTTTTGTTTTTTCCACCCGACACTACCATAAAATACTTACCCTAAATACATTTTATATGTAGTATCAGTTTACCATAAGTGCGTTATGCAAACCATAGTACAATAGTACTATGGTCACGCTGTCAAACATCATATTATTGTAACAATTTATCGAGCTTTTCCTTTGCATCTTCATAGCCCATAAATTGAATTGTATTAATACCGAGTGTACGGGCTGCTTCACAGTTTTCTGCAAGATCATCAATGAATACACATTGATTAGGAATAAGATTGTACTCATCCACAATACGCTCATATATCCTTACATCAGGCTTAATCAATTTTACCCTGTAAGAGAATATTCCGCCGTCCACATATGGTAAAAAACTCAGGGCATCCTGACATTCATTGAATGCTCTATCCGAAAAATTGGATAAAAACAACACTTTAAGCCCCTTGCTTTTCAGTTCGCGTATCCACGGTATTGCATAATCGCAAGGCTTAAGAATACCCGTAAAACATTGCATTGTTTCCTTTATCTGCGGTACTATTTCAGGGTCATTTTCATAGAACAGCTGTTGCATCTGCTCATTTGATAATACGCCTCTGTCAAACTCGGCCCAGTCCTCGTTTTCTATTGTTGCATCACCGATACGCTTGCATATATCCTCACTATATCCGAAGCTTTTAATAAACTCTCTCCAGCCGAATGCCGTAAGAACATTACCAATATCAAAAATAACTGTAGAAATCATACATTAATCTCCGCTGTTGCACCAAGCAATTCCTTATTCTCATCAAGCATAGGTCTTACTTCATCGCGTAAATAATTTTCTACCTGTCTTGCGCTTCTTCCCACATATCTTGATGGTTCCATAGCTGCCTGCAGTTCTTCAAGTGATAAACCGAAGCTTTCATCTGCCGCAATAAGCTCAAGAAGATTGTTATCTGCGCCTTCCTGCTTAACGTTCTTGCCTGCTTCCATAGACAATGTACGAATTTTTTCATGCAATTCCTGTCTGTCTCCGCCTGCTTTAACGGCATCCATCATAATATTCTCGGTAGCCATAAACGGAAGTTCAGCCATCATATGTTTCTTAATAACCTTAGGATACACAACAAGTCCGTCTACAACGTTCATACACAAATCAAGAATTCCGTCTATTGCCAAGAATCCTTCCGGAATAGATATTCTCTTATTGGCAGAATCATCAAGTGTTCTTTCAAACCACTGTGTTGCCGAGGTAATTGCCGGATTGAGTGCATCAACAATTACATATCTTGACAGAGATGCTATTCTTTCGCTTCTCATCGGATTTCTCTTGTATGCCATAGCCGACGAACCGATCTGACTCTTTTCAAACGGTTCCTCAACTTCCTTAAGATGCTGCAATAATCTGATATCATTGCTCATCTTTGTTGCACTTGCGGCGATACCTGCCAAAACATTCATTATTCTGGTATCTGTCTTTCTTGAATATGTCTGTCCCGATACCGGCACGCACGCATCAAAGCCCATCTTCTCGGCTATCATAGGATCGATTCTGTCAATTTTATCATTATCGTCCGCAAACAATTCTCTAAAAGATGCCTGTGTACCTGTCGTACCCTTACTGCCAAGCAATTTGAGTGTCGACATTACATAACAAAGGTCCTCATAATCAAGCATGAATTCCTGTAACCATAAGCTGGCTCTTTTACCTACCGTAGTTGGCTGTGCCGGCTGAAAATGCGTAAAAGCAAGTGTCGGCTGATCTTTATATTTATCCGCAAAATCGGAAAGCTTTGCAATAACATTAACAAGTTTCTTTTTTACAAGAGTAAGTGCTTCTTTCATGACAATCATATCAGTATTGTCACATACATAACAGCTGGTTGCGCCCAGGTGAATAATACCCTTTGCTTTAGGGCACTGCACACCGTATGCATATACATGGCTCATTACATCATGACGCACTTCCTTCTCTCTTGCTTTAGCTACATCATAATTGATATCCGTAGCATGAGCCTTAAGTTCTTCTATCTGTTCATCGGTAATATCAAGACCAAGTTCCTGCTCTACTTCGGCAAGTGCTATCCACAATTGTCTCCATGTACAGAACTTCTTATCAGGTGAAAAAATGTATTGCATTTCTTTACTTGCATATCTTTCGGATAACGGACTGTTGTAACAATTTGTTCCCATACTATTTCTTTCCTCCTAATTTACCAATGAACTCTCTTATTCTTTCGTTATTTGTAGCAAACAATTCATCCGGTGTACCGTCCTCGACAATAACACCATGCTCTATAAACACTATTCTGTCTGATACTTCTTTTGCAAACTCCATCTCATGAGTAACGATAATCATAGTCATTTTCTCTGCTGCCAATTGTTTAATAACCTTCAGCACTTCTACTGTCAGTTCCGGATCAAGCGCCGAAGTCGGTTCGTCAAAAAAGAGTACATCCGGCTCAAGTGCCAAAGCCCTGGCAATGGACACTCTCTGCTGCTGTCCGCCCGACAACTCGCACGGATATGCATACTCTCTGTTCTCCAAGCCAAGTCTTGCAAGTATCTCCCTTGCCTTTTTTTCCGCCTCAGCTTTCGGCACCTTACAATTAACAATAAGCGGTTCGCTTACATTCTTAAGCACCGAATAATGCGGAAATAAATTGAAGTTCTGGAATACCAATCCAAATGTCTTGCATATTTCCTTCATTTCCGTCTTGCTCGCATATGTGATTTTTCCTTTATCGGCTTTAACAGCACATTTGCCACCGTAAATTATCTCGCCACCGGTAATATCCGTAAGCATTGTCGCACATCTAAGCAATGTTGATTTGCCCGAACCCGAAGGGCCGATTACAGATACCACTTCTCCTTTGTTAACTGTCAAGGAAATATCTTCAAGTACCTTATTATTACCGGGAAATACTTTACTAATATTTTTCAATTGTAATAACGGACATTCATTTGCCATTGTCGCATCCCCCTTTATCTGTAATATGACAGTTTCTTCTCAATACGTTCCATAATGTATGCCACCACATAGTTGAATACAAAATAGAACAGCCCCGCTACCATAAGTGCCGTAACAGATGCCTGCTTTGCACTAATCTGCTTTGCAATGGTAAACATCTCGGCAACCGCAATAACAAAAGCAAGAGAAGTATCTTTAACAAGAGTAATCGTTTCATTGGTTACAGGCGGAATTATTCTCTTAATCACCTGTGGGAAAATGATATGCATAAACGTCGAAACACGCGTATAGCCCAATACCTTGGCAGCATCATATTGTCCTATCGGTATAGACTCAATTCCCGCTCTGAAAATCTCGGCAAAATATGCCGCATAATTAATCGAAAATGCGATAATGACCGCAACAAATCTATATCCGCCGGATATACTCACACCGAACACATAATACGGTGCAAAATATACCACAATGAGCTGTAACATCAGCGGAGTTCCTCGCATAATTGCCATATATATTTTCACAAGCCACTGCAACGGTTTAATCTTGGACATACGACCGAAAGCCACCAACAAACCGAGCGGAAGCGAAAAAAGAAGCGTAAGCAAAAATATTTCCACTGTTACAATCATTCCTTGCGCTAATTGCATAAACATCATCATTGTCACATTCTCCCGTTATAATACACTATGAACTAAAAACAGGGCACCGCTACGCGACACCCTGCATAAATTCACTACTTGCCTAAGCAAACACTGTCAACAAGACCGAAGTCTGCGTACTTCTGTGCAATCTCAGTAAATGTTCCGTCTTCTACCATTTCCATAAGAGTTGCTTCTACCTGATCCTTAAGTTCATCATTACCCTTTAAGAAACCTACACCATACTGTTCAAGTGAAAGTGTCTCATCAAGCATTACAAATGCTCCGTCTTCTCTTGAATTAATCTGGAACTTAGCTACACCGATATCAATTGCAATTGCATCAATTGCTCCGGCCTCAAGATCCATAAAGCCTGTGTTGTAATCTGCGTACTGTGTAAGGTTTGCAAACGATGCTGCAAGAGCCACGTTGTCAGGATTTTCTTCGTCCTCCAAAGCTGCAAGGGCTGATGAATCCTTCTGAACACCTACATTTTTACCTGCAAGATCTGCAAAGCTCTTAATTCCCGATGCAGAAGATACAACAAATACCTGGCTGTTATCTACATAAGGTACTGTCCATGTATACTGATCTTCACGACCGTTCATTGTAAATCCGTTCCAGATACAATCAATTGAACCTGATGAAAGCTCCATATCCTTTGAATCCCAATCGATCGGCTGCTTTACAAGCTCCCAACCGTTACGCGCACATACCTCAGCGGCAAGGTCAAGATCAAATCCTACATACTCACCTGTTGCTTCATCAAGTGAACCATATGGTGGGAATTCAGCATCAAATCCTACTGTAAATGTTGTTCTCTCAGATGTAGTAACATCTTCGTTTGCACTGTCTGTTGCTGCCTCAGTTACATCTGCTGTTGCATCTGCAGCTGCCTGTGTATCATTTGTAGCAGTTGCTGCGTTACCGCATGCTGCAAGACCGAGTACCATTGTTGAGGCAATAATCATTGCTAATAATTTTTTCATAATTTCCTCCACTACTATGTTAATATGTTATCCTTTTATCACGCTAAAGCGACTAGGCTATGTTACACTATGCACAGCATTTTTGTCAATAAAATGCGTAAGTTTACGAGTATTTCTCCACCATATCCATGGCCTCTTTAGCATACTGCGGATATTGACTGATGAATTCTTTCAGTTCAGTCTCTCCGTCTTTTGCCAATCGCTTATTGTAATCCATCCGTGCTCGAAGCTTCTGACGCTGAAGTATATGAGCATGCCTTAACTCTACCATCTCATTGTGCTCAAGTATTGCCAACGGATTGTGCAACCATGCATATACATCATTCAGCTGATATTTACGCAATCTCTTAAGCAAATCATTCTGATAGAAGGATAATTCTTTGGCATTATACTCATTCTTATCTCTTGCTTCCGCTTCTATCTTATATTCGTCCCACAGCTTCTTCAATTCCTTGGAACTGTCAACTTTATATTTGGTATATAAATAATCCAGCAAATTGGCATTATTAACATATCTTATCTTCACGGTATTCTGAAGTAAAATCAATCGATTAATACTGTTATGCGTCTTTGCAAGTTCTTTTGTCGCATCAAGGAATCGAACATAAATAACCGTGATACTGACAGCTGCGGCCAATGCCACCACAATGTATCCTATTCCCGTCTCCATCTCAAAGCCATACTGCATAACAAGCAACATTATCACACACAATACCGCAGCAAATACGCAGATAACCACCATACCTTTGGAATTACGTATATCTCCGCGAAGCTCCGACTGTCTGTACAAAAATGCATGTTTTTCACCATCCAGCTTTTGAAGATCCTCTTTTACCAATGCCTTATAATCTTCTGCCGCCTTAAGATCCTCATATGCTCCCGGCATGATATCTTCAAAACGTTCCATCGCGCGGAACTGTTCTTCCGTCATACCGCTTGATTTTACTGAGTAATCACGTATTTGTCCTTCATACATCAATACTTTGCTTGCCGCATTTTCAAGTTGAGCCTTTTCCGATACAGGTAAAGCTTCTATCTCATCCATATCCTTAAGGGTTGCGGTAACCAAATTGTACTCATATGACAACTTGTCAAGTTCACCGGATGCATCATGTATCTGTTCAACCAGACTTCTTATGTATTTTTCACGCTGGAGATCATCACTCATCTTAAAAAGATGACGTTCTTCTACGATATGATCCCAGTCCCATTCAAATTCTTCTTCTTTCTCTTCGTCCAATTCAAGGTCAAGCAAGTCATCTTCCTGGCCTCGAAAAAGCATAGAGAGAAATTTGCCGCCAAATCCCATATTCAACTCCGCTTCTATACAGGACGGTTACGAAGCATTCCTTCACGATATACTTCCTTTATTTCATCCGTCATACTGTCTATTCCGTCATAATATAAGCCACCCTTGTCTTTCATGGCTGTTATTTCTCCCAAGTACTTCTTGGCAGGTGAAGCTTCCCATGTATTCTTAATCATTTCAAGATTACGCTCAACATTAAGCGAATCTTCATAGCTCTCTTTATGATTGCCCAGATACGTAAGATATCTTTCCTGCGACATATACATCTTCATCGCCGAAAGCATGGATATATAACTTTCTGTATTGGCATAAGTCTCATTGGCCAATTCAAAATAGTGAGCAGCACGTTCGAACATAAACATTTGGGCATAACATACACCGAGATTGTGATATACCTTCGCACGCAGTTTTACATCTTCGGGACCGATAAGACCAATTAACGTCTCATACTCATCCTTGGCCAATGCATGACGTCCGGACAGAAGAAAACTGTCTGCTCTGCGCTTTCTGCGTTCCTCTACGCTTATCGCTTCATTGGAGCTGACACTTGCCAAAAGCTCGCTCCATTTTTCCTCACTGTAATAACCGACATTATTGGATAATATGCAAATCAACTTACCCAATGCCTCGCTTCTGCCTACGATATGCGAGATTTCTCTTCCGACATCTTTAAGCTCAAGCTCATCCGTTACCCACTTTGCAAGCTCAATAGTCACAAAACTGTCATCCAAAAGATATGCATTGTGATAAACGTAGTAGCACAATTCCTCGATGCAATACAAATTACAGCATTTTTCACCGGCAAAATATGGAATTTTCGAATATGCCCCCTGGGCCAATATTACATTGCTCATTCTTATAACCCGGTATTATCCTCTAATTGTATCTGTTTGGTAAACACTTGATTGGTAGCCGGATAAAACTCGCCAAACCCCAAATCCGTAACATTTATTCTAAGAGTGCTCTGAGACTCCATAATAGTCTCTACTCTTATTCGGGTAGCCATAGGCTCTCTTTCCGCAAGTCCTTCAAGTACAACCGTAACTTCTTTGACATTTCTTCCGTCAAGAGGTGTTATCACAAGGTTAACACTGTTCCCCTTATCCAAAATCATCTCTTTTGACACTCTGGAATCAAACCAGTTGTCACCACCGTTAAGCAGTGCAAGATAAGACTGTTCACGGCAACGTATCACATTCATTCCGACATTGGCGCGCAACTTGTCTTTGCCCAAGAATACGATATTTCTGCTGCCGTCTTCTCTTTGTAATCTTTCCTGCATTGCGTAACACGCACCTCTGCTGTAAAGATTATTGCCTCGAAATGCTCTTCTGTTTCTGCACAATTCACGCAATGATTCTTTGCACCAGTCTCCTGAAAAGCCTTCACCCAATAAATAAGCACAAGTTACAATATGTCCGTCGGTCGTATTTCTGACAATATCAAGAAATGTATTATCCAATTCATCATAAGACAATTCCGCACTTAAATTAGTCTCGTCAACATTATCGACAAAAGCTACATACGGTTTTGTCCTCTTATTGATATTAAATCTGTATGTATTAATTACACCGTCTTCATAATCAAATACAAAGGTATCATATTGCCACAATTCCTGAGGTTGTTTGATAGTGTAATAGAATATACTCTCATCACGTCCCTGAAAACCGACACTAATACCCGCATCCACAAATGAGGTCGAAATCATCTCAAGTACTTCTATAGCACGTTTGGTAAGCGACGGCACCGTGAACATAATGCCCTTAATATCCTTTTTATCCACTTCGGCATACAAATATGCCATACTGCGTTTTACGTACAGACCCAACAAAGCAATAGGATCAAAAGTATCTTCGGCAACTGTCACATCCTCACCAAGAAGAGCTCTCTCCCAAAGTCTGTCAACAATAGCTCCCTCTTCAGTAGTACTGTATCCGACAGTTTCCCTGCCCACAAACCACTGATTTACTTCGCTACGTTTAAACAGACAAAGAGGCATATTGTATTCCTCACTGCCCGGTATATTGCTTACCGTCTTACCGCTATCGTCGGATGAAGAAATATAGCTAATCTGCGCATATTTATTTGACAAATCATACCCTACCGCAATTCCGGTACTTCTTCCTAACATACTTCATTCCCCATCATGTTACTGTAATCTGAACAGATTGTTGGTCACAAATTCTTTATATTTATACTCTTCAAGCAGTTCAAGAGCCGTATCATAATCTTTAAGTGCATCGGCTATCGCAATATCATTAATCATTGCATATCTGCCTCCCACCTGATCTGTGGAAGCATCATTTCTGCTAAGCGTTCCGCTTTCCGTCAATTGCTCCATACCATCATATTCTTCGGTTATATAGTACTGCAGACTCTCTCCGAAAAATAATAAGAATGACTTTACAAATACTCCGCCGTATACAGGAAGCATCTCTTCTCTTGTATATCCCGTAGTATCCATATGTTCATTCACAACACAATAATTGATTATCGCGCGAGAATTACTCTCTCCATGGTATTCAATCATCATCATATTGGACATTTGCGCCGCTTCCGGTGAAATATCCGCGAATTGCTGCATGAACGGCATACATATATTCTTTCCGCCATACAGAACCTGTATAAACGAACTGATATGAGAACTTACTTCCTCACTCAATTTGGAAGTAGCATTATTGTCGGCATAATATTTCACATACGCCAACATACATATGACCGGTAATGTGTTTTCATTATCAAACACCCTGGCCATCTCACTAAACATATACTCGTCAACGATTCTGTCTCTTACAAAATACTCCTGTGCGAAGTAAATAAGATATTCGAGTTCAACATCCGCCTTGGCACCGCCTGCTACATATTCCTTAAGAATCTGTACTTCTTCACCGATGTATGCGCCGGTATTAAGCGACTGCAATATCATTTGCTCACATATATCGTATGTATCTACAAAGAAGCCCGAAGCCGCCTTCCAGATATTGCGCAGATTCTTAACAGATCCTTTGTAGAATTTAACAAGATACTGCAACAGCAATTCGTTATATTTGCCATGAGAAAATGCATTCTCAATCATATAAGTAAGGTACCTGTCTTCGAGCATGCCGTCTCTATCAAGAATAAGTGTAGCCAATCTTGCCGTAAGATTGGAATCAATACTCTCAAATCCGTAATATTTCGTACATTGAAATGCTCTGTCAATCTCACCAATCGAAATAAGCAGGCGAATATATTCATCTCTGTCCTTAAACGGCACATCCGCATCTACCGTAGAATTAAGTATTTCCTTAAGTCTGACCGGGTCATCTTTTTCCTGATAATATCTTACAATCGGTAATCTAAGAGATGCTTTATAGCTGTCGCTAACCTCCGCACATTGCTCCAAATATCTGTATCGGCCCACATTACGATCCGTTACCGTAATATAATCCGGATTACCGTCACAAATATACAAGTCAAAAAGCAATGTATCTTCGGTATACTTCTCAATCTTCGGTAAAAGCTTACGAGGCAGGAAATATCTCTCTGTACTGTATTCCTTCGTTCCGTAGAATCTGTTACCGACTCTGTCTTCCAACAAAATAGTATAATCTGCGCTGTTTAGAGTCACATATGCCACTCCGTCTTTTATCGGATATACCATCTCGCTCTTTATACGTTCATCCATTACGATAACGTGTTCTATTGTCGAATCCTTTACTCTTATGCAATGAACAAGTAACAGCTTGGCAAACTGTCTGATGTTGTCTACCGTTGCCATTTCCTTCATCAGTACTTCCTGATAAAGATATGCCAAATCACGGCCGATTTTGCCGGCATACAATTGTTTAACAATAAATCTCTCTATCGACTCTCTGTAGGATTCGTATATTTCATCCAGTTTTTCCTTGTTCTTAACCACATATGCATACAGATATGCTGTCTCGTTGGTAGGAAGATTGCACTGATAAGAAAAATATCTAAGTACATCCGTAGGAATCGGCTCCTCACTGAGCAAATCAACGGACAACATATAGTACTCATACAATTTGGTCAAATCCAGGCCGTTTTGGGTAGCAAGTTTATACCATTCAAAATACTGAGTACCTATTTTCTCGCCACGCATAAGCTGTGAACAAATGGCCTGAAGTGTCTCATCCATCGGTTTCTTATCATACATGGCAATCAACATCTTTATAATGCGCTCATCGTATTCGCGCACTTTACCTGCCTGATATGCCACATGACGCATAAGTTCATCACCCATCAATCCATTCTTTGCAGCAAATCTAAGCAGTCGTCTTTCATCATCATCAAAATGCACCAGTAAAGACGGTGATTCATTGAGTAATTTTAATACTTCCACATAGAATATCGGGCTGTTACAGCCTCTGGCAAGCTGTGCAATGGCAAAAGCATACATTCTGGCAGGATTACGTCTCATCTCATCCGATGTATGCATAAGTACCCACGCTACTCTCCAGTTGTCGGAATCCTTACTGTAGATACTTTTTACCTGATTATTAATCTCAAGAGTATAATAATCGTCCACGTTATATAAGCACATCAAATACAGATAGAAACAATACAGCTCATTTGCTTCCTGCTCAATAACATCCGCAAGCTTCTTATCAAGTATCCATTTTGCTTCGTTGTATCTTTCCTGTTCAAGCAGCAAATATGCCTGATACAGATAATTCACATAATCATCGGCATCTATGTTCGCCCTGTGGCTAACAAGATCCTCCGACATTTTCACCCACTTATTCTTGCCGATTTTGCCCGCACAATAATCAAGATAATATCTAACCTGTGAAAAACATACACTCTTATTTCTATGTCTGGTCAAACTCTTATCGGCGAAATTCACATTGGTAACAGACACATTAACAAAAAAGCTGCCATACAGATGCTTGAATGTAACTCGACCCAAGTTGCAACCTGCATGTAATCTGTCTTCACGAATTGTAAATGTATAACGGCATACATTGCCTAAAAAGTCATCTTCATCTATTCTTGTTCGCTCAAGCGATATAAAATCGCCCTCAGCCTTAACAGCAAACAGTGCATATCCCCAGCCGTTTCGCTCAATCATTATATCTATCGGCACCTCTCCCTGAGGATTACTGATATTGATCTCAGTTGTATTAAGCGAATACTCGGCTCGTCCCTTCTTGTTGATACCGATTAGGAACTCATCCATTGCGTAATTGCGATTACCGTGTCCTACCAATCCTATATAAAGATTGCGATACTTTGCATCATTTCCGGTCATAATATCTATAAAGCCGGGATGCGTAAATATTACTGCCGCTTCATTCCATTCACTCTTTGCCAAATTGGTAAAATGAAACAGATTCTTAATACTTCCCAAAGAAGATTCGATTACTTCATAGTTCACCGTAACAACAAAAGGCACAATGTATTCTCCCATATCCGAAACAATCGAGAATACTCCCTTCAAAACATCACCCGGTCTCATGCCTTCGGAATCAAGTGTATAGTGCACCGTAATCTTATTACCGCTAAATTCGGTTTCTTCCGGTTGCATACGAATAGAGGAAGAATATACACATCCTTCCATCAAACGACCGTTCTCTTCTTCAAAATCAAAAGAGCCTGAGTATGTCTCTCCTGTATGAATCGATAATTCAATTTTCGTTTCGGAAAAAATCAGGGAGCCCCTGACCGAATCAAAATTGTTTGCCATCTCGTCCTCACCGGTATACATAATTAGCCAACTTCTAGTATATCGTAAGCCAGCGCAAAAGTCACTATTTTTAAGCACAAAAATAGTCGGTGACATTGAATTTCATGTCACCGACTGTATCATATAATACTATATTGCCAATTATGCTTCTACCAGCACTTTGAGCACTTCCCGTAACCCTGTGCTATCGCCTCATTTTCGGTCACCTGTCTTGCCTTTGCCGGATTCATTCTGCCGCAATTGTTTATCGAATGATACTTCTCTCCTGTTGCAGACAGCCACACCATTGTGCCATCGGACTGCGCGGCCTGATTGTCCGCCTGCTGCATTGCAAGTGCTTCCGCCTCTGCCTGCTGTTTCGCAAGTTCCTCTGCCTCTGCTTTGTATGTACCCTGCTTCTCACCTGCCTGCCATGTAGTAGAAGGTGAACAATTCCATGTAATACCATTACTGTCACAGGTTGCAACAATAGAACCCTCTTCGTCTGTTCTTCGTAATTCTACGTTATTGCTTCTGAGTGTATTTAATGTCTCTGCATGCGGATGGCCGTAGTCGTTGCCTTCTGCACAACTGATAACGGCATACTTGGGACTTACTGCTTTAATAAATGATCTGTCCGTTGATGAAGAACTTCCGTGATGACCTACTTTAAGTACGTCCGCGTCTATATCCTTACCCCATTTTTTTGCTATGGCTGCTTCGGATTTTGCTTCGGCATCACCATCAAAGAGGAATTTATTTCCGGCACACTCAACCAGACATACCAATGATGAATTATTATCATCTGTGTATTTCTTGGTCGGTCCGACAAAAGTTACTTTTGCATCACCTACCGTGAACGAGTCGCCCACTTTAGGGACTGTAGGAGTAATATTCTTATACTCCATCGCATCTGTCAAATCATTATAAGTGGCAGTGTCCGATGTTGCGGCACTTACATATGTCGTACCGATATCATACTTGGTTGTTATTACATCGGCTCCTCCGATATGATCGGCATCAGGATGTGTCCATATTGCAGCCTTAAGCTTAGTTACACCCTGCTTTTTGAGATATAACTGTACCTTCGTACCGACACTATTGTCACCGGCATCAATAAGAAGCGCTTCTCCTCCGCTTTTTATCAGCGTCGCATCTCCTTGTCCCACATCAATAAAATGTACTTCCATACCTTTCTTTGATGTAGCGGCATGAGCCTGCATTCCGCCCGCAAGCGCACCAAGTGCAACTGTTGCTATAATTGCACATACAATCAAGCGCAGTTTGTTCATACTGTTTCTCATATTGTTTCTCCCCAAACATACATATTTTTAGTTGCAATATGTATCATATCATATATCTTTCTTACATTCTACTCTGTATGATATAGCATACATTTCTTACGCGCTTTTCAATAACTCTATTTAACGAACACTCTCTTATTAAGCGGGGTCGTATTACGAATATCCAATGCATCGATACTTCTTATATACAATTCAAACTTTGAATAGCCGTATTCCTTAGGATTGAAATCAGGGAATTCATTCTTAATGTCAGAACTCAATGTTCCGAGGTTGATTCCCTTTGCTCCGTTAGCTCTAACCATCTCAACGATTCGGCTTTCAAGCGTCGAATTGCTGCCCGGTTCATTGAGCGATACATTAATTGACGTACCGATATGCTCCATCGAAATAAAATCAAACTTCTTTAGGAATATTGAAAACTTGGAGTATCCGTAATTTCGAGTATCAAAATCAGGATATCTTTTCTGCAATCTGCTACCGAGTTCACCCATATCTATAACATTGGTCTCATTACTGTTTTCCAATATAATATCTTTAAGTGACGCTGCAATTTTCTCAATCGGTGTAATTGAAGATTCATTGTCGCGGTCGTCATTTTTGCGTGACTTTGCATCTGTGTGTGACTCAGTCTTATTTTCGCCGCCCTTATCATACTTCTTTCCGGTCGATTTTTCTTTATCATCCTCTTCATCGTCCATAATTCTGTCTAAGAATTTGAACTCATTACAGGCTTCGCAAAATGGCTTGGGTGTCTTTGATTCTCCAAGTCCTATTACAATTTTGCCTGCTTCACGCAATCTTACCGCCAACCTGGTAAAATCGCTGTCAGATGAACACAATGCAAAGCCGTCAACATCTCCTCCGTAGAGAATATCCATTGCATCAATAATCATTGCCGAATCTGTTGAATTCTTACCATAGGTATAACTGTACTGCTGCACCGGTGACAGTGAATTCTTAAGCAAAACTCTCTTCCAGGACGAAGCCCCGTTACCTGTCCAGTCGCAATATATACGCTTATATGTAATAATTCCTTTATTTGATATCTCATTTAATATGCTGGTTATGTATTTAGGTGCAATATTGTCAGCATCAATCAATATTGCAAATTTTTTCTCATCTGCCATTGTCTTCTTCTTTCCGTTCAAAGGCTTCTTCGCCTTTTGAACTGTTAATCATTCTCGTTGTGTGCCAGATATTCCTTATATTCCATATCTGCATCACCCTTTGTCTCCATTGCCTTCTCCTGCTCGACTTCTCTTTCAGCGCGGGCTAATGCTTCCGGCAATCCCTTTAGTGCCGAAAAAGGCATAAACTGCTTTGCCCTCTCCGATGCAGGCATTTTATTTCTTGACATCAAGGCCTCCTATTCCACACCGCTTTTGTGACCGCCAATTTGTGTGTTTCGTATTCTTGTCATAGCATTTTCCGAAAGATTCATCCCCTTAAGGACGGCATTTTTGCCATACCTATCCTTAATCGACAATACAGCCTTTTGTACCTTACGATTCTTAGCCAGTTCGTCGCTGTCCACAAAAAGGTTGTACTGATGATATTCTTCGGGTGCTACATTGTTACATGTAATATTTACACGTTTGATATGTCCTCTTTTTGACGCTATCTTCTCATATAATTCCGCTATTGCCGGTACAAGTATAATATCCGCGTTAACCGGGGTACCAAGTGCCTTTGTACCATGTGACGGTTCAATACAGGACATATTTGAATAACTGATAAACAGAGTAACAGATTCTGTTACCAATCCCTTGTCAACAAGATCCAGGCATAACAAGTCCATCATCTCTTTAACAATCAATTTGCCATCCTCAAAGGAATAATCATGCGATAAGACTTGTCCGCTCGATAAACAATTGGTCTTGGCACGATAATTCTTGATGTCTTTCATTGTAACGCTTTCTCTGCCCCATGCGTGATCAATCAGTAATTCCGCATCAACCCCAAATGTCTTGTACAAAACATTCTCATCTGCCTTGGCAATATCCTCCATCGTAAGCATGCCCATCGAAGCCAATCGGCCGGCAATTCCTCTGCCTACTCTCCAAAAATCGGTAAGCGGAGTATGATGCCACAACGTACGCCTATAGGTCTCCTCATCCAATTCTCCGATAAAATCAGGTGAATGCTTGGCAGAGATATCAAGAGCAATCTTGGTCAAATAAAGATTGGTTCCTATACCGCAGGTTGCACGAATTCCAAGCTCAGAAAAAATATTGTCAATAATTTTTTGTCCCAACTCTCTGGCAGTCATATCATACATATCAAGATAATCGGTCACATCCATGAATGCCTCGTCAATCGAGTAGACATGGATATCATCTTTGGATATGTATCGCAGATATATCTTGTATATCTTAGCAGCATAGTCAATATACAATTGCATGCGCGGAGTAGCGGCAATATATTCAACCCCCTCCGGTATCTCGAACACACGGCACCTGTTATGTATTCCGAGAGCTTTCATAGCAGGAGTTATTGCCAGACATATCGTTTTATTGGTCCTACTCATATCTGCCACAACAAGCTTGGTAGTCATGGGATCCAGACCGCGTTCCACGCATTCCACGGATGCATAGAAGCTTTTTAAGTCAATACAGATATACTTTCTCTCACTCATGTGAACATTATACAGCAAAACTGCAATAAACAAAAACCGGGTATAATTGTCACTATACCCGGTTTGCTATACTAAATATATTGATATTACACAAATCAACGTCTTCTTATGCTTCTTGAAAATAAGCGATTCAAATCACGAAGGTTAAATAGATGTTGAATGTATCTTGGTCCGCACCATTTTACCCGTTTATCTGCAAGAGCCGCTATTTCAGACGTAATAATAAAGTCATACTTCTGTCCCTTATATGTTGTTGTGTAATGTATAACAGTATTCTTACTACCTGCAAGTGCCATAATCATAGCATTCGAAATCGAAGCACCGCTATATTCAATCACCAGTTGTCCCTCGCCGTTTCCTGTCTTCTGTAGTTTCCCAAACTCCTTAATTCGACGAATCATCTCCTGCACATTCTGTGTTTCGTTAGTCTGTCCGCTTGTCACGTCCGGTTTATCTGATTCACCGGATGGTACATTTTCATTCGAAACATCCTCGTCGGATTCATCTGAAGTTACAATCTTCTTTTCATTATCCTTCTTATTATCTACAACCGGTTTCGGTGTAACCGTATAAGTCTCATCAATAGCAATTCCCTCTGTAGCCTCACCTACGTATGCTTTGACATACCATGTTCCCACACGATTTGGAAGAGTTGCTACATAATCGCCATCAATTGTATCCGAATATTTAAATGTAATATTTGGATACTTAGCTTTTTCCCATTCGTTACTGTATGAAACCGTCACTCCACGTCTCGATGAGCCTAAATGCTCCGACGGTATATTAATCTTTGCCTTGATTTCTTCATCACAGTACATACAACCTGCTACAACATTGCCGTCTCTGTATACATATGTTCCTGCATCCTTATGCCCCGGTTGTGTATGTTCAAACGGCGTATTCTTATAAGATAACTTTGTGGCAGAGCAGTCTTCATATCCCGCATATACGTGGCTTCCCGTAAACTTCGGATAATCTTCTCCGCAACTTTGGAACCAAACCTCCTTATCTGCCTGCTCATTCATAAGATATGCAACTTCGCCGCTTAAAAATGCCTGCTCAGATTTCTCGGTTACACCATTCGAACCCATTAACGAATAGCATCCTTTGAAGTCAGAACTATTGCTTCCATCGTAACCGCAAAGCTTTAGATTTTTAACATTATAGCAATTTTTGAAAGTATTTAAGCCGCATGATGAACCTATAATTCCTCCGACTTTTGACCCCCAAACATCAGGCACTGATATTTCGCCGAGATTTGCACAATAATTCACCGTAACAGAAGACGAAGGTAATATATCAATCGTAATATAGCTGTCAAGTTGTTTTCCTACGATTCCGCCTGCCGAACCCGCTTCATTGTTATCTACATTAACATTCGCATAATTCATGCAATATGAAATATCTATAATACCGCCATCGTTATATACCGCGCCGACAATACCGCCGGCATATTTAGTGCCTTTAACAATACCATCTACAATAACGTTTTTTATTATTGCGCCATTGGTTACAAATCCGAAAAGTCCTGCCGACTCAACCGAATTAGCCGAATCGATATTTAATGTCACTTTCTTGCCACATCCGTCAAATGTACCTCTATAACTGTTCGTAGCGGTACTTGCGATTATCGAATCACTACTAAGAGAAACATCATTTGTAAGATAACCGTTAATAGCGGATGCTCCTCTGTTAACAATATTTGCAAATTCAGTTACATCTGCATCATTGTTAAGTATGTAGCTCTCCTTACCATTGTGATTTCCTTTGGACAGCCCTATTTTTGCAAAGCTATAATCGCAGTCTTTATCAAGTACTTTTTCACCTGTAACAATTTCGCCTGTCTCGGTATCCTGATATTCTCCGTTAATACCTCCAAATGCAGACAATTTCGAGCCAATCTCAAGCTGTTTTACAGTACCATCAACATTTACGCTGATTTTTCCTTTTTCTTCCTTGGATACATAAACAGTCATATCTCCTTCTATAACAGTATCCTTTGTAACTTCTGTTCCGTCTTGTAAGGTATATGTATATGTATACTTGCTATCCTCTTTTGGAATATATAAATATGACTGGTCAAATTCACCATCCGGCTTTTTTGCATAATATGAATATATCGTTGTTTGATTGTCCGCATCTTTAAATGTAATGGTAACGACACCATTATAGTAACGGTATGCCTCACTCGCTCCTAAGCTCCAACAATAAAGCTCTATCGTTCCGTTATTATTAATGAAAATGCAAACATCTTGACCTCTCACAGCAAGATTGCTCAATCTTCCGTCCGCATCTGTCCATATGTCGGATGGTTTGCTGATATTCAGATATGTGTCTACATCTTCATCCAAAATAGTGGAAATTTGAACAATCTGACAGTTTGCAGGTCCACTTAGCGAAACAAAATATACACGTTCACCATCCAATGTAAAAATCTCGCTCGGTGTGATTCCAAGCCACCCTATATCCGAAAAATCAGTATATATAGCATCAATTGACACATCGCCTGAAAAATGTACGTTTTCACTTTCTACAAATACTTTTATCGGATTATTTTCATTAGTATTATAAATAGCAAACGGTCTGTCAAATTGGAATTGTTCTGCATCAACTGTAGTCCGTGACACATTAAAGCTTGCAGCAGTTAAATGCAGCTCACCACTACCGCTGCAAATAATAGGCGCACTCAAATAGAAATCGGAATCTTCTGATGATACCATTCTTGTGGAAGGGGCTAATGAAAGTTCTCCGGCAGATTCTACAAAATTCAACGTACCGTTAACCATAAAAAGATCTGAAACAGCATCTATTTCGGAATCACTGTCTACATAAATATTGGCAGTTCCGTTAATTATAAACGGTTTTACATATGTACCATATAAAGACGGATAAAAATAATTAGTTGTTGCACTACAAACATAATCATCATTACAAATCTCCAAACCATCAAGATGAATATTGGCTTCAACGCCGGCATCTACAGTAATTGACACATCAACATATGCACCGTTTCTTTCATTGTTACCTTTAAATGTATAGGAACCATTCTCACTAATTGCTACCTCAATTTTACCGTTGTCAGAGATATTAAGCGTGCCAAGATTAATAGTATCGCCCGGGTGTGCTGCATATGAATATGTACCTGTGCCCGGTGCCGTAGCAGCGACCGGTGATATTTTTCTTTCACTAATATTATTTCTTACTGCCGTTTTCTTAATTTCCTTTTCTACAGACTTATCCTTAGCAGCCTCCTCGGTAGTCTCTTCCTCGGCAGTCTCCTCTGTAGTCTCCTCTGCAGTCTCCTCTGTTTCAGTCTGCTCCTCAGTTGTCTCTTCTTCAGATTCTTCCGTCTCACTATCCGTTTCCGATTCTGTATTGCATTCACTTGTGTATCCTGAAGGTTCTGCCGCATAAACAGCTATTGCAGAATCAGATACGGCAAGACTTGTAGCTAATACTGTCATCATCGCCGCACCGGCAACTTTTTTTCTTCTCTGATTACGTTCTACACTTCTTTTTAACTTCCTCATTGTTTTCCCTCTCTACCTATATCAATATTTCCACATAAATCACTTTTTTCTTTATAAGACTTGTAATATTCTCCCATTGGAACAATCTCATTCCAGGGCTTTTTTGAACTGACATAATGTATTATATTGGGCTTCTTACGTCTCACATCTGTGTACAAAGCCCCATAAATCTTCGGATCCAAACTGCAAAAAAATTCTACATTATTATGATAATTCCATATATAATCGACAAGCTTAACTTTCCCGTCAAAAATAATGTTTAATACATCCTGGTCATTGTAATGATATTTGGCTCTTTGCAATACCCCAAATACATATTCGACGTCAAACTCTTTTCGACATTTTTCCAAATCAAGCAAAATCACACCGGCATTAAAATAGGTCTCCGGATGCTTCATCTTAAGAGCATCAGTTCGATAATTATCAACATTGTACGGATTGGATTTATCAAGAAAGACCGCTTTCTTACAATATCCAAGCTGTCTGAAATCCGTTTCTTCCACCGCCACTGCCAAGCTGTCATTCATATCCTCGAAATATAGTTTTCCGATATCACCGTCTACTATAATATCACAATCCAGATAGAGCATCCTATCATAAGCCTTAAACATATCGGAAAAGAGCAGCAACCGGTAATTGGTGGCAATGCTTACGTATGTATTAATCTCATAATCAACCCCGGATGCCAATGCCGATACGTCCGTAAAGTTAACTTCTACCTGATTCTCATCTTTTGCAACAGACATAATCAGCTTCATGCTGTCTGACGACAATTGTGTATGCAGAATTATAATGTTATAGAAATATCCTCTGTTTCTATTTTGCAGCAATGAATACAACGCAACTTTAAGATATGGTGCATAATTGTCGTCCACAGCAAAACAAATATTTACATTTGAACAATTGTATTTTATATCCGACATCTTATAGTTTACCTTGTCTGTCACGAACCAGTTCTCGCTCAGCCATAATACCCATTGCTGTTAACAAAGGCAGATACTTGTCATCAAATACTGTAATAGTAAAATTATCAAACACGATATTGCGGATACGCAGATTCAAATTCTCGGAAAGTGTTCCAATCAGTCTATCATCAATATATACGGCATAGTTGGTGCCGATGGTTGCGCTGATTTCACGTAATTTCAAAACACCGTCTACGGTCTTCATCTTAAATTCATCGTGCCAGATTTTTGCACGCTGTCTAAGAGAACCGTAAAAATGTCCGTCCAGATAAAAATCATAACGCGGAAGCGGACGCAACAATCGCTTACTCATCTTCAAAACTTCGTTTCCGGAACCTGAATCAAGTAACTTAAATGTCTTAAACGGGGCAATACCTTTTATATCAAAAATATTGTTACCGGTCTCATCAATAAGATGATATATCTGGTGAAACCATGCAAATTGCTCATCAAATGTATATACCTTTGCACCTTTTCCATCGGTAAGGGCACCATATTTCCATTCAGCTTTTCCCGTCTGCGCATATGCGGTAAACATAGAGCGATACATTGCAGGATAAAGTCGACCTACCAAATTGTAAAGAGGTGCTGTTTCGTCTTCTTCATGTCCGTTACCGATTGTTACATTTACCAGATGCTCTTCAATATCCTTCTCTTTTAACTTTGCATAGTAACCGCTTTCGCCAATAAAAAACTTGCCAAAAGAATAATATCCAAACAAGAACGAGCCATCCTTTGTCGGTCCGTAAATCATACATTCATCTTCAATTGATTTGATATGTCCCATCCAAGGACGACCGTAAGGAGTATCTACGTCTTTGAAGGCCACAAACAATTCATCAAGCGGTGTGTGCAAAGCAGCAACCAACTGAACGCCATCCACTGCTTCGTTGTAAACGGAAGCCTTTGCCATCATGAATAAATAGATACCTTCAATAAGCAGAATCGTGAAAACAGTCATTCCGCGGAAACTGAAGTAATCAATTACCATAAAGTAAATGCCGTAGACTACCATAGCAATTGCAAGAATCGTAGCAAAGACATTAAAAGCTACCGCCCCAAACTTACTTGACGGATTGGAAAAAAAGCCTCCAAACCATGAACAACCGATAAGAAAGCAAAATACTGATACCGCAATAATCAAATATCCTAAAAAGCTCTCGTCATAAGAAATCAACGGAAGAAAAACATAGCTGATTGCAATGAGAAGAATGCCAATCAACATCTTCCCAACCTTTTTCTGCGACTTCATGTTTTAGTCCTCCTCTACCGATTCATCGGCCATTCTCTCCAAACGAATGAATATCATAAGTTTGTCCATTGCCGATAATTCATTACCGTTTGCCGGCATAATCAAAGTATCATATGTTCCTCTTGAATAGCTCTCAACCGTGTAATTTGCAGTAGCAATCATACTTCCGTCAGCAGAATATACAAAGTTGCCGTTTTCATCCATATATAAGCCACGATCTGTTCCGTCAGCATTCAGGAATACATACCAATAATCACCGTTTACCACACGCTGCTGACAGTAGCCTATACAATTGTCGCTCGTATCATATACTCCGTATGTTGTTGCCGAAATAACGCCTTCCACATTGTTAATCCACTCGTCTGTTACAAACTTTGCAGAAAACCAGTCCTCACCGCCTGCAGAAATATTCCAATGTGCATCAAAAAAGCCTGATTCCTGTAATTGGCCGACAACCTGGTTATCCACAACGAGATCGCAACGCTTGTTAACAGAGTGACCGTTACAATGCATAGTCAAAGCCGATGCCGAATTCAACATCTCCTGCCCTGTAGCAGCATCCACATCAGCCTGACTCTCACTTTCCATATCACAGGCGCAAAGTCCAAATATCATTGCCACGCAAAGCAAAACAGCAAATAATTTTCTTTTCATTATATATCCTTCCTTCTTTTACACTATATATTTCCTATACGATGCATCTGCGCATCATATTAATATTCCGAAAAATATGCTTCAAAATGATCATATTGCTCAGGTGCCGCAACATCATCTTCCACACTTTCGCCTGCAGCGACATCAAAATGGTTTAACGTAGATTCCGAACCGACTACATTGTTATCTTTGTCAAAGTATATCAGTCTGATTGCGCATTTTGAGCATTCCTGCGTACCATTGTTTGTACAACGTACCTTAACACTGCCTTCTTCTTTGGTAGTCTCAACAGATATATCATTTATGTGATAGGAATTACTTATATCTCCTCTATTAGTAATCGCATATACCGTACTGACATCGCAACCATCAATATCGCAGTATAATATTTTTTGAATTAATATTTCCTCGTCCGGTGCCAAGTTGTATAGGAAATTGTTCACAGTATCCTGCAACACTCCGTCCTTATTTCTTACCACCATATTTATATCCAGATTAATACATTCGGATGAAATATTTTTAACCACAAGAAAATACCAACCGGCTCCTTTTTCATCCTTATATATAAAATCTTTTTGAGTTATCGTCTGTTCGGGTTCCAAATAATCATCCACAGTCCTTCTTTCGTATGAAACGAAGTTCGGAAACATAATTGCCTTTTTATATCCACTTTTCTTCTTTGTTTTCTGCACTCCCTCGGATTTTGGCAACATGTCAATATAAAGAAGCGTGTCATTCATAATCGGCTTATCATTTTCATCATAATACGCAATGAATAGCGAGCCTGAAATTACACTATCCAGATTATTTACAACGCGAACAATATTATCTTCATCCGTAACCGCTGTCTCATATTCAAGGTCTCTAGAGGCCGTCATATTGTCAGTTCCCACACTGCAATACTCATTACATATCGCTAATTCGTCGATTCCTGTTGTCTCATAAAATTTGAGTCCGTCTCCTCTTGTCTCACCCGGAGCAATTGCCGGAAATGAGAAAGATGTCGTGCCAATCTCCTTACCGTTTACATCATATCCGCAAACGCTGCCGAAATAATCCACAGTCTTATCGGATTTATTTCTTACTACCATAACAGCCGATGTATACTCTGTATCCAGATACTCATCGGAGCCTTCATAATATTCAAGGCTCACCAACAGTTTAATCTCTTCTCCATCGTCATCATACTTCTTTACAATAAAGCTGTCATCCGGAATGCTATCCGGTGTCTCGTAAACAAATTCTGTACCGGAAGTATTCAAAGGCTTCTTTTCTTTGTCAGCGTCAACTTCCGAGACATCCTCCTCAGTCTCAGATTCAACATCTGTGCTTTCTTCATCAACATCGACAGCAATTTCCTCGTCATCATGTCCGCCAAATATTGTACCATACGAACAGAATCTGAATGTAATTAATGCCAACACTGCCGCTATTGCGACTCCCAAAACAATCAACACCGCTATTGCGGCACCCGAAATCCCTCTCTTTGCTTTCTCGAAATCAGCACTGTCACCTGCAAAGTTGCCCTTATCGCTTACATCCTTCTTAGCACTTATCTCATTACTCTTACCAATCGCGGCGCCACACTTTGTGCAGAACTTATTTCCTTCTTCTAATTCATTTCCACATTTAACACAATACACAACATTTCCCCTTTTCTCTAAACATAATTAATGAATAAGACTGCGGTTGGCAGCCTTATTCACTATTTTACTTAATTCTTCAAATTACTCTTCTACTTTATCACTCAAATGCCAGATATCTTTATCATATTCCTCAATAGTTCGATCGGATGAGAAAAAGCCTGACTTTGCAATATTTACTACCATCATCTTCTGCCATTTGATTCGATTCTCATAGTCGGCAAACATTTTGTCTTTCACACGAATATAATCTTCCAAATCAAGCAATGTCATAAACCAGTCTTTATTTAGCAATTCCTTATAAAGTCTCTCAAGATTCTCCTTATGGCCTACCTTGAGTACCTTGTCGCTTATGATAAAATCAACCGCCTCTTTTATTACATTGCTCTTCTTATAATATTCCTTAGACACATAATCAGCCTTGGCATAATGCTCTATAACCGTATCGGATTTTTCACCGAATATGTAGATATTATCATCGCCTACCAATTCATTAATCTCAACATTTGCGCCATCACTCGTTCCGATTGTTACCGCACCGTTAAGCATAAGCTTCATATTACCCGTACCGCTGGCTTCCTTGGAAGCAAGTGATATCTGCTCGGAAACATCTGCTGCCGGAACAAGCTTCTGTGCATAGCTGACATTATAATTTTCCACCATGACCACTTTCATATATGGGCTAACGTCGGGATCGTTATTTACTATCTCCTGCAAACAAAGCAGTAAATGAATAATATCCTGTGCAATTACATAAGCCGGTGCTGCCTTTGCACCAAAAATGAATGTAATCGGAGTAGACGGTTTTTTGCCGTTCTTTATCTCCAAATACTTATGTATGATATACAAAGCATTCATCTGCTGACGCTTATACTCATGCAATCTCTTAATCTGTATATCGTAGATAGAATTAGGATTGATTTCCACACCTTCTTTTACTTTGATGTATTCAGCCAATTCTCTCTTTTTGTTATCTTTAATTGTCTGCAAATCAGCTAAGAAATCTTCATCATCTTTCCACTCGAGCAGTTTTTCAAGTTCAAATGCATCCTTACGATATCCTGTACCTATTGTCTCAGTGATTAAGCTATCTAATTCCTTGTTGCAAGACATAAGCCATCTTCTGAATGTAATACCGTTTGTTTTGTTGTTAAACTTCTCAGGATATATCTTATAGAAATTGTTAAGCTCGGTATTTTTCAATATCTCTGTATGAATGGCTGCCACGCCGTTAATTGAATATCCATAGTGAATATCCATGTGTGCCATATGTACGCGCTCATCCTCATCGATGATATAAACGCTCTCATCATCATACTTCTTACGCACTTTTGCATCCAATTCCTTAATAATCGGAACCAATTGCGGTACCACCTTCTCAAGATATTCAAGTGGCCACTTCTCCAAAGCTTCCGCCAAAATTGTATGATTGGTGTATGCACAAGTCTTGCTGACTACATCAATTGCCTCATCCATTGTAAATGCCTTATCGTATACAAGAATACGAATAAGTTCCGGAATAACCAATGACGGATGGGTATCATTAATCTGAATGGCCGCATGCTCATACATCTTACGCAAATCATAGTGACGCTCCTTCATCTCCCAAAGAATAAGCTGCGCCGCATTGCTTACCATAAAGTACTCCTGGTAGATTCTAAGCAGATTGCCCGCTTCATCCGAATCATCCGGATACAGGAAAAGTGTAAGATTTTTCTTAATATTCTCCTTATCAAAATCGATGCCGTCCTTAACAATCGACTCATCCACCGATTCAATATCAAAAAGATGCAATTTGTTAATACCGTTGTCATATCCTACGACATCAATATCATACAAGCGTGATGTAACCGCAAAATCACCATATTTTACCTCAAAGTTTAGATCTGTCTTTCTCAACCAGCTATGATGCTCAATCCAGTCATTCGGCTTTGCACACTGCAATTTATCCTTGAATTCCTGTTTGAACAGACCCAAATGATAATTAAGTCCGATACCGTCTCCCGGCATACCCAATGTTGCTATTGAGTCAAGAAAGCAGGCAGCTAAACGACCTAATCCGCCATTACCCAGTGACGGTTCCGGCTCAGCCTCCTCAATCGCATTAATATCTTTGCCGTATTTCTCCAATACATCCTTGACCTTATCATACATACCAAGATTAATCAGGTTGTTTGACAGTAAACGACCGATTAGGAATTCGGCCGAAATATAATATATCTTCTTTGAACCGGCTATCTGTGTAGTCGCATTAGTCAAACCTTTGACAAGTTCAAGTACACACAAATATACTTCCTTGTCATTCAAATCTGCCAATTTCTTATTAAAAAATTCACTCGCAAGATGATTAAGCTCATCTTCCATATGATCTTCAATGATATTTCTCTGTAATGTCGCCTGTAATGCCATGTTAACCTCCTGTTATTATGCTTTACACACTTTACGCACATTATATGCCCACTATTTACTACTATAACACGAAAATTGCCTTCGTCACACTATTAATCTGAAGAAAGTCATAAAAAATACTCAAAAGCTATTTACTTTTTGATTAAAATAGCATAGCATTCTAGTGTAACAAATATATATATTTAAGGAGTAGAAATATGAATCTTTCACCACTTCAAACAGCAAGATACCAGTATGCTCCCAAGCTTCCGGGCATGCTTCGTAACGGTATCGCAGAAATTTGCGTAAAAGAAGGAAGCGCAACTCAGAGTGTAGCAGATCAGGATAAGATTAAAGCTCTTTTCCCTAACACATATGGTAAGCCGGAGATTACATTCGAAAAGGGACAGAATACAGCAGCCGCTAAGAAGCAGGTTGTAGGTGTTATCCTTTCAGGTGGTCAGGCTCCCGGCGGACACAACGTAATCACAGGTCTTTATGATGCTCTTAAGGCTGCAAACAAGGACAACGTACTCTATGGTTTCAAGGGCGGCCCGGACGGACTTCTTAAGAACGATTACGTAACATTTGATGACAAATTCATCGATGCATACAGAAACACAGGTGGTTTCGATATCATCGGTTCAGGCAGAACAAAGCTTGAGACAAAAGAACAGTTCGAAATCGTTGCAAAGAACGCTAAAGAGAACGGTCTTACAGCCATCGTAATCATCGGTGGTGATGATTCCAACACTAACGCTGCAACTCTTGCAGAGTATATGGCAGCTGAAGGCACAGGTGTTCAGGTAATCGGATGTCCTAAGACAATCGACGGTGACCTTAAGAACGAAGATATCGAAGCTTCATTCGGTTTTGATACAGCAACAAAGACATATTCAGAGCTTATCGGTAACATCGAAAGAGATGCTAATTCAGCAAAGAAGTATTGGCATTTCGTTAAGGTAATGGGTCGTAGTGCTTCTCACGTAGCACTTGAGTGTGCTCTTGAGACACAGCCAAACATCTGCCTTATCGGTGAGGAAGTTGCAGCAAAGAAGATGTCACTTGCTCAGATTACAAACTATATCGCTGATTCTGTTGAGAAGCGTGGTAATAACGGAGAGAACTTCGGTGTCGCTATTATCCCTGAAGGTATCGTTGAATTCGTTCCTGAATTCTCTAAGCTTATTGCTGAGATTAACGAACTTCTTGCAGGTAAGAAGACAGATGAGTTCAATGCTCTTCCTAACTGGGATGCAAAGTACAACTTCATCAAGGCTGGTCTTACAGCTGAGTCATTTGCTGTATTTGACATTCTTCCTCAGTTCGTACAGCAGCAGCTCTTCCTTGAGAGAGATCCTCACGGTAACGTACAGGTATCACTTATCGAGTCAGAGAAGCTCTTCTCAGAGATGGTTAAGGAAGAACTCGCTAAGAGAAAGGCAGCAGGCACATACAAGGGTAAGTTTGGTGCACAGCATCACTTCTTCGGTTATGAAGGAAGATGTGCATTCCCTTCTAACTTTGATGCAGATTACTGCTACTCACTTGGTTACAATGCATTCATGCTTATCTCTTACGGCTATACAGGATATCTTTCAAAGGTATCTAACATCTCTAAGCCTGCTGATGAGTGGGTTGCAGGTGGTATGCCAATCACAAAGATGATGAACATGGAAAGAAGAAACGGTGAAGATAAGCCTGTTATCAGAAAGGCTCTTGTTGAGCTTGATGGCAAGCCATTCAAGTTCTTCGAAGCAAACAGAGAAAAGTGGGCTGTTGAGACATCATTCACATATCCGGGTGCTATCCAGTATTACGGACCTGCTGAAGTATGCGACATTACAACAAAGACACTTGCTCTTGAGAAAAACTAATCATACATTTATAAATTAAAAAGGTGTGGACGGTTTTCGAGGTTACCCGAGATTTCCATCCACACCTTTTTTATATTTCGCTATTCTTCGGTCTTGCTACTTTTCTATTTTGTTTGAAGTATAGGTCTCATCATTCTTGGATGAAACAATATTCTTAATCTGTCCATCTCTGCGTGAGCAGGATACTATTTTACCTTCATCAAAATTCACTTCCACAGTTCCATCGGCATGCTTTACTATATCCCTAAAGCAAACTACCGCCTCGGACGATACCGACTCCCCGTTTGACTGGCTTATTGTCACATCATATACCAGCTTCACATCATTGATGTGAGTGCCGTTTTCACCTAAGTGTTCATCCGAAACATGTGCAAAATACGCTGAAATATATGTTGGAGCATTCCATCTGAATGTATACTTACCGGCAGAATCCGTATCATACCTCAAGCCCGCATCACTGAATATTCGAAGTCCAAACTCATTTGCATCACCGGAACCGCTCGTAAACATAGAGGCTCCTTTTTGTTTCATCTCTGCAAGCAGCTCACTTGGCAATTCATCAGCCGACATAATATATTCTTCCGACGACTCAACGACATATTCCTTTGTCAGCGTATTACCGCCTCCGGCAAAACTAACCGCATTCAGGCGCATCAGTTCTTCATCCATAGTAGCCTGCAAAGTAATAACATCGCCATTGGAATAATACTCTTTCTCATCGGAAATAGAATACTCAATTAAGTCCATGCCATCCGCAGTATTATTATTAATAAGTTCTGCAGTCACAAGCGGCGACATTCCTTCCATTGCAACATCTACATTGGCAAATATTTCATCGACCGAGTATTCTTTACAATCCGGCAAATTTTCTATCTTAGTAACAACAGGACGAGCCTTAACTCTCAGTCCCAATTCTTTTGCCATTTCCTTGTCGTATGTATAAGTTGCAGTAACCGACTCGCCGTTTGACAAATCGGATTTCTTGTCAAATTCTACAGCTACCGTCGTATAAAACCCTTCATATCCGGGGGTAGCTTCCGTAACTGCTCGTATTGAGCCACTACCGTTATATCCTTCTATTACAAATTCGGTTTGCTCTCTCAAATCTATTTTTGTCTTACCCGAAACAGCTATTGCCCATATTGCTACACCTATAGCAAACACAGCCAATGCCAACAGCGCAATTTTAAGTCTAATTTGTCTTATTCTTCTGCGCTTATTCTTTCTTCCGCGTGAATTGTGCACAATCACGCGCTTATTCTCAAAGGTTCCCATAAATATATCCTACATCATCCTCAAAAAATCTCTTTTCCCCCATCGCGCTCCTTATATAATAGTCATCGTGCTACAAATATTAGCCACCGCGCTACAAATATTAGCCACCGCGCTACTATATTCCACGTCGTACTCCCCATTGAACCGATAAAAATCACTTACCGTTTTTCATCTTCATTATTTCATCAATCGAATCGATACATGCATATCTAAAACCGTTGCGCTCAAGTGCTGCGACACCTCGTATTGTAGTACCGTTTGGAGAACAAACTGCATCCTTAAGTACTGCCGGATGTGTACCGCTTTCCAATTGAAGTTTGGCACTACCAAGCATCGTCTGCGCAATAAGCTTATATGCAAGTGTTCTTGGAATGCCGTATTTTACAGCTGCATCAGCATATGCTTCCATTACAAGATCCATAAATGCCGGGCCGCAACCTGATACCGCTCCACCGATGCCCATAAGTTCTGTTGACAATTCTTCAACAAGTCCCAATGAGCCAAACAAATCAATAATCTCACCACGCTCTTCATCAGTAAGTGAATTATTCTGTTCAAACAACAGTACACCTTCTCCTACCATCGCCGGTGTATTAGGCATAATACATTGTACTCTCACTTCATCTCCAAGGATATCGTGATATGTGTCAAAGACCCATCCTGCAGCAATTGACACAAGTGCTTTTCCTTTCAGGTCATCCTTCACTTCTTTTAAAACATCTTCAATCTGATAAGGTTTGCATGCAATTATTACTGTATCAACGCTTTGTACCAAAGCTTTAGGTGTCGGTGCAGGCACGAATCCTATCTTTCCGGCATTTGCCTTAAGCTTGTCCTGATGCGGTGCATAAGCATACACATCGGCACCGTCCATTTTCTCACTATATATAAATCCGGCAGCTATTGCTTGTGCCATATTTCCCATTCCAATAAAACCAATCTTCATATCAACCTCTTTCCAAGTGACTCTGATTAGGTCACTTTATGATACATATAATATATTGCTTACCCCTAACCTACTAATCTACTAACCTACATAACGAATTGAAATGCGCAAAAACCTGCATATATTGCAAGCAGCAAAATTCCCTGTACACGACTCAATTTGCCACGCAACAAAGTCGGAACTGTCATAATAAGCATTACGGCAAGCATAATAGGCATATCCATAACAAGTGAGGCATTTATTCCACCAATCGTCTTTCCGGCCGGTATAGAAAATGGTGCGATTGTTATTGATAATCCGCTAACCAAAACCAGATTGAAGAGATTGGCACCGATAATATTACCAAGTGACAATGCTCCATGACCTTTGGCAAGTGATGTAATAGCCGTAACCAATTCAGGAAGTGAAGTTCCTAATGCTACAAACGTAAGTGCAATTACCGAATTCGGCACTCCCAAATACGAAGCAATGGCTGTACCGTTATCAATTAACAGATTGGCACCAAGTGTAATAAGTGCCGCTCCGACTACCAAAAGCAGAATATCCAGCCACATCGGCTTAACCTTCTTGTCATCTTCGCTTTCGGATTCTTCCGCCGTATCAGCCTGTTTTGAAACAATTGTGCTGCCTTTAACCGCATCGCGTATATTCAAAATCATATAAGCCGCAAAAATCAACAGCAATATAATACCGACAGTTCTTGAAAAATACTGTGACGAATATGCAATCACTACATAAATTGCTGCTGCCGCGAAGAAAAATGCCACCGGCACGAACAATGACTTTCTTTCCACCTTTGATGGCTTTATTGCTATAGTCAGTGCTGCTACCAACGCTGTATTACATATTATCGAACCTATGGCATTACCATAAGCCATATCACCCAAGCCCTGAGCTGCCGAAGATGCAGATACCATTACTTCCGGTAATGTTGTTCCTATGGAAACAACGGTTGCTCCAATAAGTAACTCCGGAACATGAAAACGCTCCGCTATACCTGTCGCACCATCCACAAACCAATCGCCGCCCTTTATTAAGAGCAACAAGCCTACAATAAATAACACAATATTTCCCGCAAAACTACCAAAAAAAGCTGCAATCATAAAATATTCCTTTCAAAAATATACTATGCCTTTAAATCACTTAATATACTTCACCCAAATCTCAATACGATATGTCACCTATCTTACCACACGTACCAATATTAAGTATAGCCAAAAACTCTTAAGACTCTATTAATTTTATAGTTTCTGTTCATTATTCATATCTTAATGCTTCAATCGGATCCATTTTGGCTGCCTTATTTGCCGGATAATATCCAAAGAATATACCTATGGCAGTCGAGAATGTAATGGACAAAATAATGCTCGAACCTGAAATAACAGGCTTGCTTTCAATGAGTTTGGCCGCCACTGCTCCCATTAAAATACCAAATATCATTCCGATGATACCTCCGATTACACAGATTACAATTGCCTCAATAATAAACTGTAATCGGATGGAAGCATTTGTTGCTCCCAACGCTTTTCTTGTACCGATTTCCCTGGTTCTCTCTGTAATGGAAACCATCATAATATTCATTACACCGATACCGCCGACAAGTAATGCAATTCCCGCAATAACAGATATTGCAAGAGTTACCGCATCAAGCATTGACGATAACTGGTCAAGAAGCGATGACATCGAGTAAGCATCAACCATAAAAGCATCATTACGCTCATAATAATTACTGTTAAAGAATTCCTTTGTATTCTCGATCATCTTTTCTACATCAGCCTGCGCATCAAGAATTACAGTTGCCTCGCTGTACGAACTGTCGGAGTGATTAAGCGACTTGGCTGTTCTTATCGGTATATAGAGATTGGACTGTGTCTTCGCCCTTGATTGCGGCGAACCAAATGAATACAAATCAGCTTCGTATTTATATACGCCTACAATGGTAAAACTGTACTCTTTACCGTTGCAGTCAACCGAGACACTGCTTCCGATTGCAGTCTGCATATTGCCATCAAACATATTCTCAACGACAATATCCGACACCATACCAACCATGGCACCGTTGCTCATTTCCTTATCCGTGAAATATCTGCCCTGCAGCAGTTCCTTTCTGGCAGAATACAGATATCCGTAATTACCTCCGATGACGTTAACCACAGCGGATTTGCCGCTTTCTTTCATCGAACCGGCACCTACCGACTCATTAACAGATACCGCAATTATATCCTGCTCATACATTTGACAATAATCTTCTATCATATCCGCAGTGATATTATCGGACGGTCTAATCTTACGAATATTGTCGTATTCATATATTTCCTCACCGTTTTCATCATATTGCGGCTTGTTTGTCACCATAATATCCATATCTTTTGCTCCGATATTGGACATTGACTGATTAAGATCGCTGGATAGCGAATTACCTACAGTCATAATGGCAATGACTGATGAAATACCTATTATGATTCCGAGCATCGTAAGTAAAGCTCGCATTTTGTTGGCCTTCAGACTAAACAGAGCCAGACGGAAGTTTTCAATCAACAGATTCATTTTTACCGCTCCCTTCTCTTTCTCCGATTATCTCGCCATCTTTTATTGTAATGATTCGCTCGCATTCCTGCGCCAGTTCGGGCGAATGTGTGATAAGCACAATTGTTTTTCCCTGCTCCTTATGAAGCTTATGGAACAAATCCATTACCATTCGTCCTGTTGTCGAATCAAGAGCTCCCGTAGGTTCGTCTGCCAAAATTATAGCAGGATTGTTAGCCATTGCTCGCGCTATGGCCACTCTCTGCTTTTGACCGCCCGACAACTCTTCCGGCAAATGATGCATTCTGTCATCCATGCCTACCAATGTAAGTAAATCCCTGCTCCTTTGCACTCTCTCTTTCGCTGTCACACCGGCATACAGTAACGGCATCTCAACATTTCTCAACGCATCGGTTTTAGCAATCAAATTATATGTCTGAAAAACAAAACCGATTTTCTTGTTACGGATACCCGACAGTTCACTGTCCTTGCAGGCAGAAACATCAATGCCGTCAAGTATATAGCTACCTTCGGTTGCTCTGTCAAGCGAACCGATGATATTCATTAATGTTGATTTACCCGAACCGGATGCACCTACTATCGCCAAAAATTCGCCATCATATATATCCAAATCAATTCCCTTAAGAACCTCCAATTCATTAGGGGTACCAATATAGAAGCGTTTGACAATGCCACGCATTTCAATCATCTTCTTAGCCATATATTACATGCCTCCCGCCGGTCCGGCCGAAATCATAACATTTTCTATATCAGTAAATGCGGAATTGGATGATACAATAACCTCCAAACCATCCGTTAATTCCTCACCGGCAATTTCGGTGTAATAGTCTCCCTCAACACCGACAGTAACATATATACGTCTACCGGGCTCAAGCAATTCCATAGCGGCTGCGGTATCATTGTAAGCAACATTCTTGGCTTTGGCTTTCTTCTCGGCCTCATCTTCCTTTACCAAAATGTAGCTGTTACCATCTTCATCTGTATTTAACGCCTCGGTAGGAACTGCGTATACATCCTTAACCTCAGTAATATAGATATTTACCTTTGCAGTCATATCAAGTCTCAATCCTGATATATCTGAAGTAATCTTCATTTTAACAGGATACTCGACACTGGTTGAGGTATTGTTTAACGAACCTGTTCCGCTTACTACCGTATTGGCACGCGGCGATACCTCTGTAATCTCACCTTCAAGTTCTTCATCACCAGTAGCATTTGTCTTAAATACTACTCTCTGACCAACCTGCACCTTATTGATATCATACTCATCAACATTGGCACTAATCTCATAAGCTGTTCCGTTCTCTACCGTAATAAGTGCTTCACCCTTATATTTCTCACCCACTTTATATCCTATAGCGGTAATCACACCGTCAATCGGTGATTTAACGGTACAGTCCTCCAATTGTGCCTCCAAATTACGGACATTTTTTCCATCAGCCATTCCTGCTGTCGACGCCGACAAATTGGAAGACTTAAGTGAATTGGATGCAGATGCCACGCTTGATGCATTCTTGCGTAACGAATCATCTCTGTTTTCCTTTGCACTCTTAAGATTACTCTCAGCGCTTTCCATAGCACTCTGTGCCGCCTGCAATGACGAATATGCACTGTCTAAGCCATTTTTTGCACTTGATATTGTGCTAAATTCCTCTTCCAATTCCTTAACACGTTCTTCATCGTGAGCTTCTTTTGCATCCAATATCTCATCCTGCAAATCATAGTAATCATCCTCGGAATAATGGTCATTGAATGTATCATATGCCTCGTTATATACTCTGTCAGCTTCATTATATTCGCCGACCTTGGTATCATATATTCTCTGAAGAAGATCAACATCTTCATTATTTCTACCCGCATCTACCGTTGCATCAATCTGAGAATCCTGCAAATTTCTCGCTGAATTATCCACTCCTATTGCTGCCTGTGAAACGGACTCATTATATGATGTTTTGGCATCTGCAAGGTCCTTCTCAACATCGGTAGTATCAAATGTTGCAATAACATCGCCCGCCTTAACAACATCGCCGAGCACAACATCTATTGAAGCAATTGTCAATCCGCTTGCCGAACTTACAACCACCTCTCTGGTATCAGAGCTGACAATCTTTCCTGTCACCGATACGGTATCGGCAATATCCTTCTTCTCCAACACCTGTGTCTCCACCGACGGATTAAGCATTTCTTTTGCGGCCTTTGTTGTCTTTACTATTGCGGATACTATCAAAAGCACAATCACAAGTACAATGGTAAGTATAATTACAAGTTTCTTATGATTTTTCGCAAAACCCGCTATTTTCTTCAAGATTTCCTTAATTTTTTTCATTTCACACACTCATTTCATTATTGTTTTTACATTTGGTTATACATCTCGCTGGACAGATATCTCTCACCGGAATCAGGCAAAATTACCACAATATTTTTGCCTTCATTTTCACACTTACAAGCTTGATCAATAGCAGCCGAAAGTGCGGCACCTGCTGAAATTCCTACAAGTATTCCTTCTTCCCTGCCACAGTCCAAACCGCATCTGTATGCATCCATTGTAGTTACAGCGACCACTTCATCTATTATCTTTGTATCCAGAATCTTCGGTATAAAATTGGCACCGATTCCCTGTATCTTATGACTGCCGGCATATCCTTTGCTAAGCAGCGGTGAATCGGCAGGTTCAACGGCAACCACCTTAATATCCGGATTCTTTTGCTTAAGAAATCTTGCCGTACCTGTAAGCGTACCACCTGTACCGACTGCCGCAACAAATACATCCGCTTTACCGTCCGTATCTTCATATATCTCCGGTCCGGTAGTTAATTCATGTGCCAACGGATTGGCCGGATTATCAAACTGCCCCGGTATAAAACTGCCCGGTATTGACGCCGCAAGCTCATTTGCTTTCTCAATAGCTGCCGACATACCTTGACTACCATCCGTAAGCACCAATTCAGCACCGTATGCCTTCATCAGCAATTGTCTTTCTACGGACATTGTATCCGGCATAACAATTATGCAATGATATCCTTCTATCGCGGCTACCATACATAAACCGATTCCCGTATTACCACTGGTCGGTTCGATAATAGTTGAGCCTTCTTTGATAAGGCCTTTATCTCTTGCATCATGTATCATCTGTAAAGCTACACGGTCTTTGGCAGAGCCTGCCGGATTAAAACCTTCCAGCTTCGCCAAAATCTTGCCGCATGTATTGTATTTTTTCTCGATAGCAGACAATTCCACCAAAGGAGTATGTCCGATAAGTTCTTCAACCGAATTATATATTCTTCCCATCACATATTCTCACTTTCAAAACGACATAATGCATATTTCAAAAATGACACTACTGTCAGTGCATACAAAACGCCGCCAATCAAATCTGTCACCCAATGTACACCGCTAAGTGTTCTTGCAATCACCGTAAAACAACTTAATGCAACAGCGATTAATATCACAGCCTTCGCCACATTATCATTCTTAATATAGCCTCTCAATACTACTGCTGTTCCAAGTAAGAGCGATACCACTAAAAAAGCATGTGTTGAAGGAAAAGACGGTTCCAATCCATTCAATTCAACCGGTCTGTAATTTAAAACAATAACTTTATCAAATACAATGTATATTATGCCTAAGCATATAATGTATACATATGATATCCACAATCTCACATCAATTTTTTTAAGACTCTTGCGTTGTATAAGCTGTATCAAACCGACAAGCGCTGCTGCCGGCAAGGTCAACAATGCAATATACAAAAACGGTTTTGAAATCTTATACCACATTTCATTGTAAGGGCATAAGCTTGCAATCAAACCATTTACTTTTGCTATTCCTACATATGTGCCTTGCGGTCCTATTGGCTGCACATCAACCACAGCAATACAAATTGTAGATATCACTGACACAACTGTCATAATCAAAGCAACTATCAATTTATTCTTTGCATTTGTTTCTTTCATCGTTACTCCATCTCTTTCATAAACATCGGCATAGGTTTAAGTTTAAAACTGTTGTTTCTATGACGTTCTTCTATTAATTGTTTTACCTGCTCATTTTCACAAGTACCTGTTAAAATCAACGTATCCAATTCTTCGTAAGTAAATCCGAAATTATCTTCATCAGTTTTACCGGTCAGACCGTCGGACGGTGCCTTGTGTATATATTCATCCGGTACTCCAAGATATTCACCGATACTTACAACCTCTGTAACGGTCAGATTGGCAAGTGGCGAGAAATCGCCTACTCCGTCTCCGAATATTGTAGAATATCCTACATATCTTTCGGAACGATTGCTGTTATTGGATACTCTTCCGTTCATAGTTGCTGCCACTGCATACAATGTTGTCATTCTCACTCTAGGTGCAATATTAACAAGCATTTGTTTTGTTTCACCCAACTTTTCATCAATGGCGCAAGCTTCCCTGTCATACATATCTGCCGAAGCCAGACCTGCCTTAACCCCATCTGTAGCAGCACCTACGTCAACAACGGCATGTTTTATTCCAAGCCATGCTGCCACTCCCATAGATACATCAATATCAGACTGTTTATGGTCAGGCATCAATACGCCAAATACTCTGTCTGCACCCAACGCCTTGACGCAAAGTGTTGCCACTACAGTTGAATCCTTACCACCGGAAAGGCCTATAACAGCTGTTGCCCCTTTACCGTTAATCTCAAACCAGTCTCTGATCCATTTGATGTTGGCCTCCGCAACGGCGGCCAGATCAAAGGAATGTTCCATATACTCCTGCAATTTCTTATTCATAATAATCCTCTTTTCGTGCTGTACTATATAGCATTTTCTCAAAGCATAAAAATAATAACATAATACGCAAATCACCGTCATGCAAAAAAGCATGACGGCAATGATTAATAAATCAATTCTGATAATACCTTCATCAATTCCTCTGAATTGATTGGTTTTGCAATATGTGCATCCATTCCTGCTTCCATCGCATTCTGTTTATCTTCTTCAAATGCGTTTGCAGTCATGGCAATAATCGGTAAGTCGGCATATTCTCCGTTACGCAGTCTTCTGATGGCTCTGGTAGCACTGTAGCCATCCATATAAGGCATCTGGATATCCATAAGCACCGCTGCATAATAGTCGGGATTGCGGAATTTTACCAATTCCACCGCAACAGCTCCGTCTTCGGCTTCATCTACCACCAATTCACAGTCACTCAACAAATCCATGGCAATCTCTCTGTTAAGTTCATTATCTTCTACCAACAAAATTCGCTTGCCTTTTAAGGATGATGAATAATCTTTTTCAAGTTTGGTAACTTTACCGGAATACTCGGTTTCTTCCAATAACTTGAAGGTTAGATCAACGGTTACGGTTGTACCGACGCCCAACTCACTGGCTACATCTATTGTTCCGCCCATCTGTTCAACCAGCTGTTTTGCAATAGCCATTCCCAAGCCGCTGCCTTGTATACCGCTCTTGGTAGCAGATTGAGCTCTGACAAATGTCTCGTATATGTGAGCTACCATCTCGGGATTCATGCCGATACCCGTATCGGCAATAGTAAATCTGTATGTACCATATCCTTGTCTCTCACAATGCAGCTGTTCAATGGAATATGTTATTGTTCCACCCAGCTTGGTATATTTTATGGCATTGCCAAGTACATTGAGCAACACCTGATTGACATGCAATACATCAGCCCAAATATAATAGTCCCTTACATTGATGTTCATATTTAACGTCTGATTGTTCAATTCAGCGTTCTTCGCCACCATTGTAACGATTTCATCAGCTTTTTCGGCAATATTGACCTTATTCTCTTCAATTACTACTTTACCGCTCTCGATACGGGACATATCCAAAATATCATTAATCAATTTGAGCAAATGCTTGCCGGATATCTCAACCTTATCCAGGCAATCAACCACTTTGACAGGATCATTGATATATTTCTTGGCCATATCCGAGAATCCCATAATAGCATTCATCGGAGTACGGATATCATGACTCATATTAAAGAGGAAACGGCTCTTGGCTGCATTGGCTTCTTCAGCTTTGGCTCTCGCATCCATGAGCTCCTGCTGCCTGCTTTGCTCCTGTCGTATCTCTATATCCTTATCCGCAAATCCAAGTGCAACCGCTTCCGGTCTTGCACTCTCGACACCTACTTTTACGAATTTCATCTCGCAATAGTGAGGCACTCCGTCTACATTGGATTTGTATCTGGTCACAAAAGTCTTCTTATTTTTAAGTTGCTTCTTGATGTTCTCTACCGAACCTGCCTGAAGCATCATTGCTTTATCTTCGTTGCATATCAATCCATCAACATACAACTTATATGCATCCGAATATTTTATTCCGCTTTTGAATATCTGACCGAATTCATTACGCGTCTCTTCGTTCATCGTATACGGATTGAGTTCATCACTGTCAAGATTGATATAATATACCGACGAATACTCGGAAGCCAGAATCTCTATAATCTCGTGATTATGCGTCAATGTCTCTTTATGTCTGATCTGACGTCTGGTCTCTTCATCTACCGAATGGAAACCTGCAACAAATCGCTTACCGCTATTATCCGTAACAACGAATTTGACCTGCCAATATTCAATATTACCATCTACGAAAAATCTGACATTTACAAAATACGGATATCCCTTTGACAAATTATCAAGTACTACTTTTCTTTTGGTAGATGTACGGAAGAATTCTCTGTCCTCGGGATACACCATATTATCACAAATCAGTGTCATTCGTTCAGAGAAATTAGAGCACTCATCCCAACCCGGAATATACATTCTGTACTTTTCATTAACACTGTACACATGCTCTGTGTCACTCTGGGTATCATTGTATACTACGCAAGCAAAATCTTCTGTCAGAGCCTTAATAATAACCTGCATCTGCTCACGTTCTCTGGCATCCGTAGTATCAACTACAGTACCGTAAACATTACCGCCGCGACCGACTCTTGCTCGAGACATCTTGGCTGCCGCATGAAACCACCTGTAATCTCCGCTCTGTACCCTGATTCTTGCTTCAAGGTCATAATTGTCCACTCTGCCTTCTATCAAATCGAACAGTCTGGACATCGCCATCTCAAAATCATCCGGATGTATTCTGTTTTTCCATGCCGACAGCTCATTAGGAAAATCGAGTTCATTTTCAAAACCAAGCTGTGCACGGAACTCATCCGACCAATATACATCAGTAATACGTCCCTCAAAATCAACATCCATCGACCACATAGCCGAATGAATAATATCATGGAACACTCTCAGATGTTCTTTCTCCTGATTAAGTGCTACCTGCAGACGTATACGCTCTTCAAAAGATGCCATTCTTTCTCTTGCAACATTCTCAAGTTCTTTGGCATCATTGATATCTACAAATATTCCGACAAACTGTATCGGAGTACCGTCATCCTGTCTTGATACTTCTCCGGTCGCTCTAAACCATCTGTAACCACGGTTACGTGTCTTCATTCTGTACTCAACATTGTAAATATGAGTACCCGTAGCATCTTGGATGGTAGCATCCATCTCATTGTATGCTTTCTCATAATCGTCCGGATGGACAATCTTCTTCCATGAATACAAATCATCGGAAAATTCTTCCTTGCTGTTATATCCGAGCATTCTTCGAAACGCATCGGACCATCTTACAGCTGTAAGAGCTCCTTTTTTGTCAAAATCAAAAAACCACATACCTGAGTTAATCATCTCATGAAGTGATTCATAATTGTTTACCTGTCTGGCAAGCTCTTCCTGCTGAAGTATCTTCTCGTGTATCTCTTCTGATACATCAAGAAAGCCTATTGCCACATGAGCATCATCTCTGCCCTTGATGACATGATACTTATAGTACACGGAATCGCCCATGGAAGCGTCACGCATAACTACGGAAAATTCGCCTTTTTTGCGAACATTCTCACGTATGTAATCCGGCTTAACAGCCTCATACATAGTCTGCTTATCATCCTTATGCACACATTCGTCAATATACTTATTGATCGATTCAAGGAAATTCGAAATGTCACCGTATTTGGTAGTCAAATCATCCGTACGCCTATACGTAACATATGTCAAATCATCCAAATTCACATAATACGCAGACACATATCTGTCCAAAAAGAGATCATTAAAGGCTAACGCATGTTCAAGTTCAAGCGTATTCTTTTGCTTATCAATGCTATTCCCCATCGTAAATCCGTCCATACAAATTATCCCCATTCATTTGCAAACAACGTATACATGTTAATTTTAACACGTAGGCGGATTTTCTTCTATAAGAAATATGTACCGATTTTGCCTATGTTACCTCAAAAAAGTAAATTCCTTTAAGCCTATGGCATTGTTACCTTTGAATCTGAAATAGAGCGAATCAACACCGTCGGGAATATTGAATCTTCCCTCGTAAATTGTCCACTCATCACCGCCGTCTACTTTGATAGTGCCAAGTACATCACCTTTTGTATCCGTAAGCACTTCAATACAGCCGTCGCCATAACCGTTTACAGTAACAGCAAGCCCATGTACATCTTTAAAATCAAAATATTTGAAGCCTACGATACAGCCATCATGAATGTTGGTAATATAACTTTCGGGAAAGCCCACATATTCGGCTTCCTGTACAATCTTCGGCTGATCGTCCGCTAACCATCCGATCCATGGAATAGCCGCATTTCCCGATACCGCATACAAATTGCAAGCGATATAAGCCGGATATGTACCCTGTGAACGCAAAGGAGCTATGTTACAGCAAGATGTCATCATTACCTGCGGTATCTTCACATCCGCTGATATACTTATTTTTTCCACGCATGCCTGTCTGCTGTAATTGGTACCGTTGGTATGTCTATGATAGAAAATGTACCATTCATCGCCTACACGCTCAATGCTGCCGTGATTGTTGGCCCAACCTGCTGCCGCCTTGCCGGCATCCTTGTATGTATCAATACCCAAATCGGCGTTGCTTATTATCACGCCCCCGTATACAAACGGTCCTGCCGGTGTATCAGCTACGGCATAGCACAATTCATTACCTTTAACCGATGAATAGATGAATACATATTTTCCATTCACCTTTCTTATCGATGAAGCTTCGAAAATCTCATGTCCCTTATAACCTTTAAGAACTTCGTCTCCTGCTTCAAGCCACTTAAGAGTTCTGCTTGTTGGTGCAGCCGTTCCTTGTACACTCTGTGCAGACGGAACTACGAATACGGGCTCCTCAACGATTGTTAACATATCTTTATCAAGTACCGACATCATAGAGCCATGTCTGTTATTATCTTCAGCCGGGCAAAATCCCGTGTAGAGATATGTCACATCGCCTTCCGTCAGTACACCCGGGTCAAATTGCATCTCATCTTCAGGCTTATCACCAAGCAATACTCCATCGCTATGCTTAACAAATCCCCAGAATTTATATCTGCCCGCAGGTCTGTCACACACGGCAACAGATACATGATTGCGGTGATTTACCGAATAGAACAAATAATATCTTCCGTCCGGTCCCTGTGTTACATCGGGAGCAAAGATTTCACCGACATTCTCAAGATTATCCGGGTCATCAATTTTACGATAAATCACACCTTCGTATCTCCAATCACCAAGATTGTCTATCGGTGCCGAATAACATACATAATCAAGCAGGCAATATACATCTCCGCCGAATTTATCATGAGAACCGAATATATACACTCTGTCGCCAAACACATGCGGCTCACCGTCCGGAACATGCTCGTATGACGGCAAATACGGGTTAAGTGCCTGTGACAAATTAGGATTGGCGCTGTTTAATACAAACTCTTCCACCTGCGACATTATCTTCACCATATTGGAAGCATCTGTTACCACATCACCGGTTTCAAGCGAATGATCGGCGTCTGCGGTAATATTAAGTTGCATATCGGCTGCCTCGCAACCTGCCAATATATCGGTAGTTGCAGCCCACGGATCGTTTGTTCCATGAAAAGCGCAAGCATCTAAATAATCATATTCAAAAGTCTGCTTAACCGGTGTAAACAAAACAAAGCGTGCCTTGATATTGCATTGCTTCACATATGCACCCGCAACAGCTGTTCCGACACTCTTAGCTACAAACAGAATGTCGTCATATCCTGTCCAGTTGATATCCTTCAATGCTTCGATTGTCTGTGCCAATGCGCTTTGTGCGCACTCCTTCATTTTGTCCGGATTTCCCTTAACATCATTCGGAAAACCGCCGTAATTTACACACACCGTCTCATATCCGTTGTGCATACACATTTTTCTTGCATAATGCAGTAACGGCTTATCACATGTATATCCTATTCCCGGCAAAAAAATCGCAATTTTGCTCATATCATTCCTCTTTCCGTAAGGGATGTAACCTTACTTTAATCATTTCAAAAATATTACTCAAACTCAAAACCTTTAATTAGCAAACTGCCCCAACCTTCGTATGTAAAGTAAATCGCATGCACTCCATCTTCAATATCAACAGGAATCTCAACCTTTTTCCAATAGTTATCAGCGCCGAATTCCACACTTCCGACAGGCTTGTCATCCCACTTGGTATGCACATTCATTGTGCCATGCGAATAACCGTGCACATATACGCTGATTTTATCAACATTCTTGCAATCAAAATATTTGAAGCCAATAACAGCGCCCTGCGTGAAGCCGGCAATATATGCCTCACACTCCGTAGAATCCTCTCCGTCCTGTACCACCCTTGCTTTGGTAATATCAGGAATCTTGCAGCTGTTATCTTCTCTTAATGTATCCTCACCTTCGGGATAGAATATGTTACATACAATATGTGCCGAATAATAGCCACATGCCTTAAGCGGACCATTATTCAAACCACAGCTTGATACCGATGCCTGCTTAATATCACACACGCCGCTTACTTCAAGCGGTTCTGCACACACCTGTCTTGAATACCATGTACCGTTGGTATGTCTGTGATAGAACACATATGGTTGTCCCTTTATTTCTATGATACTTCCATGATTGTTGGCTCCGTATGCACTCGCCACAGATGCCTGCTTATAATCATCAATACCCAAATCGCAATTGCTTATTACTACACCGCCGTAAGTAAATTCGCCTTCGGGAGTATCGGCTACCGCATAACACAGTTCATGCATTACCTCCGAAGAATATACGAATATATATTTGCCATTCAGCTTGCGAATTGAAGCAGCTTCAAAATATGCATGATTTTCAAAAGATGTCCCTTTTGAATAAATACGGCTTGGCACAACAATCTTCGGTGCTTTGACAACAGTAAGCATATCCTCGCCAAGTACCGTACACATAGCTCCGTGACGCGACGCATCTTCCTGTCCGCAGAATCCTGTATACAAATATGTTACATCACCTTCCGTCAATACGCCCGGGTCAAACTGAGGCTCATCAGTCGGAGCATCGCCAAGCAAAGTACCATCTTCATAATGCACATGACCGTAGAATTTGTATCTGCCTGCCGGTGTATCCGACACAGCCACCGATACATTACCTATATGTGAACACACATAATACAGATAGTATCTACCGTCCGGTCCAACTGTTACATCCGGTGCATATAGCATACCTTCGCCTTTCGGATTAAGCGGCTCATCCAATTTATCATAGATAACACCTTCATATCTCCAATTGGCGCAATCATCCACCGGTGCCGACCAGCATACAAAATTACCCAGGCAGAACACATCTCCGTTATATTTATCATGTGAGCCGTATATGTACACCCTATCGCCAAATACATACGGTTCTCCGTCCGGCACATATTCCCAGGAAGGCAAATACGGATTGAAAGCCTGACATGGTTTCGCGTATCCCTCATCAATAAAGCTGTCAATATGTGACACCTGTGTCATAACATTAAGCTGTGTCGACTTATAGTCCTCTGTCTCCTGCCACTTATCGGCATCGGTAAGATATAACAATATCTTATTGGCATCACATATTTCTCTGATTGCATTTGTATCCGCACCGTCTTCAAACAGACCGTGAATCACCATAATATTATCGCCTTTACCGTTAATACTATGTATTGCTTCTATATCCTTGCTACACGGAGATATCAATACATATTTTGTATCAGGTGTTCCGGTAATATTCCACTTGGCAAGCTTTGCTGTATCCTCGCCGCAAGCTATTATCACATCCGCCTTACAGGCGCCTGAATTCTCTCCGTCAGTGATGTTTACTACATCACGTCCTTTCTGTCGGCACATACGTGCTATGTAATGTAAAATCGGTGCATATCCCGAATCCTTGGAACTTGCAATTACTACTGTCTTCATCCAATCCCCCATTTCATATAAATATCTGTTTGTACATCAATATTATGTTATGAACTATAGGATCTTGCATCCTAATACTTGCCGTAAAATAGCGAATTTTAACTAAAATTACGATTTGACTCAGTTAAGCTTATTCTTATCAATTCGTATAACAGGTCTTACCGCGCCGTTTGGCTTATTGACATATTTCTCATTTTCAATAATCTCACCGTCCACCGAAACAATCGGCGCTGTGATATCCTTTGTTTCACCTCTGAGCCACCACCATGAGCTGCGATAGTCTTTCATATCCCAATAATTTACTTTGCTGAGATTATTAACATTCGTACCGTTCTTTTCCGCTACATCGGTAATATTTATCTGTCTGTCCTCATCTGATGCAAACCACATTTTAGTTTCAGACACAGATAATAAAGTCACCATATCGCCCGTTTCCTCAGTGGGGACTATCATCTCTTTTTCAAGGTCCGTAAAAATGGACTCATACATCTTCTCATTGAGCATCCTGCGCAGTGATGAATCTTCCCATCCCACCGCTTCATACGCATCATAATATGTACTTCCCTCAATTCCGTCTTTTGTAATTAGCGTAATAACATCATTTGAGTCATCAAGTACCAACCATTGCAGTTTTTCCTTTCCCCAATTCCCAAAAGACAAATTTTTTGTATTGTATCTGCCAAATGTTATTTCATCCTGCACATGAACATTTTTCAAATTATCAATCTCTTTTTTAACATCCTGTTTTGCAAAAAAGAATCTCATACAGCCCATATACAAAACATACGCAAGCAGACATAATATAGCAACAGCATATATGACAGTTTTAACCTTTCTTTGCAGTTGCACCCTGCGTTCCCTAATAAGATCGGGGCCGCACTCCTCCAGATATCCCTTGTTTTTTCCAATACCCTGTATATACCTGATAATAGGCGTATCAACAAAATGCATCGCGGCGCCGGCAATAACAGCACAAACAACAATCAATACATAAGTCACAAAATCATTAATATATGTAAAATCAAAAATATTATGAAGAAACAGACCGTGTATAAGGAAAATCTCCATACTGATTGTACCAATATAGCCAAGCACCTTATTGTTTAGGCTAATCTTCATACCAATGAGAATCAGCAGATATACAAATATAAGGCAAAGTATGCTTTGCGCACACAAAGTGACAGCCTTGTCATTTATTCCGTCAATAACAGCGGACTCATTGTAATATCCTTTTGTAAGACGTACTCTTTCTTCTATTACGAAGCCTGCAATAAAAAGAATCGAAAATAACGGTAACAGTATTTTATAGAAACGCTTCGAAAAATCAATGACCTTATCCTTGCAGTTGCCCATGAATATGCCAAACACAAATGCAATCGTTGAATTGTACCACCATTCACCCTTTAATATACTGTCTCCAACCATCGTGGTGCTATGTCCGCTATGCAAACCTATATAGATTATCACGAGTGCAACAACCGACAAAAGCACACTTCCCACAGCCTTATTCCTGCACACTCTAAATATGATGTAGAATGCCGCATAGAGCATAAATATCTCAACTATGTACCAGCCGTTGCCGTTAAGAAGGCGCAAGCCAAGTAAGCACCTTATAATGTTATCCGTGGATGTTGGTATACCGTTATAGAATATACGAATCAGAATGTAGATAGTATTTGATAAAAAGAACGGAACTAAAATAAGTGTCATCCTATGTTGCAGAAAGCCTTTAAGATAATTATCTTTAGTACGCACACTGACAATCAGTCCGTATCCGGATACGAAGAAAAATATGGCTGTAAAAAGAATACCCATTTGACTGAGTATTGTAATCGGTCCTTTATATACCTCACCATAAGTAGTAACAAGCTGCGTGATATGATGCAAAACAACGCCCATACACGCTGTTGCCTGCAGCATTTTAGTCTGCTTATGGTCAAGAATATCCTGTGCAAATTCACCTTTAGGGGCACATTTGCAACCGTAAAAAGTAAGAGCAAGATATAGAATAGGAAAAATCAGTAATAATACGTTCACCCGTATACCTCCGCATTGCAACCTATATGTCCTATTCTATCATTCTTACTTACACTTATTAAGTACTTCTTTTGTTTTCCTTAAGCAAATGCTTGTAGGATATATCCATACCAAATGCCCCCAACGGTGCGGTAATTATTATTGATGCCACAGCAACAGACAACACGATTTTTCCGCAAGGAAGCCCCAACGACAGCGGTACCGAACCAATTGCAGCCTGGACTGTTGCTTTGGGCAAATAGGATATTACACAGAACCACTTCTCTTTCATATTAAGCCCTGTTCCTATAAGACAAATCCATACACCCAAAGAGCGGAACACAAGTCCTATCAGAATAAGAACAACTGCGGCCAATCCGGATTGCAACATATATCTGATATCTACGGCTGCTCCTACAAGTACAAAAAGAAGTACCTCCGCGGCCAGCCACAATTTACCGAATTTCTCCGCAAGTCGCTTGGAAACAGATTGAATGCTACGTATTTTGATCATACAAGCCATCGACATTACAGCAAGCAAGCCCGATATTGATAAATATCCTTGTGCCCACTCTTCAATTGCCATCAGTAAAAACGCCGTTCCCAATACAATGATTACCTTAATGCTGTTTCTTATATGGTGCGATTTGACATACGCGGTCTCAAAGAACCATGAAAGTATGTATCCAAATATGCAGCCAATCAATATGCCGGACACAATCGATATCGGAATATTGGCAAAATCCATCACACTTGCCTGATTGCCCCGTGCCATATTGATAAATGTCGAAAACAGTACAATAACAAATACATCATCCAAAGATGCACCGGCAAGAATCAATTGCGGAATACTTTTATCCGTTCCGTAGCCTTCCTCCATAAGCGTCACCATTCGCGGAACAACAACCGCAGGTGACACCGCACCCATGACTGCTCCAAGTATTGCAGCCTCCAATACGCTCACACCTAAGAAATACGGTGCCAATACTACAAAGCCGATTATCTCCATCACCGCAGGAAGGAATGACATCAATACTGCCGGTCTGCCGACTTTTTTCAAATCACTGATATCCAGTGATATTCCTGCTTTAATCAAAATAATAATCAATGCCATCTGTCTCAATTCCGAAGATATATTCAATATGGACGGATCCAACAGATCAAGCACATACGGTCCAAGCACAATACCGGTTATAAGCATACCTATTATTCTCGGAATTCTAACCTCTTGAATAATAGCAGCCAGTGCCAGACCTACAAGAAAAATGAGAGCCAAAGATGTTAACATATTACGCCTCCTGATATATTTGGTCATAAAAAAAGCTGATGACCCTGCGAATTGCAGAAGTCATCAGCTAAATTGCGGTTTTGATTGCTCATGGGAGACCTCATTCCCATGTAAACTATACTAGCAAAAATCAACTATTTTGCATAGCTTTTTATTGCACTTTGTATCATTATCTAATCAATATAGTTGTGCCAAGGAACGCGCCTACATTAAGCGGACCGGAATGTCCCATCGCATCAAGTACAAGATCCGGATTAACGTTCGGAAGAATAGTTACACAATACAAATGTCCCTGATACTCGAAGAAATAAACAACCTTTGTATTCTTTTCGGTAAGTGTCTCAAGGAATGTTCTGTTAATTGTAAGTGCCTTATTAGAAAATACATATACATTTCCCAATGCATCTTTCTTATCTGCTATCTTCTTAACACCGCTTGCAAAACCTGCCGGTGTTACATATTCCGTGAAATTATATGAAGCATTCGGTACAACGCCTTCATTGTTGGCAGTAAATTGGTTCTTATCGTTGGCTACAACAACCGGGTCATAAGCTTCCTCAGCAAACTGTGGTTCAGGCTCTTCCTCAGGCTTTGCCTCTTCTACAGATGCCTTCTGCTCTTCCTCCCGGCATTCCAAGTTAGGATCCGGCTGTGGGGCCGGCTGTGGGTCCGGCTTCTCATCACCACCCACTGTGAAGGTTATGTATATATTTATCCACTGTTGGTTCACATTCGGAAATTCGAAACCATCTGTATTTCCATCGAATGCACCCGACAACTTTGTTATAGTCTTACCATTGACTATAACTGTCGGATTATCTACAAAACTAGTTCCGCCTCCCGTTGCCTGAACTTGCATTTTGCAATATCCTTTATTGCCCTTTTTTAATTCAAGCGTTTGTCCCGAGAAACTATAATAGTATGTATTGACCACTTCATAATCAGGGGTTGCTACACGTTCATGTGCATCTCCCGGCATAGCTTTTCCTTCATATGGTATATCAAATACTATATCAACGCCGGGAACATCTGCTGGAACTGCAAAAGCCGGCACCGACATCAACATAACTGCCGCCATAAAAACAATTATACCCCATATTTTCTTTTTCATATGTATCCTCCCAACAAAACAATATGCAGTACTTTTGTACACAAATAAGAAAATTTACAAAATTTACTAAAAACAGTATAGCCCTCAGTAAAGTATTGGTCAATATTTTTTCAAAAATATCCCTCTTCATTTCTCATTCGTATGATATAATGTAACATATTGACGCGCATACATAGGTGACGAATATGAGTAATGTTTTGAAGCAACTTTTTGAATTTCAAAAATATGAAGCAAATGCACATTTGGACAAGGTGATTAACTCGGTGCAGGAGACTGATATGCATTCTTTATCAGATGAGGATTTGACACTGATTAATGCCGGCCAGAATATTCCTTGTGCAAAACAGGACAAAAAAGATGGCAACAGAGACTAATACTATTGAAGACATTTACATACGATACCACGACAAGGTAGTCAATTTCATTATGCGAAAGGTATCTAATCACGATTTGGCGGAAGATTTGGCATCTGACGTGTTCTTAAAGGTCGCCCAAAAATATTCTACTTTTGATTCTTCAAAAGCTTCTGTTTCGACATGGATTTATACAATTGCTCAGAACAGAGTTATTGACCATTACAGAACCAACCACATTTCCGATGAGCTTCAGGACGAGATACATTCTGAGAGTAATATCGAAGAGACATTACTTAACAATGAAACGCTCGAAGAATTGGCATGTGCCCTTGAAAAGCTTCCCGAACGTGAACGTACTCTTATCGTGCTCCACTACTACAATGAGAAATCTCTCAAAGAAGTAGCGTTGCAGATGGGCATGTCTTATGCGAATGCCAAAATAGTCCATCGGAAAGCTTTACAGATGTTACAACAGCACTTAAGTTTTTCTATTTGATGCAATAAATGCGTTTATTTTAATGCATTTATTGCATTTTTGTACACTAGTGTTTCTTGGTTGCCTGTACCAATTCACTGAATGCTGAATCTATAACAAAAGTGATTAACCGTAGGAGAAAAATATGAATATTGATTTTGATAATATCGAAGAAAAGAGATACCCCGCTTTCAAAGGAGGCGACGGCACACTTGTAGCCAAAATGTACGTTGATGATTCGATACGTATAATCAACGGATATCTGGAACCTAATTCTTCGATCGGCTCACATACACATGACGACAGCAGCGAAACCGTATATATCATTAGCGGAAGCGGTAAGATGGTATGTGACAATGAAGAAGAAATTCTGACAGCAGGAAGTTGCTCATATTGTCCAAAGGGGCATACGCATACTCTGATTAACACATCAACCGAACCCCTTCGTTTTGTGGGCGTTGTTCCCAATCTATAGAAGTGTACAACCGGGCGATGCGTAAATTCACTGTAGAAATGTCTTTATACACACAGTGGATTACATGCGCATCGTCCGTCTGATTATGCACTACAGCACTACTCGTTTTTTGAAAATTTCTTATCCCACACAGCAATAATCTCGGCACGTTTTGCAGGTCGTATAAGATATATTCCGATAACGGCAAGACATACCGTTACCGCAAAATCAATAACATTAACGAATGTAATCGACGACGCTGTCATAATTCCGGTCTGACTAACCTGTGATTTATCAAGGAAGCAAATGAAATCTGTGATAGCATGCATCAAAATTGATGGCAGAATATTTCCGGATCTCAAATATACGGCACAGAACAAAATTCCCATCAAACCTGTACACACTACCTGTCCGATAGTAATGGCTAATCCGGCACCGGATGCAATATTAGAGGCATGAATCAATCCGAAAGATCCTGCCGAAATTGCAAGGACAACAGGTACCTTCTTTTCATCATTCCATTGTCTCATAAGGCAGGATACCGGAACAAGTCTGAATACTACTTCTTCACATACTCCCGCCATAAGAGCCATACTTACAGAGGTAAAGGTTGGATTGATATATTCACCCCATGCAAATACCTGAATCAGCAGGTATACCCAGTATATTCCCATAAATGCTGCTAATCTAAATCCTAAAGCTGTATTTCCGCCCTTGAAATTACCCTTATACCCGGGCTTATATCTCTTGGCATGACATGCAAGGTAAACTATGCCTCCTACTACAGCAGCCAAATACTCATTTAATCCAATTCCCTTAAAAAGCGAACCCAAAACGGCTATAAATATTATTTCAATACATACAAAGCTCCACACCATATGTACCAATACATATAAAATCGGATGTTTTTCAAGAAAAGCATATTTATTTCTCTTTTTCTTTTTCTTCCCCTCTTCATTTGCCACTACATCTGCGTTTGCCACTACATCTGCATTTTCAGCAATAGTTTCTTCTAATTTAACGTCCTTCTCTGCCATATTGTAAATTCTCCTTTCAATTAACAACGTACAATTTATCTTTTGTTTTCATAGAAGCTCTTCTTAAAAAATTGTAGCTTATCGTACCCGGTGATTTTGCAAAATTAATAGTACCGTTATTCTCAGTAATTACAGTATCCGGATTACCCGGCACAGGGAACTCCTCTATATAACCATTTGTCGGGTTATCCATAGCTACTGCTTCTACAGGCATCATAAAAACAATAACAGTTAAACACATTATAAAGTTTACTATTATAAAGATCCCATACGTTCAATTATACGATTTTTTACTATTATGGGCTAGTCGATTTCTTCTTTGCTAAATTGCCAAATTAAATTCCGTATCTGTACTGATTTTACCTTGGCAAAATCATCTACTGAATTTACTTAGGCAAACATATATGTTATATATCTCCTTA
>JAGHVF010000058.1 GCA_018064425.1 Candidatus Colinaster equi | reverse complement strand
CTGTAAAATATTCATCCGTACTAATTGAGGTGTTTTCGGGTGAATGAAATTTTTGATAAGTTGCATCACTAAAAAACAACTTAATTACATCTCCGGCTGACAGCACTTCGTTACCATCGGCTTTTTTGCCGTTTATTGTTATATTCTTATTACGTAATTGTTTATATATTAATCCATTTGGCGCGGACGGAAGAAGTTTTTTGAGATATTTGAATGACTTACCGCCACTGTCTTTTTTTTCAACTTTAATTTCAATCATAGTATTTCCATATACAAAATTTAACCGGAATCAATTGCTTGACTCCGGTTAATAATTTATCTGTTCTCAAAATCTTCAACAGCCTGAACAATCAATTTAACAGTTCCTTCAACTCCTAAAATCGAACTGTTGATACATAAATCGTAACTATCAGCTCGTCCCCATTTCTTTGATGAATAGTAATTGTAGTAGCTCTGTCTCTGCTTATCCTTTTTAATCATCATATCTTTTGCTTTTTGGCTTGTCAATTCGTATTTTGCCATTACACGTTCAACCTTATTGGGTTCATCGCCATAAATAAAAATATTTAAAGCATCGGGATTATCCTGAAGCGCGTAATCTGCACAACGACCAACAATAACGCAAGGCCCCTCACTTGCAATCTTTTTTATTGTATCAAACTGCGCCAAGAAAATTTTATGACTTATTGGCATATCAACAAATGATGATGCATTATAACCGAATGAATATGTGTCCATTACAAGATTATATAAGAATGAACTTGTTGGTCTTTCGTCATGCACCTCCATCATCTCTTCGCAAAAACCACTCTCTTTTGCTGTTCTTGTTAACAATTCCTTATCAAAATACGGAATGTTAAAGTGTTTCGCAACTAATTCCCCAATTTCACGACCACCTGAACCAAACTGTCTACCGATAGTAATAACCGTTTTCATATCTGTCACCTCCATAGGATGCTTAAAAGAAAATCTTTAAATAATTTTAACAGAAAAAGGACGATTTTTCAATTATATTTTATGTAAGAGTGACAATAATTTGGTCATATATTCAGGAATCGGAGCACATGTTTCAATGTATTGTTTTGTTGTCGGATGAACAAAGCCTAAAATGTATGCATGCAGACATTGACCGTTGGTATTATATTTGCTTTTGATGTTTGAATAGACATCATCACCGAGCAATGGGTGACCGATTGAGGCCATATGAACACGTATTTGATGTGTTCGTCCTGTCTCAAGACGGCATTCTATATAAGTATAGCCGTTTAATCGCTCCAAAACTTTTACATGAGTGATTGCAGATTTTCCGTTTAATGAATTTATAGCCATTTTCTTACGATCTTTATCACTTCTGCCAATAGGTGCATTTATTGTGAGCTCGTCCTCTTTAATTGTTCCATGGCAGATTGCTCTGTAGCGTCTTGTGATTGTATGTTCTTTTAACTGTGCTGCAATTTCGTTGTGAGATACATCATTTTTACATGCAATAACGGAACCTGTAGTATCTTTATCGATTCGATGCACAATACCGGGGCGTAAAACACCGTTAATGCCCGATAACGAATCTTTGCAATGATATAACAAGCCATTGACCAATGTGCCCGTATAATGGCCTGCAGCCGGATGAACAACCATTCCTTTTGGCTTATTTACGACAATTACATCATCATCTTCATACAAAATATCTAACGGAATATTTTCCGGATTAATAATATATTCCTGCGGATCGGGGATTTCAAACTCAATAACATCATCTGATTTAACCAAATAGCTTGCTTTTTGAGGCTTGAAATTTACTTTTACCAAATCACTTTTAATCAGCTTTTGTAAAAAAGATCTGGAAATAATGCTTTCTGTATTTAAGGTGATGTATTTATCCAAACGAATTCCTTCGAATTCGTCATCAACTTCTAATCTAATTTGTTTCATTATCTTTCTTTTTCTTTAACTTGAGAAAATCAAAATCAGCATCTTTGTATACGAAAAGAACCAATATAACTATTACGATACATGATACTGTGACATATATGTCGGCAACATTAAAGATTGGAAAATTAATCAATTTGAAATAGAAAAAGTCTACAACATAATTGTTGAAAATTCGGTCAATCATATTACCGACAGCTCCTGAGGCAATTAATAACAAAGATATCTCAAAAGGAATGAATTTTTTGTCGCTCGGTAATTTGTACAATATCACAGAAACAAGTAACAACATAACCAAACCGATTATAATAAAGAGTATTTTTTGGTTCTGTAACATTCCGAAAGCGGCACCTCTGTTTTCGAGATAATTCAATTCAAATACACCTTGTATAATGGTAAAGGCGGGCTTGTCTTTTAGAGTTGCTACAGCCAGTTGCTTTGTAAATTGATCGATAATAATTAAAGCAGCGACGATAATAAGGTTAATTAATAATCTGATAATTCTTTTAGTCAAGTTCATCAATGTATTCAATCTCCTTTAATGCTTCCATGATTTCATCTGTAGTAACACTTCTGTCGATACATGCTTTTCCGATACGTTTTAAAAGTACAAATTTTAAGCCTTCGTTATCTTGCTTTTTGTCCTTGGTAATATTGTTAATTATCAAATCCTTGTCAATGTCGTCAATTGTGATAGGCAAATTGAACGGCACAAACATATCACGTATTTCAAGATATTCATCCATGGATAGCATATTTTTTTTGTAAGAAATATGCGCAGCTGCAACAATACCCAATGCAACGCATTCACCATGTAACATACAACCAATCTTTGTTGATTCGATTGCATGACCGATTGTATGACCTAAATTGAGCAATGCTCTGTCGCCGTTCTCGTATGGATCCTTTTCAACAATGAGCTTCTTGATTGTTATTGTTTTCAAAATGAGCTCTTCGAGCGTATCATAATCCTTATCACATATTTCGTACATCATCTCGATGAGCCATTCATAAAAATGCGCATCTTTTATTATTGCGCTTTTCATTACTTCGGCAAAACCGTTATAAAAATGACGTTCTTCAAGAGTATTGAGCACAGAAATATTGGCATATACCAATTTGGGATTGTAAAATGCGCCAATCATATTCTTATAACCGTTGTAATCAACTGCTGTTTTTCCGCCAACAGAACTGTCAACCATTGCAAGCAGCGACGTTGGAATGCTGACAAAATTCAGGCCTCTTCTGTAGGTCGCAGCAACATAGCCTGCCATATCTCCGGTTACTCCGCCACCCAAAGCAATTATTAAATCGCTACGTGTATAATTATTTTCCAAAAGGAAATCATATATATCAAAAACTGTTTCGCTTGTCTTGCTTTCTTCGCCTGCATGGAAAGTATAGACTTTTGCGGAAATATTACATTTGCCGATAATTTGAATAATCTGTTCGCTATATATCGGACCAACAATACTATCGGTAATAATCAGTGCTTTTCTGTCTGTTAATCCTAATGTGTTAAACTCTTCTTCCAATTGATCGAATGAATTGTTTAGTACAACATCATAATCAATTTTGTTTGGAGTTTTTATTGTTATTCTGTTCATTGTTTATCCCTTTTTCTCTCTAAATGTTTTTATATTATTTAACAATAAAAAACTTCCTGCCATTATGGTAGGAAGTTTCATAGAATCATCTTAGAACTGTGGTACATCAAACGAGTCATTAAGTATAGTCTGGAAATCTCCCGAAATGTCAACACTTGCAGGTGTTATCAAAAATATATGATTTGATATCATCTGAAGATTACCGTGTATTGCATATGTTGAACCGGAAGTGAAATCAATAATTCTTTGTGCAGTAGCTTTGTCCAAACCTTCCATATTAAGAACTACAGTCCTGTTTGACAAAAGCGTATCTGTAATCTCTTTTGTATCATTCTCGCTTGTAGGCTTAATTACACAAACTTCCATACCGTTTCCGATATGCTTTGTCTTTGTAGTGGCAGCTTTTGGTGTAAACGGAATTTTGCGCTCTTCTGCAGCAGCTTCCGACTTGCCGTTGCTTCTTGAAGCCTCAACGTTGTCCTCTTCATCATAGTAATCATCTTCATATTCGTCATCGGAATTGAACTTAAGTCCGTCCAAAATATTATCCATAAAACTCATAATATCGGTCACTCCTTATTATATATCATAATTTCGTTTTCCAAATATTCCGGTACCAACTCTGACATATGTTGCACCTTCTGAAACTGCAACAATATAATCCCCCGTCATACCCATTGAAAGAACATTCATAAAAACATTATCAATGTTTTCGTTCGTTATGTCAACAGATAATTGTTTCATTTGTCTGAAATATGCTCTATTTGACTCAGGATTTTCCGTAAATGGAGCAACTGTCATTAGTCCGCTAATCTTAATGTTTGAAAATGTACTAATACTCTTAACAAAATCAATACATTCGCTTGGGGCTATGCCGAATTTGCTTTCTTCATCAGCAATATTAACTTCAATCAAAATCGGTATAATTCTATTACAATTTTTGGCGTATTTGTCAATTTGTGCAGCTAATTTATATGAATCAACACTGTGTATCATATATACCTTATCTGCAATATACTTGACTTTGTTTGTTTGTAAATGACCAATCATATGAAAACGAGTATCAGAAGGCATCTTATCGAATTTATCAACAATCTCCTGCACTTTGTTCTCGCCAAAATCTCTTACGCCTGCATCATATGCCTCTTTTAGCATTTCCAACGGTTTGGTCTTGCTGACTGCAATCAAATGTACACTGTCCGGGTCGATTTTATCTCTATTGCATTCCGATATTATTTTTTCATTGACATTTGAGATGTTTTCTTTAATCATATATAAATTCATCTGCCTCAATACTTTCAGCATCCAGTGCGATATAGTCGTATGGAACAAGACCATATTTTGTATTTGATTCAATAATCGAATACTCATCATTTTGATTGAGCACCTTTATTTGCTTAAAGTCCGCATATCCCTTATTAATATTATACACACCCGTAAGTTCGGCCGATTTTGAAATTGTATAATCATTTGCGGCATCGGGTTGATTTATTCGGTCACCAATTTCTAACATGGATGAATCAATATAGTATTCACCATCGACTTCGTTATATATTGTAACCGGCACAAATTCCGGAAGCATTGTTCCATCTTCGGAATAGTTTTGCTTAATTACTCCGTCCGAATTGTTATTACCGCCTTTGGTTATGTATTCTGTAGGAACAAGATAGAAAGATCTGTCAATTATGGCACTGTTTGGCACTTTCAATCCTGTCTCCTTGTCTGTTATTAATTCAATATTGATAAATCGTTCAGTAGAAAAAGTAATCATTGAATTTGTAAAATGCAATTCAACATATGTATTGTTCTGACTGTCTTCCAATACTTCTACTTCGCCCCAGGATTCGTAGCGATTCTTCAAAAAACGAACTTTAACATATTCTTCTTCAAGTAGTTCATTGGCACGTTCCTTGTCAATCGGAATAATAATTGACCATTTCTCTGAGTCGGACAATTTGTATATTGGTTCACCGGCATCAATGATTTCGTTGTTAATTAACTGTTTTTTTTCATAATTTTCTTTTGAAAACCAGTCTGCACAAACATCAGCGGATGAAACACTTTCAAAACCGTCGGTTGAATATATTACAATTCCCGATTCGGGAGCATTACATAAAGAAATCAAACCGTTTGATCCGTCGCCTGTTAATTCACCAATACTGTTTAAAATATTTCGGTTTGCAAATTTCAATACGCTTCCGCTTATTGAGTATTTAAAATCATATACGCCCGAAAAATCCGCAGGTGAAAAAGACGTTGAAAATACATCAATTTCGTTTTTAATTTCGGCAATATCCTGATTTGTAAAGCCAGCAAATGCATTTTCGTCTTTGGGAACATAACTCTGCAACTCTCCGGTTTCGTCAATGGAACATACTGTGTTTCCACATCCGACTTTCTCACCTTCTTTTGCATAATAGTTAACATACCCCGATTTATCAGCCGTTACAATTGTTTCCTCGCGTAATGCGATTCCCTCATATACATTCGAAACAGATAGAGAACCTGCTTTTACTTCGTATCCTACAATGTGTTTCTGCGTGAAATACATAAAAACACAGATGAAAATGTATATTAGAATAACAGCAAAACAAATTGTTCCAATATTAATATTAAGTGGTTTTTTATACTTTCGTATATTGTTTCCTGCCACTAATTTTCTCCAATCCAAATATAAGCCCCGGAAGAATAACTTCCGAGGCTAATTAATTTTTTTAAAGCGATACAATCACTTTTTTCTTTAATTCTTCACTTAATTCGCTCTCATCAACAGAAGCACTTACAACCATATCAAAATTGAATTTTTCACTGATTAAATCAAGCTTGTTACACAATTCAATAAGTCCATTGATATCAAGTGATGTCATCTTAAGTAATCCATCAATATAAATCTGCTGAATATCATGATCCTGTGATAATATTCCGTAAACAAAACCAACCAATTCCGATGCATTATCAAAATCATAATCAGAAACATCAATTAAACGAACTTTGTTGTTAAGTTCAAACATATGCTTTGAACTTCTGTCAAGGAAAACTATATTACCGGAAGCTTCCTTAATCTCCTCATTAACCTTATCTAACAAGTGCTTTGTCTTGCCTTTACCTTCTTTTCCAACGATTAATTGAATCATATGGTAACCTCCTTAAATTGCATTTACTATATGCATAAATTATAACTAAAGTGCCCTAAAAAAACAACCTTTTAAGAAGTAATCTCTCGTAAAATATCAATCATTTCTTCGTTGACAAGAGTTCGTTGCGAACAACGCAAAATCACACCAATATACGGATTACCCGATGCATCTTTTGCTATGATAATCAAACAATTACCGGCAGCATTTGTTGTTCCTGTTTTACCGCCAATTACAGTTACACCGCTTGGTGCACTGTAATCACCATGCAAAAACAAGTTTGTTGTACCGAAACTCATCTCTTTTTCAGCACCGCTTTTATCGTTGAATACAGTTGAATACTCTGTCATAGCGACGATTTCATTGAAAAGCGGATATTTTATTGCTTCATTTGTTATAAGATACAAATCATATACGGTAGTATAATGATCGTTATCAGATAAACCATGAGGATTAACAAAATGTGAATTGGTAGCGCCAAGCAGAGTTGCTTCGGAATTCATCAGAGTTGAAAAACCTTCAATACTTCCGCCGACATGTTCGGCAATAGCAACTGCGGCATCGTTTGATGAATGTATCAACAATGCATGTAACGCTTGATTGAGAGTCAACTGGTCTCCCGGTTTTAACCCACATGTAGATGCGCCGCTTTCGAGCTTTGTAACGTTATCGCTGCATGTAATAACATCCTCGGGATTGCCATACTTTATAGCTACCAAAGCAGTTAGAACCTTTGTCAAAGAAGCCGGATAAAGTCTCTCATGAATATCCTTTGAATATAGAACATTTGCTCTGTTCACATCAAAAAGTGCTGCAGCCGACTCCTCTTCTATTGTCGTATTGTTTTTTCCGGCAATATTATCGTTGGTAACAGCTAAATCGGATGCGAAAGATAGAGCAACATTATCCACACGATTATTTACCGATATATTACCGGTATCATATTTATGAGGGATGTTCTTATCTGCACAGCCACAGGAAAAGGTCAAAAAAACAAGACACAGAAATATACTGATATTTTGGTATAAATGTCTACTTGTACATTTCACGCCACTCAAGGTCTCCTCTGTCCAAAGACTTAATTAACAGCTCGGCACTGGCTAAATTTGTCGCAATTGGGATATTATGAATATCACACAATTTGGCAAGATTACTGATATCCGGCTCGTGCATCTTTGCACCCAAAGGATCTCTTAGAAAAATCACCAAATCAATCTGATTATGCTCAATCTGAGCACCAATCTGCTGCTCGCCGCCTAAATGTCCGGCTAAAAATTTATGAACAGACAGATTTGTTACTTCTTCAACCAGTCGACCGGTTGTTCCGGTTGCATAAATTTCATTTTTGCTAAGTATACCTCTATATGCAATGCAGAAATTCTGCATCAACTTTTTCTTGTTATCATGTGCAATTAAAGCGATATTCATAATTACCTCCTTGTTCGAAGCATATTAATTATCAATCATATTAGCTCTTTTGTTTGCTTGCAATCCAACATTCAAAACTACACCTATACCAATATAGAGACTGACCAAAGACGTCAGACCATAACTGACAAAAGGTAACGGAATACCTGTATTAGGCAAGAGCCCGGTTGCAACGGCAATATTCATAAAGCCCTGGATACTGATTAAAGCCGCCATTCCATCAGCAATAATCGCTCCTGATAAATTGCGTGATAATCTCGCAATACGCATACATTCAAAAGCAATTAATACAAGTAAAATTATTACAGCTGCAGCGCCAATAAATCCTAATTCCTCTCCTATGACAGCAAAAATGAAGTCTGTTTGAGGCTCACTTATGAAATTACCGTTCTTAACAGATGCAATAACATTATTATCTAATCCTTTTCCGATAAACTGTCCCGATCCGATGGCTGTAATTGAATTCAATTGCTGATATGCCGCCGAATCCGCATACTTCTCCGGATCAAGCCAAGCTAAAATTCGGGTAATCTGATATCCATGTAATAAAGTCTGACCATCTTGTAAAATAATACTGAAAAATACAACACCAAGCGGAACTATTGTACCAAACAATGCCAGAACAATCTTATAATCCAAGCCGCCTATGAATAACATTACAAAGAATGTTACAACAAACATTATTGATGTTGATAAGTCCGGCTCTAAATATACCAAGCCCAAAGGAACAGCCACAAGGCCGATTGAGCACGCTAACATTTTAACGGTGTTCAGACGTTCCTTATACTTCATAATAAACTGTGAAAAGAACAAAATCAACAGTATTTTGGCAAGTTCGGAAGGCTGAAATTGGAAGCCGATATTTATCCAACGCGTTGAACCGTTTACCTTTACACCAAACAAAAGAACAGCTAACAAAAGGACGATATTTCCGATATAAATTATCCACTTAATATTGTCCAATAAGTTATAATCAATCAAAGAAATAAATATCATAAGAACAAAACCGACAATAATTCCGTATAATTGTCGATCTTGAACAGATTCTTTTGCCGAACCGATTGCAAAATATCCGATTATGGATAATGCAAGCACCAATATTATTAATTTGAAATTGTAACTTTGTAATTTATATTGACGCAACATATGCTAATTTCTCCAATGAAAAATTATCCATTACAATCTCATCGTTATTTAGATAAATGATGACAGATTGTTCCTTGTTTTTCTTTGCAAATATATTTTTATCGTTTTTTGTTTTAAATAATTTGTCGGCTATCTTACATTTTGCCTGACCAATTTTATTTGCATAGATAAAATGTGATGAATTGCCGTTCATACCGGCATAAGCTTCGCCACATAATTCACCTAAGACAATTATGTTTTTTGCCGCAGCTACTGTGCCTCCGGGTAATACATTTCCGATAATTACCAGAGTACCTTCGCATTCAACAACTTGATCTTCATAAACATTACCGGTATAGAATCTTCCGTTATATTCTTCGTTTTGAAATTCGACCTTTTTGCAGGCTTTGATAAAATTGCGATTCGTATCTTCGTTTTTGCCTACAAGACAAATTACATTAAGGTCCGAATGTTCATTAATTGTCTGTATAAGCAATTTCTCTTCATTGGGAGAAAGAATTCTGTCTTCAACCGATATTGCTACAGACGCATTTTTGAAAAATGAACGTGATTCTTCAAATTTGGAGGCTACTTCATTCAGCATATCATCAAAATCAATATTTGAATCCATATGAAGCGATAAACCACCCGGATAGCTTTTAATTATAAGACTTTGTTTCATAGTTTGTCTCCGTTTATATTAATCTCCACCTGATATAACCGCATCCGGTATTTCAGCGGTTCCTGTTAAGATATCATCTTCTTTTTCCAAATGGAAATAGTATTTATAGATATCTCTGGTCAAATTGGCCGCATAATCCGATGAATAGCCGAATGCTATACGAGTTGCTACAGCAATTTCGGGATTCTCGTATGGCGCGTAACTGACAAACAAAGCATGATTTGCTCTACTCTTATTTTCCTGTGCTGTACCTGTTTTACCGGCAACAGTCACGCCTAAATCAGCATAATATGATTTTTTCTCTACCACTTTTTTCATACCGGTATGTATTGCGTTCCAATATGCCGATGGTAAATCAACTATATTTCTTACCGAAGGAGTAAAATCCTTGATAAGATTATCGTTGGAATCAGTAATTCTATCAATAAGACTTAAATTATAACAGGTTCCGTTATTTGCAACAGCTGTGACATATCTTGCCAGACCTACTGTTGTATAGTTGTTTGTACCCTGACCGATTGCTGACAATACGGGATATTCATCCGATACTTCAGGGTCCGATTCTTCGATTTCGATTCCTGATTTTTCGGATAATCCATATATGTCGGCATATTTTGCAAGCTTCTTCAAACCAAGCTCTTCGTTGTAATCTCCTGTCTCATCTAATGATAGATTATAACCAACCTCATAGAAAAAGCAGTTGCACGAATTCTCTATACCGCCCGATACATTCAAGCTACCGTGTGATGCAGGATATATCCAACATTTGTATTGTTCGTTTGCAAATCGATCGAAGTATCCGCTACAGGTTATTGTATCGCTTGTGTTTACAACGCCTTCCATTAATGCCGCTGTTGAGGAAACCATCTTAAAGGTTGAACCCGGAGCGGTTTTTTGCTGTGTAGCATAATTCCACAACGGTTTTGATAAATCACTTTGCAATTTTGCATAGTATTCGGCATCAATCGAATTGGCTAATCTGTTATTATCATATCCCGGATATGTTACAAGTGCTAAAACTTCGCCCTGCATATTGGTAATTACCGTTGATGCCGAGTATGGATCCAGAGCAAGCTGAGCCGGTGTAATATACAGGTTTTCGATTAGATACAACATGAAATTGTATGACGAAAATGCACCGGATGTAAATTTCCTTTCCTCCTCTGCTGTGATAGAAATAGCATCCTGTTCAAGCAATATATGAAGAATTTGCGCACCTGTAATTTGCTCGTCCTTTATCATGTATTTATATAATTTTTTTGAAAATGAATTATTATCATTGTCAAGATTCTCTATTATATAATCACACAATCTGTTATATATTT
>JAGHVF010000064.1 GCA_018064425.1 Candidatus Colinaster equi | reverse complement strand
CCGTGGCTGAATGTGGGCCGAATCAACTTGAAAGAGGGTGGTGGGGCTGTATTAATATCACAGGCTCTTGTGGAGATAATTGCACATATAATATTGATGGGGATACACTCTATATTGATGGTCCGAAAGATGAAACAACCGGATCTATTAGTGACCATGCATTTTATGATGGCGGGGCTGAGCATTCAAAAATGCCTTCAGAGGTCAAAAATATCGTTGTCCGTGGTAATATTACTGATATTGGCCGTTATGCCTTTGATGAAGCTGAGTATGTAGAAAACATAACCCTTCCAGAGGACCTGACAAGTATTGGCAATAACGCATTTTCTGGCATGAGTAGTCTAACAGGTATCACTATTCCGAGTTCTATTGATTTTCAATTAGGATTTACTGGTAAGTATAATACTTTTTTAGGGGTATCAAACAATATTCAAATATATTGTTCGGAAGAGACCTGTGACAGAATAGAAGCAAATCGTGAATCATTTGGTTTAGGATCTCAAATATTAAACATATATACCAAAGATGAAAATGGCGTTTATGATGTGGGTGGAACGCTTTATTCATCAACGGCAGATATGCAAACAGGGACTTTGTCCGCATCATGCGGTGATATGGCAACGTGTCTTGCAAGTATCGGTACGCATTGCAGCGCGGCGGAAGAATGCCAAACATTACTTGATATGTCTTCGGAGGGAACAAACTGCAACAGTGTTTCAAGTTGCAAAACATATTTGGCAGAACATTCTTCCGGCGGAGAACAAACAGATTCTGCACTCATAGAAAAATATAACGGCACACCGCTTCTATATGGTAAAAAGATTTATACCGTTCAAGAGGCTCAAGAGGCTTTAAGCGACGGCACGAAATTCCACGTCGGCTTAACTTATAAATAATCCTTTCTTAAAACAAACCTACGCCCCGACATTAAAATCGGGGCGTTTTTGTTTCGTGGTTCAATAGACATATATTTTCAAAACATTTTCAGAAGTATTGCGATGTAACACAAAAATTCCAAGCAGATTTATACTTGGAATTTTGTTTGTATATAGAGTGTGTTATGCGTTATTTTGATGTGCTATAACGGTCTTGATTGCTTATATTCAAGCAATTTAATGAGTGTCGCAAGTAAATCCTGATGCTTTTTTAAGCGGCGTATCATCATATCAAGATTAATATATTCAAGCGTGTTGGCTAATGATTTACAATCCTGAAAGCAACTGATGCTTGTGTTAAAGAATCGTATCAACATACATTTAAATTTTGTTTCATCATCTGCCGGCTCAATCTTTTCATCAAACATAATGCTTTTGTATAACGTTTTCTTTTTCACTTGTTTAACTGCTTCGGTTTTCATTTTCTCCGTATTGTGTTTCATTGTTTTGACTCCTTCATTTGCCATAAAAGTATTTATCAATTTCTGATTTCAAAATGGAATTTGCGATAAATATTGTTATATCAGGGAGGTCATCAATGAATATTATGAATCGTATTGTGCTGAATAACAAAATTAAAGACGTTAAATTGATGAAGAATAGATTAACCTATCATCAAAAGGTGACTGATTACATCAAAGAATGTTATAAGTTTATCTTGTCTAACGGATATGTATCTAATCAGTATCAATTCAGTAAATACTTTCTCAACTCAAATAAGTTTTATTTCGGAAAAATTATATGCGAACAATATGCGCCAAGTCTTGCAACACTATTTACATTGATTGATAATATAGGCTTAATCAGTAGCATAGATAAACATTCTACCACCGCTAAGCAGTTGTATGAACAAGGCTTAAGCCTGATTAAGCAAAAACTATTGCAATGAA
>JAGHVF010000040.1 GCA_018064425.1 Candidatus Colinaster equi | reverse complement strand
ATTATGAATATTGCAGATTCAAATATTGAATTAAAGATTAATTCAACTGTTGGTGGATTTAATGAAAGTATTGATATATCAAAAGAAGGTAAAGATTTAATGATTGGATTTAATCCAAAATTCCTTATTGATGCATTAAGAGTAATTGATGATGAAGATATTGATATCTATCTTGTAAATGCAAAAGCACCATGTTTTATAAGAGATAAGGAAAATAATTATATTTATCTTGTTTTACCTGTTAATTTCAATACTGTGAGTTAAGAGGTTATATATGGAATACAGCATAAAATTAAGAGATGAATATATTAAGCTTGGCCAGGCACTTAAAGCAGCAGGTGTTGTCTCAACAGGAGTTGATGCAAAATTTGTGATTCAGGATGGCTTAGTTAAAGTAAACGGTAATATAGAAACTCAACGTGGAAAGAAGTTAATTGCTAACGATGTAGTTGAGTTTGATGGAAATGTAATAAAGATTGAGGCTTAAATAATGATTATTAAATCATTAGAGTTGTCAAATTATAGAAATTATGAGTCATTAAATATTGTTTTTGATAAGGGAACAAATATTTTATACGGAGATAATGCTCAGGGAAAAACAAATATTCTTGAAGCAATATATTTATCTGCGACTACGAAATCTCATAAAAGTAGTAAGGACAGCGATATTATTGAATTTGGTAGTGATGAAGCTCATATAAGGACATATCTATTAAAAGATAATATTGATACAAGAGTAGATATGCATCTTAGAAAGAGCAAGTCAAAAGGAATAGCTATAGATGGTAATAAGATAAAGAAAGCAGCAGAACTTTTAGGATTGTTAAATGTTGTTTTCTTTTCACCGGAAGATCTTAGTATCATAAAAAACGGGCCGGCTGAAAGAAGAAGATTTATAGATGTGGAATTATGTCAACTAGATAATTTTTATCTGTATAATCTTAATCATTATAATAAAATTGTTAATCAGAGAAATCATTTATTAAAGGATTTGTATCATAATCCGGAATTAAAAGAAACGCTGAAAATATGGGATGCACAGCTTATTTCATACGGAAGTAAGATAATTGAAAGAAGAGAACAGTTTATTAAACAACTGAATGAAATAATAGAAAGCATTCATCTTGGATTATCCGGAAATAAAGAACATCTGGAAATAAAATACGAACCAAATATTTCTATTGATGAATATGAAAGAAAGTTGAATAGTTCTTGGGATAAAGACATAAAATTAAAACAAACCACAATTGGACCACATAGAGATGATATAGCCTTTTATGTAAAAAGTGTGGATTGTGATAATGAAATAGATGTCAGAAAATTCGGTTCACAAGGTCAACAAAGAACTGCGGCATTATCATTAAAATTATCAGAGATAGAAATAGTAAAAAAAATAACAAATGATACACCTGTTTTATTACTTGATGATGTTTTATCAGAACTTGACAGTAACAGACAAAATTATCTGTTAAACAGTATCGGCAATATTCAAACAATAATTACATGTACAGGTCTTGATGAATTTGTAAATAACAGATTTGAAATAAATAAGGTATTTAAAGTCAAAAAAGGAACAATAGAGGAAGCATAAATGAAATTTTCGCGCTTCGCGCGAAAAAAAGAATGGAGAAAAAATGAGTAATACAAAAACCGAAGAATACGGAGCTGATCAAATTCAGATTCTTGAAGGTCTTGAAGCTGTTAGAAAAAGACCCGGAATGTATATTGGAAGCACATCTTCAAGAGGTCTTCATCATCTTGTTTATGAAATTGTTGATAATTCAGTAGATGAAGCCCTTGCTGGATTTTGTTCTGAAATAGATGTAACGATAAATGAAGATAATTCAATTACTGTTATTGATAACGGTCGAGGAATTCCGACGGATATTAATCATAAGACGGGAAAACCGGCAGTAGAAGTAGTATTTACAATTCTTCATGCAGGCGGAAAATTCGGCGGTGGCGGATACAAAGTATCCGGAGGTTTACATGGTGTTGGTGCATCTGTTGTAAATGCATTGTCAAATTGGCTTGAAGTCCAGATATATAGAGACGGTCATATATACAAACAACGCTATGAGCGTGGAAAAGTAATGAATGATCTTCAGATAATCGGTGATTGTCCTATTGAAAAAACAGGAACAAGAGTTGATTTTATGCCGGATGATACAATTTTTGAAGATACTGTTTATGATTATGATATTTTGAAAACAAGACTTCGTGAAACTGCGTTCTTAACAAAAGGCCTAAAAATCAATTTGCACGATGCTCGTGAAATCGATGAGAACGGAAATATGCGTTCAAAGACATTTCATTATGAAGGCGGTATAAAGGAATTTGTAGTTTATCTCAACAAGAGTAAAACTCCTCTATATACAGATGTTTTGTATTTTGAAGGAACAAAGAATAATGTTTATGTAGAAGTTGCTTTTCAGCATAATGATTCCTACACGGAGAATATCGCATCTTTTGTAAATAATATTACAACACCTGAAGGCGGAACACATCTTGTTGGTTTCAGAAATGCAATAACCAAGACATTTAATGATTATGCAAGAAATAATAAGATTTTGAAGGATAATGATCAAAATCTTAGTGGCGAAGATATAAGAGAAGGACTTACTGCAATAATTTCAATAAAAGTTGAAGAGCCACAGTTTGAAGGTCAGACAAAACAGAAGCTCGGAAACAGTGAAGCAAGAGGTGCAGTTGAGAGTATTGTTGCAGAACAGCTTACATACTATCTTGAACAGAATCCGTCAGTTGCAAAACTTATTTGTGAGAAATCAATTTTAGCTCAGCGAGCAAGAGATGCTGCAAGAAAAGCACGTGATCTTACAAGAAGAAAATCTGCGTTGGATGGATTGGCTCTTCCCGGAAAGCTCGCAGATTGTTCAGATAAAAATCCTGAGAAATGTGAGATTTTTATTGTCGAGGGAGATTCAGCCGGAGGTAGTGCAAAGACAGCGAGAAGCAGAGCAACACAAGCTATTCTTCCGCTTCGCGGAAAAATATTGAATGTTGAAAAAGCCAGACTTGATAAGATTTTGGCAAATGCGGAAATAAGATCGATGATAACTGCATTTGGTACAGGTATATCAGATGATTTTGATATTGAAAAATTAAGATATCACAAAATCATTATTATGACAGATGCCGATGTTGATGGCGCACATATCGCGACTCTTATGTTGACATTCCTTTACAGGTTTATGCCCGAATTGATAAAGAACGGTTATGTTTATCTTGCTCAGCCGCCTTTGTATAAATTAGAGAAAAATAAGAAAGTTTGGTATGCATATTCCGATGAAGAGCTTGCTCAAATTATCGAGCAGGTAGGAAGAGATCAGAATAATAAGATACAGAGATATAAAGGTCTTGGTGAGATGGATGCGGAGCAATTGTGGGAAACAACAATGGATCCAGAAAGAAGAATTCTTCTCCAGGTAAATATGGATGAAGAGTCGGAATCAGAGCTTGATTTGACATTCACAACACTTATGGGCGATAAGGTTGAACCAAGAAGAGATTTTATTGAAGAAAATGCAAAATATGTAAAAAATCTCGATATTTAATTATGTTTTTGATGTGATTTGAAGTTTGTTATTGAGAAACGAGGGAAGATATGGACGATCAAATTTTTGATCAAATTAAACAGGTCGATTTAAAGAAAACAATGGAAAATTCTTATATTGATTATGCGATGAGTGTTATTGCATCCAGAGCATTACCTGATGTAAGAGATGGATTAAAACCTGTACAAAGAAGAGTTTTGTATTCAATGATTGAATTGAATAACGGACCCGATAAACCACACAGAAAATGTGCACGTATCGTTGGTGATACAATGGGTAAATATCATCCTCATGGTGACAGTTCTATCTATGGCTCACTTGTTAATATGGCACAGGAGTGGAGTTTTAGATATCCGCTTGTAGACGGACATGGTAATTTTGGTTCTGTCGACGGTGATGGCGCGGCAGCCATGCGATATACCGAGGCCAGATTATCAAAGATATCTATGGAACTTCTTGCGGACATTAACAAAGATACTGTAGATTTCGTTCCAAACTTTGATGAAACAGAAAAGGAACCTACTGTTCTTCCAAGTAGATATCCTAATCTTTTGGTAAACGGAACAACAGGAATTGCTGTCGGAATGGCCACAAATATTCCGCCGCACAATCTTAGAGAAGTAGTATCTGCGGTTGTCAAAATAATAGACAATAAGATAGATGAGGATAGAGAAACACAAATAGAAGAATTACTCCCATTGGTAAAAGCTCCTGATTTTCCTACAGGTGGAATAATTCTTGGAACAAGAGCAGTTGAAGAAGCATACAGAACCGGTAGAGCTAAAATTAAGGTTAGAGCTGTGTGTAATATTGAAACCATGGAAAACGGAAAAGCTCAAATTATTGTATCAGAGCTTCCATACATGGTTAATAAAGCTAAACTTATTGAGAAAATTGCAGAACTTCATAAAGAGAAAAAGATTGATGGTATTACGGATTTACGTGATGAATCAAACAGAGAAGGTATGCGTATTGTTATTGAGTTAAGACGCGATGTTAATGCCAATGTTTTACTCAATAAATTATATAAACATACACAACTTCAGGATACTTTTGGTGTGATTATGCTTGCACTTACAGGAAATCAGCCTAAAGTAATGAATTTGCTTGAGATGCTTCAATACTATTTGAAGCACCAGGAAGAAGTTGTAACACGCCGTACAAAATATGATTTAAATAAGGCAGAAGAAAGAGATCATATTTTGCAGGGATTGCTTATTGCGCTTGAAAATATTGATGAAGTAATCTCTATTATGAGAAGCAGTAAGACAACTCAGGAAGCAAAAGAAAGATTGATGGAAAGATTTGGTCTGTCAGATGCTCAGTCCCAGGCTATTGCTGATATGCGATTAAAAGCATTAACAGGATTGGAATCTGAAAAGATTGAATCAGAACATAACGAGTTAGTTAAAAAGATTGAAGAATTGAAGGCTATACTTGCAGATAAAAAGTTATTACTTGGAGTTATCAAATCAGAAATGGTGGAAATGGCCGAAAAGTATGGTGATGACCGTAGAACAAAGATAGGATTTGATGATGACGATATTTCTATTGAGGATATGATTCCTGATGAGAATGTTGTTATTGCAAAAACAAATCTTGGATATATTAAGCGAATGACAATGGATAATTTCCGTGCACAACACAGAGGCGGTAAGGGAATTAAAGGTATGTCTACAATTCAGGATGACTATATCGAAGATTTGCTTATGACTAATACTCATAATGATATTATGTTCTTTACAAATCTTGGTCGAGTATATCAGTTGAGAGCATATGAAATACCCGAAGCCGGAAGAACCGCAAGAGGAACGGCAATTATCAATTTACTTCAACTTAATCCGGGAGAGACAATCAGCGCGATGATACCTCTTACAAGTAAAGCTGAAAATAAGAATCTGTTCTTTGCAACTAAGAATGGTATTGTTAAGAAGACACCAATTAAAGAATTCGAGAACATCAGAAAGAATGGTCTTATAGCAATGAATATTCAGGATGATGACGAATTAATTGATGTTAAGACAACTGATAAAGATAATAAAATATTCCTTGTAACAAAGGATGCTATGTGTATCCAATTCCTTGAAACAGATGTAAGAGTAACAGGAAGAAATACAATGGGTGTTAAATCTATGGATCTTGCAAAGGATGATGAGATTGTAGGAATGCAGATTGATACTCAGGGCGATTCTTTACTTATGGTTACAGAAAAGGGTATCGGAAAGAGAACACCTCTTGATCATTTCAGATTACAAAAGAGAGGCGGAAAAGGACTTAAGTGTTATAAGCTTACGGAAAAAACAGGAAAGATTGTTGGAGTAAAGGCTGTTAATGATGATCATGAAATAATGATGATTACAAATGAGGGTATCATCATTCAAATAAGAATGGACGATATTAGAGAACTCGGACGATTAACAACCGGCGTAAAACTTATGGATCTTGAGAAAAAGGTAAAGATTGCAAAGATTGCAAAAGTCAGAGATAAAGTTCAAAACGATGACGGTGTTGAAGTTGATATTCAGGAAGAAGCTGAAGAAGACAAATAGCAATATTATGTAAACCAACAAGTCGCCTAGAAATAGGCGACTTTTGTGGCGTCTAATGGTAAGGGAAGATGGAATGAATTGGAAAGAATTATTGTGTGAAGAAAGAATAAGAGAATACTCATCAAAAAAGACTTCTTCCGATTTGCGAACAGAATTTGAAAAGGATTATCATAGAATAATCGGTAGTGCATCATTTAGAAGACTTCAGGATAAAACACAGGTTTTTCCGTTAGATAAGAATGATTTTATTAGAACAAGATTAACGCATTCTTTGGAAGTAAGTTCTTTTGCAAAGTCATTAGGTATGAATGTTGGCCAAAAAATAATAGAACAAAATCTTGATCCGACATTTACAGCAAAGGAAGCTGAAGATATTTGTGCTATCTTGCAATGTGCCGGCTTGATTCATGATATCGGTAATCCACCGTTTGGCCATTTTGGTGAAAGTGCTATTGAAGATTGGTGCAGAGAAAATCTTAAAAGACTTGAATATAACGGAAAAAAGATTACAGATGTACTTACTAAACAGCAGCTTCAGGATTTTTACAATTTTGAAGGAAATACACAAGCATTACGTGTAGTCACAAAGTTACATTTTCTTGTTGATGAGCATGGAATGAATCTGACGAAAGCTTTATTATCAACGATTATTAAGTATCCTGTTTCATCATTAGATACCGATAAGCATTCGGGAGATATCAGAACAAAGAAAATGGGTTTCTTTTATGCGGATAAAGAAACCTTTGATAGTATTCAAAAGTCGTGCAATACAAACGGAAAACGTCATCCGTTAACATTTCTTTTGGAAGCTGCGGATGATATAGCATATAAAACCGCGGATATTGAAGATGGATTAAAAAAGGGTTGCTATACATATGAGCAATTGCTGAGTGAATTGAAAAATGAAGAAGAATATGCCAAATCCGATTCAAAGTACCGTGCAATGGTAGATATGCTTGAATCAAGATATGAAAAAGCAATATCAAAAGGCTATGAACAACCTGATGTATATGCAGTGCAGAATTGGTCAATATATGTTCAGGGACAATCCATTTATGCGGTGAGTGACAATTTTATAAAAAACTACGATATGATTATGTCAGGTGAATATAAGTATGACATTTTTGAGGGAACAGATGTAAACAGATTACTTGATAAACTTGGAGAAATAGCATATCAGTACATTTTTACATCAAAACCCATATACAAACTAGAAATTGCCGCAGATACAATATTCAAATTCCTGTTAGACAAGTTTATGAATGCGGTAATTAATTTTGATACAAAGAACGAACAATCGACAGTTAATAAAAAAATAGTCTCACTTATTTCCGAGGATTATAAGAGAATATACTATGCATATTCCGAAGGAAAAGATGATGCACAGAAATTGTATTTGAGACTTATGTTAGTGACGGATTATATTTGCGGAATGACAGACAGTTTTGCAAAGGATTTGTACCAAGAATTAACAGGAACAATATAGAAAAGAGGAGTATGTTATGGAAACATACAGTATATTGAAAGATTTGGCAATAATAGTTATTGCTGCAAAAATATGCGGACTGTTAGCCAGAAAATGTAAAGCGCCGCAGGTTGTAGGAGAGATTATTGCCGGTTTATTAATTGGTCCGTGTGTACTTGGATGGGTAAATCAAACAGATTTTATTTCACAAATGGCAGAAATAGGAGTGATACTTTTAATGTTCTCTGCCGGACTTGAGACTGACCTAAAGGAACTTATGTCAACCGGATTCAAGTCCTTTCTTATTGCATGTGCCGGAGTATTTATACCGCTAATTGGCGGAACCTTACTTTATATGGGATTCTATGGAACTGCTCCATGGGGTTCAGAAAAATTTTACACCGCGGTTTTTATCGGTGTGATAATGACAGCAACAAGTGTAAGTATAACAGTGCAGGCATTGAAAGAACTGGGCAAGCTTAAGGGCAATGTCGGAACAACAATATTGTCTGCAGCAATAATTGATGATGTAATCGGAATTGTAGTACTGACATTTGTAATCGGATTCAAAAATCCGGAGAGTAAACCAATATCGGTAGTTATAAGTACGGTATTGTTTTTCGTTTTTGCAATAATAGTCGGAATAATATCATATAAAATATTTAAATGGGTTGATTCCAAATATCCGCATACACGAAGAATACCGATTGCAGGATTGGCATATTGTCTTGCATTTGCGTATATTGCAGAAGAATTCTTCGGCATAGCAGATATTACAGGAGCATATGTAGCCGGAATAATATTATGTTCAATCAAGGATTCCGATTATATTGCAGAGAAGATGGATGTCAATTCATATATGTTCTTCGGACCGGTATTTTTTGCCAGTATCGGATTAAAGACTAATATATCCGGAATGAATTCAGAGATACTTCTCTTTTCAATCGGTTTTGTATTGGTTGCACTTATATGTAAAATTGTCGGATGCGGATTAATGGCTAAGGCTTGCAAATTTAATGTACAAGATTCATTAAAAATAGGTGTCGGCATGATGACAAGAGGTGAGGTTGCATTGATTGTTTCACAAAAAGGATTATCTGTCGGAATGATGGATGATGTGTATTTTACGGCAGTAATTCTTTTGATAATTGTGTCATCAATATCAACCCCGATTATTTTGAAAGTATTGTATGCAAAAGATGAGAAAAATGATTTGTCGAGAAATCATGAAGCATTTTTGTATAAAGCACACCCTGATGAAATGTAAAGGATTTGGATGAATTTAGAAGAAACAAAGATTGAGAAAAAACGAAAAAAGAAACATAAGAGGAATGTTTCCGTAGTAATAGCATTACTACTGATTTTTCTTATATTGACAACTGCGGCATTTTTTTATCTGTATACATTATATTCCGGTGAAAAAAAGGAAGTTATTAAAGTATCTGCTGAGCTTGAGAGTTCCAAACAGGAAATTGAACAAATAAGACAAGACTTAAAAAACGGCGGATACATAACAATCGCGGATGCGGATGAACAGGCAAAAGCAGCGGCAGAAGCTATGTCAGAGGATTATAAACAAAGAATTCGCGGATATATGGAAAACGGTGACGGAACACTTACAATGTTAGAAAATATCTATAGCGATATGATTGTAGTTCCTGATATAGGAGTATATAGATTTTTTGATGTTGAAAAAGATTTGAAGCAATCAAAGCTTGATATGAGTGCGTTTGAATATCCGGAAATGAACGATGACGAGACAGAATACATTGGAGATGTTTCATATTTGGCAGGTAATACCAAAAGAGGTGTTGATGTATCAAAATTCCAAGGTGATATAGATTGGAAAAAGGTACAAAATGATAATATTGATTTCGCATATATCAGACTCGGTTATCGTGGGTATGGAAGCGGAAAAATAGTATTGGATGAAAAATACGAAGATAATATAGCGGCATGCAATGAAATTGGAATGGATTGTGGTGTATATTTCTTCACGGAAGCGAAGAATACAGAAGAAGCAGTAGAAGAAGCAGAATTTGTAATTGAAAATCTTGAAGGATATAGTACTCAATTACCGGTAGTTTTAGATGTGGAGCAATCGGCCGATGTCAATGAATCACGAACAAAGAATATAACGGCCGAGGAAAGAACGGAAATCATTAAGGCATTTTTTGATCGTATCGAAGAGGCCGGATATGAAACAATGATATACGGTAATTTGAAATCACTTATGATTATGACAGAATATAATAAGCTGGAAGATTATAGGAAATGGTTTGCATATTATCATTATCCGTTACGATTTCCGTATGAAATTGACATATGGCAGTATCGTTCTACCGGAACAGTTGACGGAATTACCGGCGATGCTGATTTAAATATTATGTTTGAAAACGAGGAATAAATAATGAAAAAGATTGTACTTACAGGTGGTGGAACAGCAGGACATGTTACTCCTAACATCGCATTGCTTCCAAGATTAAAAGAGGAAGGATATGAAGTATACTATATCGGATCATATGACGGAATAGAAAAAAAGCTTATATCGGATTATGATATTCCATATTACGGAATATCAACGGGAAAATTTAGAAGATATTTTGATTTGAAAAATTTTTCCGATCCGTTCAGAGTAATCAAAGGATACCGTGAAGCAAAGAAAATAATGAAGCAAATAAAACCTGATGTACTTTTTTCTAAGGGAGGATTTGTATCAACTCCGGTGGTAAAAGCAGCAGGAAGTCTTCATATTCCTTGTATAATTCATGAATCTGATATGACACCGGGACTTGCAAATAAGCTGTGTATCTCTACGGCAAGCAAGATATGTTGTAATTTTCCGGAAACTGTAAGTATGATGCCGACAGGTAAGGCAGTTCTAACCGGTTCTCCGATAAGAAAGGAATTATCGGAAGGTAGCAAAGAAGCCGGTTTGAAGTTGTGCGGATTTACCGATGAAAAGCCGGTAATAATGGTAATTGGCGGATCTCAGGGAGCGATGAGTGTTAATCAGACTGTAAGAGAGGCATTACCAAAACTATTGAATAATTTCCAGGTTGTTCATCTGTGCGGAAAAGACAAAATGGATAATTTAATGTTAAATATTGAAGGATATAAGCAGTTCGAATATATTAAAGAGGAGCTTAAAGATATTTTTGCAATGGCAGATGTTGTAATATCAAGAGCCGGCGCAAATGCTATTTGTGAGATACTTGAATTGAATAAACCGAATATTCTTATACCGTTATCGATAGGAAGCAGAGGCGATCAGATACTTAATGCAGCATCTTTTGAAGAACAAGGCTATTCTGTTGTGATAAGAGAAGAAGCCTTGGATCCTAACATTTTAACTAAACAAGTTATCGATGTATTCAATAATAGAGAGAAGTATATCGAAACAATGAAAAGAAGCGCACAGTATAATTCAATTAAGAAAATAATAGATTTGATTAAGGAGACATCAAAATGATATGCGATACAGTGCTTGATTATATCGGACATACACCAATAGTCAGGTTAAACAGAATGAATGACCCGTCAGCTGCGGAAGTGCTTGTAAAATTTGAGGGATTGAATGTAGGCGGATCAATAAAAACAAGAACTGCATATAACATGATACTTGATGCAGAGAAAAAGGGAATAATTAAAGAAGACACTATTATTGTTGAACCTACAAGCGGTAATCAGGGAATAGGATTGGCATTAATCGGTGCGGTGAGAGGATATAAAACTGTAATTATTATGCCTGATTCTGTCAGTGAAGAAAGACGTAAACTGGTTGCGCATTACGGAGCTGAAGTAAAAACCATTCATGATGACGGAAATATTGGAAAATGTATTGATGAATGTTTAAAAACTGCATTAAGAATGGCAGAAGAAGATCCAAGAGTATGGGTTCCACAGCAATTTGAAAATCCGGCAAATCCAAAAGTTCATAAACATCATACAGGCATGGAGATAATGGAACAGGTTGCGGGACCGATTGACGGTTTCTGTTCAGGAATAGGAACGGGCGGAACAATATCGGGAATTGGTGAAGTATTGAAAGCACAGAATCCAGATATTGAGATATGGGCAGTTGAACCGGAACATGCAGCAATTTTGGCAGGTGGTAATATCGGAACACATATTCAAATGGGAATAGGTGACGGACTCATTCCTGACAATCTTGATACAGAAATATACGATAGTATATATATTGTTACAGATGAAGAAGCTATTCAGACAGCAAAAGATTTGGCCAGAAAAGAAGGTATTATGTGTGGAATTTCATCCGGAACAAATGTTGCGGCAGCACTTAAGCTGGCCAAGAAGTTGGGAAAGGGAAAAACAGTTGTAACAGTTCTTCCCGATACCGCAGAAAGGTATTTTTCTACGCCACTATTTGACGGTGATTTTTAGGAGGCAAAAATGGAAAACGAGACACAAGTATTTTATAAAAGACCGGAAACAAATCCATCGGTAATGCAATCAGGTGTACAAAATGTTCCAAACAGACCGTTATTTTCGAAAAAACCAAAGATTGAAAGAGTCAGTACATATGGATTGACAACACTTATTTATGCAATTGTATCGACAATATGTTTATACAAGAATCCAAGAGGACTGTTTTTTATGTTCTTTTCAATCGCAACGGTTATTTTCATCAACTTAAGCTTAATGAAAATGGAATCCTGTATTAGAAAAAGCGATTGGATATATACAATATCAATTGTAATAATCGGAACAGGAATGTTTTTAACCGAGGATAAACAGTTAACCGGTTTCGGAAAAGTAATGATTTTCATTCTTGTGATGATTTATTGTTTACAATCACTATATGATGAAAGCGAATGGCAGCTTATAAAATATATCAATGCGATAGGTTTTCTTATCGGCGGCTTTGTAGAAAATTTGGGAACGCCGTTTACGGATTTTGCGGTCTTCTGTCAAAAAATAAAGAAAACTAAATATGATGAGGAAGGTAATCCACTTCCAAAGGAAAAAAGCAAAATTTTGTATGTAATAATTGGAATCGCCATATCAATTCCATTACTTATAGTTCTTATAGCAATATTGTGTAAAGCTGATGTTTTTTTCAAAGAGGCAGTTGATGCCATATTGGAAATATTAAATATATGGGACGTTGTAGGCGTTATTGTTATGACAATCGTTATATACATTGTTTCTTTTACATTAATGCGCTTCCTTGAAATGAAGAATATAGAGTTACCGAACAAGAATACAAAGACACATGAGCCTATTCTTGCGATTACGGTTTCATCACTTATATCATTTGTGTATGTACTCTTTTGTCTGATACAGATTAGATATCTGTTTTTTGGAGGAAATGAATTACCGTATAATTATACATATGCAAAGTATGCTCAAGAAGGTTTTTATGAATTGCTGGCAATATGTATTATTAATGTGGTACTTGTTATTGTCGGAATACAACTATTCAAAGAAAGTAAAGTACTTAAAATATTGCTTACTTTGATATGTGTATGTACATATATTATGATAGCGTCAAGTGCATATAGATTGTATATGTATGTAGATAATTACGGATTGACTCGTAAAAGAGTATATGCATTTGTTGTTTTGGCGGTAATTGCTGTATTGATGGTAGGTATAATTATCTTCATATACAATGATTTGTTCCAATTATTCAAATTCGGATTATTGACAGTAACAATAACAACAATAGTACTTATATATATTCATCCGACAGCGTTGATTGCTCAATATAATATATGGAAAATGGAAAACGGAAATATGGAATGTGTAGATGTTCATTACTTGACGCATGAATTGTCATTAGACGCAGCCCCTGTTCTGTTAAACAATTACGATGTGTTATGTGAAATTGATGATGAATATTCAATGAATCAGATGGATAGGTATATAAATAAGTTTGAAGATGATATTGATGAATATGATAGTCCAATGAAAAAGATGAATGTAAGAACATTTAACGTATCAAGATATTTGGCTAAACTGGCATATAAGAATTATGCATACTAAGTACAATTTCTGAAATAATGGCCCGAGTGAAAACTCGGGCTGATTTGGTATAAAGAAATGAATCCAAATAATATTAAATGGCAACAAGCAAAAGATAAAGTAATAGGTGAAGAAAGAATACGTAAACAGATAGGAACGTTATCCGAGAAAACAATTCATGCTGTAGTAAAAAATTATTATGAGCCGAATGAAGATTGTCAGGAGATTCCGATTGAAGGAAAATGTGCGGATATATACATTCAATCAAAAGCAGGATTGGAATGTAGAGATGAAGACGGAACATACGGAAAAATATATGAGATTCAGACCAGAGAATGGTCAAGACTTAAACCTAAGCTGGATATATTTTTAAAAGATTATGATGTTACGGTTGTTTTGCCGATACCGGATCATAAAAAAATAATATGGATTGATCCTTTGACCGGAGAATTAAATGAATCCGGAAGAAATATCAAATACGGAAATGATTATACCGGCTTCAAAGAAATGTATGCCGTCCGAGATTATGTAAACCACCCGCATTTTCACATTATATTGCTATATATGGATATGTTGGAATATAAGCTTCTTACAGGCAGATCAAAAGACAGAAAAAAATACGGTGCTGTAAGATACGATAGAATTCCGCTGGATTTGACGAATGAAATTGTTTTAAGTAATCCCAAGGATTACATGATGTTTGTTCCCATGGATCTTCCGGAAAAATTTACATCGGCAATTTTTGCAAAGGCAGCGAAAATAAGAAAAAGCGATGTTGGCAGAGTGATAGGGCTATTGAGAATAACCGGTGTGATAGAGAGACTTGATGAAAAAGACGGAAGATCATACTTATACAGAGTAAAGGAAAATTAGTGATTAAATATGAGAATATCAAAAGAACATATGGAGACTATGCGAAAGCAGATTGAACTGGATTGCAATCTGAAAGAAGCATACAAATTGAAAGATGATATATATTTGGCACCTACAAAAGTGTTACAGGGAAGCAGAAAAATCAATAAAATGGATCCGTTCTTTCGTGTAGTAGTTTTTATGGGGACCGCATATGTGATGGCAGATGAAGAAATGCTACCCGGCTGGGAAGAAATACTTAAAGACTATCCGGCAGAGTGGTTCTTCAATTTTGGAAGACTTCGCAAGATAGATAGAATACTTAATGAATATGGTCGAGAGATAGTTGATACACACATTTTCTTTTTACCGGATGAAGATGCAAAATATATTGAGACTCCAAAGGAATACATGTGGTATTCTAAAGATGATATTGAAAAAATGAGGGAAAATAACAGATTTCATAATGCACTTTGTTATTCACCTACGCAGCCGGATGTTATTGCCGTGGGAGCACCGGATATCTCTTCAAAAAAATATGATGCCAATCATATTGATTTATCTCAAGAAACTCTTAAAGGAATGGCCGGAGCAAGTAATGATGGTGAGTATGTATGGCAGATAGGAATAGATGTAGCGAAGGAGTACAGAAACGAAGGACTTGCGGTAAAATTGACTACAGCAATTAAACAGGAAATAGTAAAGAAAGGAAAATTACCATTTTACGGAACAGGCGAAGCACATGCGCTGTCAAGAACTGTAGCAATAAAGTCGGGATTTCTTCCTGCATTTGCAGAAATATATGTAGCAAAGATAGAGGATAAAGTCACAAGAGTATTTGAAAACGACGTCTAATTTTTAATATGAAAAGGAGATAATCATATGAATGCAATTATAACCAGTTTACTGGAAACAGATGCATACAAATTTTCAATGGGACAAGCAATATATCATCAATTTAGTGATTATAAGACAACCTGGTCATTTAAATGTAGAAATCAGGATGTTCATTTTACATCGGAAATGGTTGAGGAGATAAAGAGACAGATACGTATGTATTGTGACTTAAGATTTTCCGAGGAAGAATTAGATTATTTGCACAATATAAAATGGATAAAAGGATCATATGTTGATTTCCTTAGATTATGGAAGCCCAGATATGAAGACTTTACAATTGAGGCGGATGCAGAATGCGGACTTTCGATTGAAACAAGGGGTACATGGCTTAATACATCAATGTATGAAATTCCTACACTTGCTATTGTTAATGAAGTGTACTTTAGAATGGCGTATGATTACAATGAGCTGATTCAAAGTTATAAGGAAAAGTTGGAAGAAAAGATAGATGGGATATATAGCGGAAAATATGAATTAGGCGCATTTTCCGAATTTGGCCTCAGAAGAAGACTGTCCGGTGAGGCACAGGAAATGGCAATTGCCAAGTTGAAAGAAGCAAAATTCGAGAATTCAACATTTGTCGGAACATCAAATGTTTATTTAGCAAAGAAGTATAATATTACTGCAGTCGGTACTATGGCTCATGAATGGATAATGTGTGTCGGCCAAGGCAATCATAAACATAATCCTGCATTTTCCAATTGGTATGCACTTGATGCATGGGTTAAAGAGTACGGTGTCTTAAACGGAACTGCTCTTACCGATGCGATAACAACAGAGTGCTTTTTGAAAGACTTCCAGTTAACTTATGCTACATTATTCAGTGGTGTCAGACATGATAGCGGTGATCCGTATAAATGGGGAGATAGAATGATTGAGCATTATGAATCTTTGGGTATTGATCCAAAGACTAAGATGTTGTTATTCAGTGATAGTCTCAATTTTGAAAAAGCAACCGCAATTAAGAGATACTTTGAAGGAAAAATAAAAACCGCTTTTGGAATAGGAACATATATTGCTAACGATACATGTGTTCCTCCTCTTAACATTGTAATGAAGACAACTGCATGTAACGGAATGGATGTTGCTAAATTATCGGATGATGAAGGAAAAGGTATATGTAAGAGTCCGGAGTATTCTCATTATTTGGAAAGATGTATTAACTGGAGAATGACACATGAGACAGGAAACAATTCTTTAAGAGTATAGAAGGAGAGACTTGTGAAAATTGTTGAACTGGATCGTAATACGTTAGGTTACGATATTGATACAAGCATATTTAAAGACTTTGGCGACTTTGAGGAATATGTATCAGATGAGGCTCAGAATAATAAGGAGCACATTAAAGATGCAGATGTTGTAATTTTCAATAAAGCAAAAATGAATGAGGAAATGCTCAAGGATGCCAAGAACGTTAAGCTATTGTGCATTACGGCAACCGGCTATGATAATATTGATTTGAAATATTGTCGCAAGCGAGGCATTGCAGTATGTAATGTGAAAGCATATTCGACTCAATCGGTTGCACAGCATACATTTGCGTTAGCATTATATGTATTGGAAAAAATAAATTACTATGATGATTATGTTAAATCAGGGAAATATAGTGCACAATCCGGTTTTTGCAATTTTGATGAGAGATTTTGTGAATTGGATGGTAAAACATGGGGAATAATCGGTATGGGCAATATCGGAAAAGCTGTTGCAAAAATTGCAACTGCCTTCGGTTGTCATGTTATTCATTATTCCGCATCAGGTACCAAGACCGATGCAGGATATGAGGAAGTCGGTTTTGAAGATTTACTTAGTAGGTCGGATATATTGTCTCTTCATTGTCCGCTGTCTGAAAAAACGTTGGGTATTATGAATATGGATGCGTTTAGTAAGATGAAAAAAACAGCGATACTTGTTAATGTATCACGTGGTCCGGTAGTAAATGAAGAGGATTTGAGACAGGCATTGGAGAAAGATATGATTGCAGGTGCCGGTTTGGATGTGCTTAGTGTTGAGCCAATGCAGAAAGACAATCCATTATCAGCAATTAAAGATAGTAGAAAATTGTTGATTACACCTCATATGGCATGGGCAAGTGTAGAAGCAAGACAAAGATGTGCGAATGAAGTCTATAAAAATATTGAGGCTTTTGTTAATAATGAAGTGCGCAACAGAGTAGATCTGTAGCATAGATGTTGAAAGGTAGGACCGACCAACGATAAAAATTCGGCGAAACAAGATTAATGTAGAAAAGGAGATTAACAAAAATGAGTGAAATCAAAGACATTAACCTGGCCGAATCAGGTGAAAGAAAAATTGAATGGGTAAAGAGAAATTGTGATTTGCTTCGTACATTAGAGCAAGAATTTAGTAAAACAAAGCCGTTCGAAGGAAAGAAGATAGCTTTGTCGGTACACCTTGAGGCAAAGACAGCATATTTATGTAAGGTGTTGGCAGCAGGTGGTGCCACAATGTATATTACCGGTTCCAACCCTTTATCAACACAGGACGATGTAGCGGCCGCCCTTGTAAAAGCAGGACTTAATGTCTATGCATGGCATGGTGTAACAGAAGAAGAATACAATAAACATATCAGAAGTGTGTTGAGTATTGGACCTAATATTATTATTGATGACGGCGGAGATTTGGTTCATATGATGCATACAGAATTTACTGATTTAATTCCGCAAGTAATCGGTGGATGTGAAGAAACAACAACGGGTATAATTAGACTTGAAGCGATGAATCGTAAAGGTGAACTTCGTTTTCCTATGGTAAGAGTAAACAATGCCGATTGTAAACATCTTTTTGATAACAGATATGGAACAGGCCAGTCAGTTTGGGATGGTATTAACAGAACAACCAATCTTATTGTAGCCGGAAAGTATGTTGTTGTAGCCGGTTATGGCTGGTGTGGAAAAGGTGTGGCAATGAGAGCAAAGGGACTCGGTGCCAGAGTAATTGTTACGGAAGTAAATCCTGTAAAAGCAATAGAAGCCGTAATGGACGGATTTGATGTAATGCCAATGAATGAAGCAGCAAAGCTTGGTGATTTCTTTGTTACAGTAACCGGTTGTGACAAAGTTATTGATGCAGAAGATTTTGCTGTAATGAAAGATGGCGCAATACTTACAAATGCCGGACATTTTGACTGCGAAGTAGATATGGCAGGACTTCGTGCTATGGCTGTGGAAAGTAAAGAAATGCGTAACAATATTATGGGATATAAGCTTCCTACCGGTCAGTGGATTTGCGTAATTGCTGAAGGCAGATTGGTTAATCTTGCAGCAGGCGACGGACATCCGGCTGAGATAATGGATATGAGTTTTGCAATTCAGGCATTGTCTGCAAAATATTTGGTTGAACATCAAAATGAATTAACCGAAAAGTTAATTGATGTTCCTAAGGATGTAGATATGGATGTTGCATACAGAAAACTTAAATTCTTAGGTAAGGAAATAGACAAGCTTACACCGGAGCAGGAAGAATATCTTAACGCATCGCTCTAACAGTAGATTTAAAGGGTAGAAAAGAGAAATTGCAAAGGAGTTTGTAATGGGCAAGAAGGAATTGATTGAAACAGGTAAGACATATCTTGGTATAGAATTCGGTTCAACCAGGATTAAGGCAGTTATGATTGATGCAGACGGAACATCGCTTGCGAGTGGTTCATATGAATGGGAGAACAGTCTTGTTGACGGAATATGGACATATTCTCTTGATGAAGTATGGAACGGATTACAACATTGTTATGCGGCATTATTACTTGATGTTCGTCGTCAATATGGAGCAACGGTACGAAGATTTGCGGCTATAGGTTTTTCTGCAATGATGCATGGATATCTTGCTTTTGATAAAAACGGTGAATTGCTTGTTCCGTTTAGAACATGGAGAAATACAATTACTGAGCAGGCAAGTAAGAAACTTACCAAAGAATTCAATTTTAATATTCCTCAAAGATGGAGTATTGCACATTTATACCAGGCAATACTCAACGAAGAGAGTCATTGTAAAGATATAGCTTTCTTTACAACATTGGCAGGATATGTTCATTGGCAGCTTACGGGAGAGAAGGTTCTTGGAGTGGGCGATGCATCCGGAATGTATCCTATTGATTCTTCTACAGGTGATTTTGATCAAAAGATGATTGATAAGTTTGATAAGCTTATTGCATCAAAAGGATATGATTGGAATCTTAGACAGATTTCACCAAAAGTATTATCTGCAGGTCAGGTGGCAGGAGTACTTACTGCAGAAGGAGCTAAAAAACTGGATGTATCAGGCTCTTTGGAAGCAGGAATTCCTTTTGCTCCTCCGGAAGGAGATGCAGGAACGGGAATGGTAGCTACCAATTCCGTTGGTGTCAGAACGGGTAATGTATCTGCGGGAACTTCTATTTTTGCAATGGTTGTACTTGAGAAAGATTTGAGTAAAGTATATCCGCAGATAGATGTAGTAACTACACCGGATGGAGCCGCAGTCGGAATGGTACATTGTAATAATTGTACTTCCGATATTAACGCCTGGGTAAATATTTTTGATGAATTTGCAACGTTAATGGGAAATGAAATCTCAAAGAACACTTTATATACAAAGCTTTTCGAAGTAGCAATGAAAGGTGATGCGGATTGTGGCGGACTTATATCATACAATTATGTATCCGGTGAACCGGTAACAGGATTTGATAAAGGTGCACCGATGTTTATTAGAAGTGCGGAAGACAAATTCAATCTTGCTAATTTTATGAGAATGCATATATATTCATCACTTGCAACATTGAAATACGGATTGGATCTTATGTTTAAGGAAGAAAAAGTACAGTGTGATAAGATGTTTGGTCATGGTGGACTTTTCAAAACTCCGGTAGTCGGACAATCAATTGCTGCAGCTGCAATGAATACCCCTGTGTCTGTAATGGAAACTGCCGGTGAAGGTGGTCCATGGGGAATGGCTTTACTTGCGTCTTATGTTGATGCATACAAGGAAAATGACAAGCTTTCATTGCAGGAATACTTAAATGACAAGATTTTTGCAGGAAACAGCGGTACCGAAATTGCACCGGATAAGGAAGCTGTTGCAGGATTTGATAAGTATATGGATAAATACATAAAAGGTTTTGAAGCACAAAAAGCAGCAATAAATATGTAAAGGACGGATTGATTGAAAATGCTGGAAGAATTGAAAAAGCAAGTCTATGAAGCAAATATGATGTTGCCAAAATATGAATTGGTAACTTTTACCTGGGGAAATGTCAGCGGAATTGATAGAGAGTCGGGACTGTTTGTAATAAAACCATCAGGTGTCGAATACGATAAACTTACATATGAAGATATGGTGGTTATGGATTTAAATGGAAATCGAGTTGAAGGAAGATATAATCCGTCATCCGATACAGCAACACATTTGGAGCTATACAAAGCTTTTCCCGAAATAGGTGGTATTGTTCATACACATTCAAGTTACGCAACCAGTTGGGCGCAGGCCGGAAGATCAATTCCATGCTACGGAACAACACATGCGGATTACATATATGGAGAAGTACCTTGTCTTAGATGTTTGACAAAAGAAGAGATAGATGAAGCATATGAAGAGAATACCGGTCATCTTATCGTAAATTCATTCAAGGAAATGAATAAGGATATTATGGCGGTTCCTGCTGTGTTATGTAAGAATCATGGTCCTTTCGCATGGGGAAAGGATGCAAAAGATGCGGTTCATAATGCAGTTGTTCTTGAAGAAGTAGCCAAAATGGCATACAGAACAGAATTAATTAATAACAAAGTAGCTCCTGCACCTTCCGAACTGCAGGACAAGCATTACTTCAGAAAACATGGAGCTAATGCATATTACGGACAAAAGTAATTCTATTTGCCGACAATCTTTTTGATTATTGGTATTTTGGATATTACTATTGTTATTAGCAGTGAAATAATGGCAACTATAACAGATTCCGCTATTACACGTATTATGCTGTAATTAAGCGAATCTGTTATACGACGCATTCCGAGAATAGTAATATAACCGCTTAGCAAATATACGCCAAGGCTATATGTTCCAAAAGCGCGTAGAATCGGAAAAGAGTAGTTTTTAATTTTACTTGCAATCAAGGACCAGAACGAAATAATCATAAGACTGCCAATGAGTCCTATTACAAAACGATACACATCTATAATGAGCATATGATACCATATGTTCTTGGTAATTCTATAACCGCTTACATATATGAATGCTCGCTTATCATAAAACATAAATAAGCCAATAAAAACAACTAGTAGAATAATAAAACTTAAAAGACGTTTGCTTGAAAAAAGTGACGTTATTTTTTGCGTTAGTTTACATAACATCGAATCGTTGTTTTCCTTTATATTCTTATGAAAATAGAATGCAAGAAAATAGAACGGCATAAGGAATTTGTATGCATGCATATTCAATCCATCCGGTATAAAGAAAAGTGAAAGCAATCCTAAACAAAAGATGAATATATTGTCATGAAGAAAATAGTGCATAACATAAACAATGACAAAGCAAATAATCATCGACCATAGAAACCAGTGATTGGTAATGAGCTTCATGGCAAATTCGGGAAAAACACCGGTGATGGTTATCTCTTTATATCCATAATACGTGTTGACGATACATTCTCTGATATATTCTAGCAATGTCCAAACAAAGATAGGAATTATGTAAACCGACACTCTGTGAAATAGGAGTCTCTTTCTTGAAGAGCTGTCAGTGGCTTTTTTTATTGAGGGATATGCAAAATATCCGGCAACAAGTGCAAAAAGCGGCATATGAAAACTGTAGATGAGCTGATATAGTCTGTCATCAAAATATTGCATCTGGTTGCTGAATGCGGCACCGTTTCCTTCTTGAATACAATGTCCCAATATAACAAGTAATATTGCAAATCCTCTGATTATATCCGGCAGGGGATCACGTTTCATAATTTTCGTTTGATTTACTTCTTTCATTGCTTTCTCCTTGAGAATAATTCTATTCTATGATACCATATTTTTACACGAGAAATCGATTCATTGATATGAGAATCTAAAAGATTGTAGGAGACAGAATTATGGATGGAACATTTCTTATTCTTGCAGGTGGACTTATTGTTATTATTGCAGCAGTAGTAGTAGTGTCTGCAGTAAGTTCGGTAATCTCTGCAGTTGCGGCTGAAGAAGCAGATGATGAAGAATAGGCAATAATATGACTGCTGTAAAAAGGGATTATCTTTTTGATAATATTAAATGCCTTTTGATTATTTTGGTTGTTGCGGGGCATATTATCGAGAATATTGATAATTCAACAGTTAATTATATTTATAAGATTATATATTCATTTCATATGCCTGCGTTCATATTTGTAACAGGCTATTTTGCTCGTTTTCGTCCGGAGAAAATATTGCGCAAGATCGTTTTGCCGTATATTGTATTCCAGACGCTCTATATATTGTTTGATTATTTTGTGTTGCATCAGGCAGACACTCTTAATCTGCAATATACCAAACCATATTGGATAATGTGGTATTTAATGGCCACGTTGTTCTATCATATGATTATTCCGTTTATTGAATATGATTCAAACAACAAGAGAATAATTGTTATTGTTATAAGTGTAATGATTTCTTTGCTTGCAGGCTATAACAACAGTATCGGATATTTTCTGTCTGTCTCAAGAATATGCGTATTTATGCCATTTTTCATTTTGGGATATTATGCATCAAAATCGGATATTTCCGCAAAGATATGTCAATTGAAAACACCGGTAAAAGCAGCATTAATCATATTAAGCGCCATAGCGTGTTTTTTAGGAACTCTGTTTGTTAAACAGGATATTATTACAAGAAATATTCTTTATTGCTCATACGGATACGAAAAGACAGGCTCGAATCCAATGATACGTCTTGCATGTATGATTATTGCTTTGTTTTGGATATGTTTATTAACCTTAATTATTCCAAAGAAAAAAGTAACAATAATCTCATGGGTTGGAAGTAAAACTTTTTGGATATATGTATTACACGGATTTATTGTCAGGTATTTCTTTGGATGAAAATGTATAATATATAATACAAATGTATGGCAAAAAGTAACGAAATTTATTTATTTGAAATTGTGCTCATTTCACAAAACTGAATTAAAAACAAGAAAAGGGGTTTACATTTCAAATCATATCGATTATAGTGCGGTTATCACATAAAGGTACGCACGATGTGCCGAGAAGTCGTGCGGCGTCTAAGTAGTGAATGTCTGGTGTTCACTACACATCAATTTAATCATTTAATCAAATTTTATCCATGTTATTTTGAATGAATTTTGAAAAGGGGTGGGTTGTATTCCTGTTTGGCTGGTATTTTGCGTTGTGGCAGCTTATAGGGATATTAGAATTCGCAAAATTCCCAATTGTCTTATTGGGATAGCTTTTGTGTACGGTTGTACACTTGCATATACGCAGTGCGGTGTGCGCGAAATGATATCTCGTATAATCATGTGCTTACTAGTAGGTGCGATATTGTATTTGTTATATCGCGCAGGAGCAATGGGTGCAGGTGATGTTAAGTTGTATGCGATTGTAGCATTATTTTTTGAAAAAAATGAATTGATATATGTCTATCTGTTCATTTTTGGTGTAGGGGCAGTATTTGGTATGTGTATGATAGTATTTACGTCAGGCTTTAGAACTCGAATTCGTAATCTAAACGAATACATAAGGCAGTGCTTTCAAAAAGGGCACATATATACATACCAGCGGGAAGCCCCCAAGAAAGTGACTGTTCCGATGGCTGTACCGCTTGCAATAGCGGTAGCCATCATTACAGCCTTTGAATATTTGTAAAGGGGATGAATATGAAACATACAATGATAGTTGCAGATTCGATGATTGAATATGCAAAGGAATTATCAATATATATTAACAACAAAGAGGGGTTTCCGTTAACATCTTATTCAATATCGTCAATAGAGGAGATATCTGAATTTGTGCAGAACAATAAGGTTGATATTTTCCTTGTTTCAATGGAAATGTTTAAAGACGTATATGAAATGACAAACTCTAAACACATTATCATTCTTGATGATAATAATGGCGAAAACGTAAATGAGGATATATACAGAATTGATAAGTATCAGAGTTGTGACAGGATAATCAAGGAGATACTGCAGTATATTTCAAAACAGGATGGGATGGAATCATTGGTTACTCGGAGAAATTCTATGAATTTGCTGGGATTCTATTCTCCGGTAAGGAGATGTTACCAGACATCACTTGCACTTACCGTAGGAAGACTGATAAGTAAGAACTGCAGATCACTATATATCAACTTAGAAGGTTTCTCCGGCTTAGAACATGTACTTCGTTTGGAATGGTCCGGTAATCTGACAGATTTGATGTTTGCAGTTAATAGCGGAAGAAGTGATATTTCCAGTTTGATAGGAAGCATTGCATGCCAGAGTGGCAATTTGGATATTATTCCATCAATGAATAGCCGGAGAGATCTACTGAGTATTACGTTTGAGGAATGGGAGAAATTCCTATATCTGTTGGAAAGTAACACGGATTATGAATATGTAATTCTTGATATTTCCGAATCAGTATCGGATTTGGAAGAAATCTTGAATTTGTGTTCAAAGGTATATGTAACTTGCACGGATGAAGAGATGGCAAAAGAGAAAGTACAATCATTCAAAGACATATTATCAAAAGAAGGATATGAAAATGTAATAGATAAGTTGGAAGTATGTAATATTACAACATCTGCAATGGTAAAGATGAATATTGAAGAACTTCTAAGGAGTACTACCGGTGAGTATGCCAAGAAAATTGTCAGAGGATATGTTTAATGGAAGATGAAAGATCTGATGAAGTAATAGCAGCTATAAAAGAAAAAATAATACATAAACTCGAATACCAAAATGATGTGGATGACGAAGAACTAAAGACAATGATTGCTGAGGAATTGAAAGAGTACAGTGCGTCCGAATACTTGTCAATAAAGCAAAAAATGATTGTCGGGAAAAAGGTTTTTCATTCAATGAGAAAGCTGGATATTTTGCAGGATTATCTTGAAGATTCGTCAGTCACGGAAATAATGATTAACGGACCCGATGCGATTTTTGTTGAACAGAAAGGACGACTTTACAAGTCGGGAGAGCACTTTGAATCAGAAGAATCATTAAGAAATGTTATTCAACAAATAGTGGCAAAATGTAACAGAGTAGTCAATGAAGCGTCACCTATTGTGGATGCGAGATTGTCAGATGGATCAAGGGTTAATGTTGTTCTTAATCCTATTGCAATAAACGGACCAATCTTAACAATCCGAAGATTTCCTCAAACTCCTTATCTGATGGAAGACTTGGTAGGTATTGAGTCATTAACAGAAGAAGTTGCACACTTTTTAAAGAATCTTGTTATAGCAGGTTATAACATCATTGTGAGTGGAGGAACAGGAAGTGGTAAGACAACATTTTTGAATGCCTTGTCAGCATATATCCCATGCGATGAACGAATAATTACGATAGAAGATAGTGCAGAATTACAGATACAGGGTATAGATAATCTTGTTCGCTTGGAGACAAGAAATGCAAATGTAGAAGGATGTAGAGCAATATCTATTCGCGATTTGATAAAAACCAGTTTGCGAATGAGACCTTCCAGAATAATCGTCGGTGAAGTGAGAGGAGCCGAAGCAATGGATATGATATGTGCCGCGATGAATTGCGGCCACGACGGAAGTATGTCAACAGTGCATGCAAACAACGCATCGGATACCATAGGAAGATTGGAGACAATGATAATGATGGCAGCAGATTTGCCTGTTAATGCAATTCGGCAGCAAATATGTAGTGGAGTTGATATTATTGTTCATCTTGGAAGATTGCGAGATAAAACAAGAAAAGTATTGGAAATCTCAGAGATTATCAAGGCATCTGACTATGGTGCGGAGATGAATGTTCTATATAGGTTTGTAGAAAATGAATTATCAAGTAAGGATAGTGTAAAAGGTTCCTTGCAGAAAATCGGAGAGCTTAAAAATGTTGCAAAACTTCAAAATGCCGGACTCATTTAGAAATAGTCGAAGGAATAGAGAAAAAATGCATGTAAGGGAATATATATACTACGGCTGCATAGGCATGGGAATTGTATTGGCATTTGCTTATTTTTTTTACAGATCATATTTGGCTGTAATAATTATGAGTCCCTTTGTGTATATATATATTCGCTTGATGGAAAAGGAGAATGCTAAATCCGGAAAATGGAAAACAATGCTTCAGTTTAAGGAAATGCTTACAGCATTGAATGCGTCACTTCAAACAGGATATTCCATTGAGAATGCACTTATGACCGCATATTCCGAGATGAAAGAATACTATGGTGACGATGCAAGAATAGTAAAAGAATTGAATATTGTAAAAAACGGAATACACAATAATATTCCGGTAACGTCACTTTTGTTTGATATGGCAAAAAGAACACAGGTTGATGAAATATATGAGTTTGCGGAAGTATATTCTATTGCAAAAAAAACCGGAGGCAATGTTTGTATGATGGTTGAATCCTTTGTTTCGGTGATAGATGAGAAAGTTGAGGTAATGCAGGAAATAGAGACAATGATCAGTGCAAAAAAATTTGAACAGAAGATTATGAATGTTATTCCTTTTTTCATTATTTTCTATGTTGAATTAACGTCTAAAGGTTTTTTTAGCATGCTGTATCACAATGCATTTGGAATTATCGTGATGACAATAGCAATGTGTTTATATCTCTTATCGGTATTTATGGCAAAACGAATTATTGAGATACAAATTTAGCAGAAAGGTAAAAGCAGTGATTACAATACTGAACAAGTTGACAATGAATATTCTCAAAGTGTATGAGAAAATCTGCGATAGTAAAGGATGGAATCTGTATCCCGGGAGAAATGAACGAATTCTTTCCGGTTTATCACCCGGAAAAAGAGCGGATAGATTAGCACAAGAATATTATGTAAACAAAATACAAAATGTCATTAAAATACTTTTTGCCGGAATACTATTGGCCGCAATTATATTTGTATCTCAATTGACCGGTTCCAATGTTGATGAAGACGGTCGGATACCAAGAAGAAACTATGGTGCGGGAGACTATTTAGTAGAATTACAGGCAGCTTCTGATGACTATTCATACGGAAAAATGGAAGTTGATGTAAAAGATAAGAAGTATAGTTTAGACGAAACTCAAGAGAAAATGGGTGAAGTATACGATAAAATGGCAACTTATATTCTAGGGGAAAATGATTCCCTGAAACAGGTAACAGAGAATCTTAATTTGCCGACTACATTGGATACATATCCGTTTGAAATAAGATGGGAAAGCAGTGATTACAATATTCTTGATACATCGGGATGTATAAATAACACGCAAATAGAACCAAACGGTGTTGACGTTACATTGACGATGATACTCATATATGACGATTTTACAAAAGAGTATCTTTATAACATAACGGTGTTACCTCCGATTTTAACCGAAGAGGAGATATATAAAAAACAACTCTTAGATGCCATATCTGTTGAAGACGACAAATCCAGAATCAATGATTATCTTCAATTGCCTCTAAATGTGAATAACAAAAGTATAACTTGGAAAGAATGTAAACCGCCGACTGTTTGGCTAATCATTGTGATGACGCTATGTACATGTGTATGTATATGGAAAGCACAGGATGTTGAACTACAAAAAGAATGGAAGGAACGTGAAAGAGAATTATCAGTAGATTATTCGGAATTTGTCAGTAAGCTTCAATTACTGCTAAGTTCCGGAATGACATTGAGGAGTGCGTTTGAAAGAATAGGTGCAGATTACGAGAAGCAGCGTAAAAACTGTGGCAAGAAGAGATATTTGTATGAGGAAGTGTTGCTATGTAATCGGAAGTTACAAGATGGTGTGAGCGAAAGCAAATGTTATGAGTATTTAGGGAAAAGATGCGGGACAATTTACTATAAAAAGTTGTCTTCGCTACTAGTGCAGAATCTAAAAAAGGGAAATGATGGTTTGATTTGTGCACTCGAAAGTGAAATAAAAATAGCATTTTCCGAACGAAAGGCTTCTGCAATAAGAAGCGGAGAAGAAGCACAAACGAAGCTGCTTTTCCCAATGATACTTATGCTTAGTGTAAGCATGATAATAATAATGATACCCGCTTATTTATCTTTTGGCGGAATGTAAGAAAGGAAATGAGAATGAACAGATTAAGAAGAATTAAGAATTTTTTTATTGAAGAGGATGGAATGGGAACTGTAGAAGTAATACTGATTATTGTGGTGTTAATCAGTCTGGTTATTATCTTTAAGTCACAGTTAACGTCGCTTGTAAACAATATTTTTGTTAAGATTACAAGCCAGGCAAATTCAATCTGATGAAAAAGGAAAAAGAAGGATATATAACTGTATATCTATCGCTAACAATTGGAATTATGTTAACCGTAATAGTAACACTTCTTTATGGAATCCGCGTTCACACCATCAGATACGAAACAGAATGTGTTATGGATATAGCGCTAAAAAGTATTTTTGCGGAGTATCACAGAGAAATGCTTAGCAGATACGGATTGTTGTACATTGATTCGTCATATGGCGGTAATGATGTATCAAACGAATACACAAAGGCTCATTTATTGAAATATATGAATGACAATTTTAACGGAAATCATATGACCGGTGGCAAGGATTTGTTAGAAATACATGCGGACAATGCCAATTTGGAGAACATTACTTATCCATCCGACTCAGAAGGTGAAGTATTACGATACCAAATTGACAGATATATGAAAGTTAAAACAGGTTTGGGATTAATAGATGCGGGAGATATTGATGCATCTGATTATACGGATTGGATGGGTGAATATGAAAGCTATATGAGTGGTTGGGATAGTGCTGATAGCGGAATTGATTCAATTATGGATGAAATAAATTCAGGTCTGGAAGAAGGAGAAGAACCTTACAGTATCAGTAATCCGGCTGATTCTATGGATTCACTATCGAGTTCCAATGCATTGTATTATGCGATCGGTGATATGAGTACGTTAGATGCCAATTGTATAGATAGTAGCTTATATATCAGTCATCGTTCATATGATGAAGGCGAAGGGTTACGCGATTATCAAGAGCCTCCCAATGGGATTATATCAAGGGAATTATTCTATGGATATATTTTTGATAAGTGCGGATATTACGGAACGGTAAGGGAAAACAGCGCATTATCATATCAAATAGAATACTTGCTTAACGGACAGGATGAAGATGTCAGGAATATGGAAGAAGTTGCGCAGGATATATTCAAGATTAGATATGTTGTCAATATGATGTATCTATTTTCAGATACTGTTAAGCAGGCAGAAGCCGAAGAATTAGCTCTGGCGGCAACAACAGCGATAGGAAATCCCGAGCTCACCGAATTGGTTAAACTAACTATTCTTTTTGCATGGGGTTATGCGGAAAGCGCCAAGGATCTTCGAATATTATACAGTGGTAATTCTTTATCAATAACCAAAACAGCTGCTACATGGAATACACCGATAACGCAGTTGCTTACTTTCCGTGAGCATTTAAATGAATATGTATTACCTATGGGTAATTTGGATTATAAACGATTTTTGCTTATTTTTCTGAATTTGAAGGATATAGATACCACAACAAAACGTCTTATGGATGTTATGGAGATGGATATTAGATTAACCGCCGGTAATACAGAATTCAAAATGGATGAGCAGATATATCAACTGACGGCAGAAGTTAATATTTCGAGTAGATACGGATACGGATGTTTAATAAGACGTAAATATTCTTATGAATGAATTAAGGAAAAGAGGTGTGATGATGTCTTCTTGTGAAAAAAAAGCACAAAATCTTCTCATTGGGTTAATCCAACTTTCTCCCCTCATATTAAAAAAGACTAACCGGAAACAGAGTAACATACACAAGAAGATGTCTTCATGCCTCCTTTCTTTCAAAACGGGAAGCATGACCGTAGAAATAGCATTGGTACTGCCAATCTTTCTATTTTTTATGGCCAATATCTTGTCACTTTTTCTGGTATTTGAAGAGTATTCTGTTAATTACGGAAAAATGCATGACAAAGTATGTAATATGACAATGTTGGCTCATATGGAAACAAATACTCTTGGCAATGAATGTGTTGAATTGAAAGAAGTGCAGCCAATTGTTTCGCTATTTAATGCAGTCGGCTTCCCTAAATCCTATACGACGGTATATTCCAAAGCCAGAAAGTGGACGGGATATGATGTAAATAATGCGGGAAACGAAAAAAATTCTGAAGAGTATGTATATATTACGGAATCGGGATACGCATATCACAGATCAAGAGAGTGCAGTCATTTGAAAATATCAATCAGTCTGGTATCGTCGGATTCGATAGAGAATTGCAGAAACAGTAGCGGAGCAAAATATTATCCTTGCGAAAAATGTGCAAGAAACGGCAATACCGGAATAGTTTTTATTACTGAAGACGGAAACAGATATCATAGTAGCGTAACGTGTAGCGGATTAAAAAGAAAAGTAAAGACGGTAAAAATATCAGAGGTCGGTGGAAGGAGGCCATGCAGTGAATGCGGATAGTGTAAATTGTGTATGTAAAGTATTGGTAATTTGTATTCTTATAATTTCTTCAATATTTGATATTAAAAGGAAAGTCGTTCCGATGTGGTTACTGGGCACAGGCGTTATTGTTAGTGCATGTGGGTGTTTGGTAATGATTACCATTGGAGATAAGAGTATATATCAGAGTTTGATTATGATTATTCCGGCAGCAGCCATTTTTGTAATGAATATTTTAAAGAAAAAGGCAATTGGAGTAGGTGATGGTTATATGTTAATCATCATGAGCGGACTTATGTCACTGAAATGCTATGAGATAAGTATTGCAATGGCTGTGATATTCAGTTTTTTGGTAAGTGCATATTTGATATGTTTTAAGAAAATAGGAAAAAAGAATGTTATTCCGTTTATTCCTTTTCTTGCAGCCGGTTCATTTGTGGGAATTATTGCGGTGTGAAAATGAAAAATAAATGTATTAATGGATATATGACAATTGAGGCAGGAATCTATGTGCCTATTGTGTTTATTGTTATTATTACAATTTTGTACTATTCGTTCTATTTGTATAACCATTGTGTGGTATATCAAAGCTGTTATATTGCCGGATTAAGGGGAAGTAATTGCAATGAGCTTACAAATAGTGAAATTGAAGATTATGTAAACCAAGAAGTCGCCAAGCTTTTGGATGAGCAGATTTTCCAATATCAAATCAAATACAAATCTAATGTAAGCATATCGTCTATACAGATTTCTGCCGAATCGGCAATAAAGTATATCCTGAAGAGAATGGGAATTGTTAATGAAGAGAGTTTAAAAAGTGATAGAAGTGTTAAGGTGATGAGAACTAATCCGGTTATGTTTATTCGGATTTGCGGGAAATAGTTACTTTTGGAGAGAAATATGAGAATTGTACGTGAATTGGGAAAAAGTTATCTGGTTGAGAATGATATGACAGATAACAAGTATGAATATAAAAGAAGAATGCTAACGGAGAACCATATTCCGAATATACCCGAATGTCGGTGCAGTGTAATAGATAGTGAAGATGTTTTGAAATTTGATATATCAAATATGAGATCAATAAAACGTGAATATGAAGACAAGCGCATGACATATCAAGAGTTATGTAAACTTATATATACTATAACACAGATTCTGTGTCAGAGTAATGCATATATGTTTGAAGATAGCGGATTCATATTTGATCCAAATTACATTTTCAGAGATATGGAAGATGATTGCTTATATATGATATACCTTCCTTTTTCTATAGAAACACAGGATTATACAAAGTATTACAAATTGGCCGATTTCTTTTTGGAGAAGATAGATCATAAAAATGAACATGCGGTAAATATTGCATATCAATTCTATAGAATGTCAAAAGAAGAGACATTTATGATTACCGGCTTTCTGTCTTTGATAGAAAAGGAGAATATGTCAATTAGTGATGTTCGGGAAAAATATACAGAAGAAAATGATGAGAGTGAAAAAGGATATATAGGAGATACAGGCGATATATATGATATAAACATGTCGACGTATGAAGAAGATGATATTACCGAAAATACAAATACAAAGAGGAAAAATGCAAAGGAAGGCGCTGCAAAATGGATTCCCGTGGCAGTATCCTTATTTGTGGCGATAGCATCTTTTTTTGTATATAAAGTGTATATTGATGAAATAGTATATGTGAGCTATTTGATTCTGCTTGTGATTCTTTGTTTGATTTTTGCAATTGGTATGACAATCAAAAATGTGGTACGAATCATAGACAATCATAGAGAAGAAGTGCCTGATATCGGAGAGAATGTAACGGTCGATGAATATTGGGGTAAAGAAGAAATGCTATCGGATGATGAAGTGACACAGTTTTTTGATGTAAAGCCGGATAAGCGAGAATACATTATTAATTGGGATGAAGATGGAATATCGCAAAATAAGGTTATTTCCGCATTTCCGGTAACAATGGGAAAAAAGAGCGAAGATGTTGATATTACCATATCGGACGATTCTGTCAGCAGAAAGCACGCCAGAATCTTTAAAAGAAATAGTCAATTAACATTAATGGATCTTCATTCCACAAACGGAACATATGTTAATGGCAGTAAAATTGTAGCGGGCAGTGAAGTTCCGATATCGGATAAAGATGAAATATACTTTGGAAAAGTACGCGTAACTGTAGTATAATCAATGTGTTATCGTGATTTGTGAGTATAGAGACTTGAGGAGGTAACACTTGAAAATCAATATTTATTATGGCGGTCGCGGACTTATGGATGACCCCACATTATATGTTATCAATAAGATGCAAAAGGTGTTGGAGGAGCTTAATGTCAGAGTTGACAGATACATGTTATGTGAACTAAAGAATTCTATTACCACTCTTCCTCAGACACTTAAAGATGCAGATGGAATAATTCTTGCAACTACCGTAGAATGGTATGGAATCGGCGGTTATATGCAGCAGTTTTTGGATGCATGTTGGTTGTATGGTGACAAAGAAAGAATAAGTAAGATATATATGTCACCCATTGTTATGTCAACCACATACGGAGAGCGCGAAGGTAAACTCAATTTGTCTACGGCATGGGAGATATTAGGCGGACTTCCATGTAGCGGAATATGCGGATATATTGCAGATGCCGCTTCTCTTGAGATGAGTGATGAATATACGACACTCATTGAAAAGAAAGCAGAGAATATATACAGGACCGTGAATCAGAAACCAACTTGTTTTCCTGCCAGTAATCAGGCTGTTAAGCAGAAGGTATCCGTATCAAAGAATATTGATCTTACACCTCAGGAGTCTGAGCAGTTATCTCAATATGCGGCGGATGATACTTATGTTCAGCAACAAAAGGAAGATATTCAGGAACTTGCGAATATGTTTAGAGGCATGATGAATAAAGGTCCTTCCAATATAGATTCCTATATTGAGCAGCTTAGAGATCATTTTAGCCCTATTCCGGGATTTAAGGCTGTATATAAGTTTTTGATTGATAATAAGCCTCTTATTATCAATGTTAATATCAGCAATGTTAGTTTTGAGACAAATGATATTGGTAAAGCTGATGTTGAGTGTACATTAACAAATGATACAATGAACGAGATTTTGGCAGGACATAAGACGTTCCAGCGTTCATTTATGGGCGGCGAGATGAAGGTAAAAGGAGAATTTGCCGTATTAAGAAGTCTTGATGAATTGTTTTTATTTATGTAGATAACAAATGGAGGATTAGAAATGAAGGATGATAATTGCATTTTCTGTAAGTTGGCAAACGGAGATATTCCCACAAATGCCATTTATGAAGATGATGAATTTAAGGTGATTCTGGATATGGGAGCAGCAACGAGGGGTCATGCGCTGATTCTTCCCAAGGATCATTATAAGAATATATATGAATTACCGGAAGATAAGGTGGCCAAAGCATTTACATTGGCAAAGAGAATGACTGAGACAATGACAGAGAAGTTAAATGCTGACGGATTTAATCTTGTTCAGAATAATAATGAAGTTGCCGGTCAGACAGTTTTTCATTTTCATATTCATCTTATTCCAAGATATCATGGAGACGGACAGAATATATCATGGAAGCCGGGTGAGCCGACAGCGGAAGAGTTGCAGGAAATAAAACAACTTTTTTAGGGGATTTGCGTAAATTTCATTTACGAAACACTTGTTTTTTTGATAAAATGTAGGCGTAGCGACTTTGTATTGGGAGTAAAAATATTTAGAAGGGATGAAGTATGTTTGAAGTCGGTGAATACGTAGTATATGGTAACAAAGGCGTGTGTCAGATTAAGAGCATCGGTCATATTGATTTACCCGGTGTTTCCGAAGATAAGCTGTACTACACAATGTCGCAGGTATACCTAAAAGGAAGTACAATTTTTACTCCGGTAGAAAGTGAACAAAAGGTGCTGAGAAAAGTAATCAGCAAAGAAGAAGCAGAAAGCCTAATTGGTGAGATAAAAAATATTAAGCCGGAGTGGATACGTGATGATAAGGTAAGAGAGAGAAATTTTACGGATGCATTACGCAAAGCAGACTGTAAAGAGTTGTGCGAGATGATGATTGTTCTTCAGAATCGCAAGAAGGAAAGAATTGCTGACGGAAAAAAGGCAACGAGTACGGATGAGAGATATTTTCATGCAGCAGAGGACATATTATTTGGCGAACTGGGAATTTCACTTGGGATAAAGAAAGAAGAAGTTAGAGATTATATTGAGAAAAATGTCGGTTAGACAATAAAAGGGGTTGCTGTTTGCGACCCCTTTTGAAGTTGGAAAGTATTTTGGGGAGAACAATATGACCGGTGTGATAACAGGTATGACAATTGCATATTGCATATTAATATTGCTTCTTCTTGGTACACTGATTAATACCAAATTCAGGGATAAGTTTTTTGTCATGAAGACAGTAAGCAGTTTGTCTTTTGTGATACTGAGTTTTCTTTATGCGTTAAGTCACAATAATGTGCAAGAGTATAAATATGTCGGATCGGGATTTTTGCTTTGCTTTCTGGGAGATATCGTGTTGGGAATTTTTAATTCTCATAAGAATAAAAAATATTTCATTGTAGGAGCAGGGTTATTCTTGCTTGCACATGTCAGCTTTATTATCGGATTATCAATTATTTGTCCTATGAAAGCAGCGGAACTGATTGCTCCGGTCTTGGTGTTGATATTTACATATTTGCTTCTTAAGACAAATAGATTTGTTTTGGTTAACGTATTGCGTTTGGTAATATATGTGTATTCGGTATTTGTATCATTGCTTATGGCTCATGGTATAAGTATGTTTATTCAGTTACAGTCGTTAAATGCCCTTCTTGTTATGCTTGGAGGAATCCTCTTTTTCATATCTGATACACTCATCGTATTTCTCTATTTTCACAGAAAAAGAAGATGGTCAACGCACGGATGGAATCTTGCAACGTATTATGTTGCGATTGCATTGCTAATATTCGGAATTTTGTCATAAAACATATCTTTATTTACACACAATGAATACAATATCTTGTACACATCAACGAAGATTACCCTTTTTCTTGTATTTTGCATATTGCTATGATACACTTATTTAGATAGTGGGTTAGTGTAATGTGACCCTTTTATAGCAATCATTCAAAGAGGTGACGAACTTGGATAAGTATGAATACAAGTTACGTAGTGACGAGATAAAGTCACTTATTAAGAAAAGAGAATTTGAAGAAGCTGTCGAGATAGCGGATACTATCGATTGGACGAGAGTAAGAAGTGCTACAACTTTGTGTACAATCAGTGACTTATATAAGATTAATAAGAGGTATAACGAAGCAAAAATACTGTTGGAACAAGCGTATACAAGATGCCAGAACAGTAAAGCTATTGTGTATTCTCTGTGCGAACTGTGTATAAAGATGGAAGAAGTTGTACAGGCAATGGAGTACTACAAAATGTTTGTACAGATGGCTCCGACAGATAATGGCAAATTCATTTTGTTATACAAGATTTATGAAGCACAAGATGCCAGTCTGGAAGAGAGAATAGAATGCCTTGAAGAGCTTAAGAAGCGCGAGAGAACAGAGAAGTGGTGCTATGAGCTGGCACGTTTATATCAAAAGGTTGGATTGATATCCAATTGCGTGGATGAGTGCGATGAACTGGTTATTTGGTTCAGAGAGGGAAAGTACATTAAGAAGGCAATGGAGCTTAAAATGCTCTATCAGCCGTTAACAGAGGATCAGGAGCGCTTATACAGAGGCATGCTTGAGCCAAAGGAGCGCCAGGAATATATCGAGAGAACTGCTGTGCATGAAGCGGTAGAAGAGAATGTTCCGGATAAAATTGATGCAAATGATGATATATATGTTAAGCCTATGGATGTTGGTCAATATAGTACAATCAATATCCAGAAAGCACTCGCAGAAAGCATAAAGGGTACATTCTCTGATTACGAGACGGTTGTTCCACCGATTCAAAATAATGCCAACGAAGCATATTTGAATGAGGATAGTAATGTATATAGCGAGAATACGGATACTATTGCAAGCGGCAATTATGTCATGGAACAGGAAGCAGAGCCACAAGAAGAGCAAGTGTCTGAAGAAGAGGCATATGTTCCGGGTAGTGTGACAGAGACAATAATGGCTCCTATGATGCAGGATACAGCCGAGATGACGGAGTTGTTTTTCAAGGAAAATGCTCCAAAATCAACTGTGATGGAAGAAATATCCGAGATAGAGGAAGTAGAATCGGCTGATGATATCACAATGATACTTCCCAATATTCCGGCAACCGATAAGACTATTGTCTATACTCCGCATACGCCGGTAGACAATGTTACGGTTATTAAACCGGTTGATACATCAAAAATATCAAGCGAACCTCTTATTGAGGAATTGATACCTGAGGAACCGATTATACCGGCTAAGGAAGAAGTGGTTAAAGAGACACCGCAACCGGTTAAGGAAGAACCGATGATTGATATGTCGAAAGCTTCCAAAGAGGAATTGATGGAGCTTATTGACAGAAAGGTTGCAGAAGCACTTGACAAGGCTCTTCAATCCAGGGACATTGCGACTATTCATTCACAGACAGAATCAGAAAAGATTGATTCTACAACACCTCCTCGTTCTATGCAGAAAATGCTTAGTCAGGAATATGATGGACAAATAAGCCTGGTTGTTCCGGAAGAGGAAAAAGTTGAGAAGCAGATTACCGGTCAGATTGATATTGAAGAATTCTTATCTGATTGGGAGAACAGCAAGAAAAAGAATCAAGAAAGACATCATGAAGAAATCAAGAGAAGAGTGCTTGAGCAAACAGGTAGTTTGTTTACAGATTTTGAAGCAACTGCCAGGGATGGTATTCTTGAGAAACTTGAGCAGGAATCTGATAGTAAGCCTGAACCGATTGATGCTGATAAGGAATACAAAGAGTATTTAAAGACTGTAATGAATGAGTCAGTTCCTTCGGAAGAAAATGTTGAGGAAGAATACCCGGAGGTTGAAGAGATTGCTGAGGTAGAGGATGTCAACGAAGAACCTGAAGAAGCAATTGAAGATGTAACGTCAACTGATACCGATATGGAAGATTCATCCGATTATGACAATGAAGAGGAGTTGGTTGAAGAATCGGAGCAAACCGAAGAGATACCGGCTGAACCGATGGTTGATGAATCAGAGAGTGACAGTGAAGAGACAGTAGAGTCTGATGAAAATACCGAGTCGTCTCAAGAAGTAACAGCGCGAAACATGACGGATGAAGAAATTGCTCTGTTTGGTTCGTTTGTGCAAACAAGAAAAGCAAGAACCAAGTTGCTTGAGTCACTGGATAATATTAGTCTTGCCGCGTACACCGGCAACGTATTTGTAACCGGAGAATCTATGGAAGATTCTATGGAGCTGGCCAAGAATGTTATGCAGTATGCGAGGGGAATCGACGACAATTTTTCCGGAAAAGTCGGCAAAGTGTCAGGTTCATCTCTTAATGAAAAAGCTGTAGATGTAATGCTTGAGAAGCTTGCAAACGGTGGATTGATTATCGAGAAGGCCGGTGATATGCGACCGGAAACTGTCGAAAGTCTCTTGAAAGCACTTAATCAGGAAAAGTTTGGTGTATTCGTAGTTATGCAGGATACACTGAAAGTAATGAATAGATTTATGAATGGTTTTGAGCAGATGAAACAGCTCTTTAACATTCATGTTGAGGTAGAAGAACTCAGTGATGATGCGTTAGTTGCGTATGGTCGAAAGTATGCTGACCATATGGAGTATTCTATAGATGAGATGGGCATCTTGGCACTTCATACGCGCATTGATGAGTTGCAGACATCGGATCATATCGTAACGGTAACAGATGTACGTGAGATAGTTGATGAAGCTATAGAGCACGCTACAAAGTTTAGTTTCAAACACGTAACAGATGTAATGTTCGGTAAGCGATATGATGAAGATGATATGATTATCTTGAAAGAAAGAGATTTTATTAATTAGTTTTAGGAGGGTATGGGTTGTGGCAACAGCAAAAAGAGAGATCGAGGAAGTATTCATATCGGAAGCTGATCAGTATCTTTTCGCACAAGGTACACACTATGATATTTACAAGAAATTGGGTGCACATGTTTCAAAGATGAACGGAAAAGTGGGAACATTCTTTGCCGTATGGGCGCCTAATGCAGCAAGCGTACATGTTATAGGAACATTCAATGATTGGAACGAAGAATCTCATCCATTGGAAAAAATGGGACCGGGTGGAATATGGGGTGAATTCTTCGCCGGTATTAATCCGGGGGAAATGTATAAGTTCTTGATAACAACTCCAAGCGGAGAAAAATTGTATAAAGCAGATCCGTTTGCAAATTATGCAGAGAGAAGACCGGGTACAGCATCGATTATTACGGATTTATCATTGATAAAGTGGTCGGATTCTGCGTGGATGACAGCCAGAGAGAAAAAGGATATGAATGCAGAGCCGATGGCTGTATATGAATGCCAGATTGGTTCATGGATGAAGCATCCTGATGGTACAGAGGACGGATTCTATACATACAGAGAATTTGCAGACAGACTTGTTGAATATCTTAAAGAGATGAAATATACCCATGTTGAGCTTATGGGTATTGCAGAGCATCCGTTTGACGGATCATGGGGATACCAAGTAACCGGATATTATGCTCCAACATCGAGATATGGAACACCTGAGGATTTTGCATATCTTGTTGATCAGCTGCATAAGAATAATGTAGGTGTGATTCTTGATTGGGTACCTGCACATTTTCCGAGGGATGCACATGGACTTGCAGACTTTGACGGAACTTGTTTATTTGAGCATCCTGATAAGAGGAGAGGTGAACATCCTGATTGGGGTACAAAGATTTTTAATTATGGTAAAACGGAGGTTAAGAATTTCCTTATTGCCAATGCCCTGTTTTGGATAAAAGAATTTCATATAGATGGTTTGAGAGTTGATGCTGTTGCATCAATGCTATATTTGGATTATGGAAGAAAAAATGGTGAATGGTTGCCGAATCAATATGGCGGAAATGAGAATTTGGAAGCAATAGAATTCTTTAAGCATTTAAATTCGGTTATTCATGGTTCTTATCCCGGTGTAATGACTATTGCGGAAGAATCAACAGCATGGCCAAAAATCACCGCAAATGTTGAGAATGGCGGACTCGGATTCGATTTTAAGTGGAATATGGGATGGATGCATGATTTCTGTAAATATATGAAATTGGATCCATATTTTAGAAAGAATAACCATCATGCACTGACATTTGCAATGAGTTATAACAGTTCCGAGAATTATATTTTACCGTTGTCGCATGATGAAGTAGTTCATCTGAAATGTTCTATGGTAAATAAAATGCCGGGATATCATGTTGATAAATATGCTAATCTGCGTGTTGGATACACATTTATGTTCGGACACTGTGGCAAGAAGCTTCTCTTTATGGGACAGGATTTTGCTCAGGAAAGAGAATGGAGTGAAGCCAGGGAGCTTGATTGGTATTTATTGGATGAGCCGCTTAACAGAGGCATGCATGATTTTGTCAGAGAATTATTGCAGATATACAGAAGTAATAAGTGTATGTACGAGATCGATAATGATTGGGGCGGATTTGAATGGATAAATTGTGATGATGCTGACAGAAGTACCTACAGTTTTATCAGAAAATCTGCTGATGGCAAAAAGAAGATGTTATTTGTACTCAATATGACTCCAATAAACAGAGAGAACTACACGGTTGGAGTTCCTGAGGGAAGAAAAGCTAAATTGTTGCTTAACAGTGATGAAGAGAGATTTGGTGGTAATGGTTCAGTTGTTCCAAAGACGATAATGCCGACGGAAGCTTCATGTGATAACAGACAATATATGTTGACATTCAATCTTGCACCTTTTGCAGCACTTATCTTTGAGATATAGTGTGTTTAGTCTTCAGAATAGAATAAAAAAAGCCGAAATATAGAGTGAACAGATATTTGTTCACTCTATTTTTATTTCAAAATATTGAGAGGAATGACAATTGAAGATAGGTTTGGATATAGACGCAAAAAAGATACAAGAATACACATATATCCCAACTCCTACAACTTATTCAAAAACTGAAAAGGCTGATGGAGTAAGATTGGACATAACCGGCATGTACATGGATGATAATGCTTACGGAGTTCACGGAAGAACGACAGAAGACGTTATGAAACAAGCGGCAGCAATAGATGTTGCAACTGCCAGAGATTACATGACTGTTATGTCTAATTCTATGTCTGGGGATGATTTTAAGAAAATGCAGGAGGATGGTTTTGATCCTTCCAAGATGGATGGCTCACAGTCTGTTACGATATTGGATCATATTAAGGCTGTTATGGCAGAGGCAGGGGAAGTCATTGTTGGATATAACGATGACCTGTCAAAGGAAGTTCTTGCAGAAGTGGGTGGAAGTGAGACTATAGCCAATACTATCAGCAATAAATTGCAGCAGGCCGATTTACCTGTATGCGAGACAAATATTAAGGAAATAGAAGAAGCGGTTGCATTAACGGAGCAGGTAAATGAACTGTCGGATGGAAATATCAAGTATATGGTTGATAATGATATGCAGCCGACAGTTGAGAATATATATACAGCCAGATTTAGTTCTACAGGAGACGGTTTCAAGCAGGCAAGAGGATATTATGCACAGGATATGGGTGGTTACCTGGCAAAGAAGGCCGAAAAAGTAGAATGGGATGAGTTGAAGGAACAGGTTAAGAAAAATCTTGATGCAATGGATTTGGGTGAAGTAGATGCAAAAGATGCTATGCAGGCAGCCAAATGGTTGATAGAAAAAGGAATACCTGTAACAGAAGATAAAATAAGGAATTATTTATCAATAAAGCAAATTGATTGGCCTGTAGATAATATTAAAGTAGTTGATTCGGCAACAAAGGCACTTTTTGAAGGAAAGAAAGCTAAGGAAGCCAATCTCTCACCAAAATATGAAGGAGTATTTGAAAAGGCATTTGCGCAGAAGGAAAAATTGCTTAAGATGGCAATTAGTCGTGAAGAAACTCGTCTTGCAATGTCTTTAGATGCGAATATTCGTTTGATAAAAAACGGCAAAAATATTGATACGGAATCTGTAACTAAGATACTCGATGAATTGAAAGAGCAGGAATACAATCTACGACGTGAATTCTTGGGTAATGGTACGGTAGAAGAACTTGATGCAAAGGTAAGTATTTATGAGGATACAAGAACTGTACTTGATGAGATTCCAAGTTTACCTCTTGCTACAATAGGAAGAATATCTGCTGCGGATAGCATTACACTTAGATCTATTCATAGTGTAGGTATATCTGTTAAAGCAGAATACATTAAAGCAAATGATAGTTATGAACAGATGATGACATCTCCGAGAAAAGATATGGGAGATTCAATCAAGAAAGCATTTAGGAATGTTGATGACATTTTGGCAGATCTTAAAATGGAATTAAGCGATGAGAACAGACGCGCAGTGAGAATACTTGGGTATAATTCTATTGAGATTAACGAGGAGAATATTACAAAAATCCGATTACTTGATAGAACAGTACAATCTGCGGTACGCTCCCTCACTCCGGGAAAGACACTTTCGTTAATCAGAAAGGGTATTAATCCTTTAGATATGTCGATTGATGAAGTAGTAGAAGAGACCTCCAAGCTTGACAGCAATCCACAATCCGATGCAGAGAAATATTCCAGATTCTTATATAAATTAGAGCAGAATAGAGAAATAACGCCAAAGGAGAGAGAATCATATATCGGAATATACAGAATGCTTAATATGCTTGAAAAGAATGATTATGCTGCAATCGGAGCAATAGCCGAATCCGGTATAAATCTTACATTTGGAAATCTGATTCAATCCGTAAGAAGCAGTAAGATAAAAATGGATGTTAATATTGATGATAATTTCGGATTTCTTGATAGAAAGATTGTGTCAGGGACATCTATTACCGATCAGATTATGGCTGCATATGAGGATAGTATCGGAAGTGAAACAAACGCACAATTGGAAGATGCCTACATTAATGAGAGTATGCAAAGGATGCGTGAGCAAACGAATGTAAGTGATAATGTTATTGAAGAAGTTCTAAATGCAAAAACAGCAGTTTCTTTTGATAATGTTGAAGCAGCGCAAGCATTTGCTACAGATATAAACAGCATATTTGTACAAATGGACAGATGTGCAAAGAAGGATATATCTGAGAATTACAGGAAAAAAGCCGAGACATTGCTTCAATCAATGGATGATAAGGATTCAATGAACGAGGCGTATGATGAGTTTAGTGAAGCAATGACAGATATTTTGACACAGGCACAAGAGGAAGAAGTGTCACATTATATTGATTTGAAGAGCATCATTCTTATGCATAAACAGATATCTTTTGCAACACAGGCTGCAAAGGAAGAGGATTACTATATTCCTGTCAATGTGCAGGGTAAACAGATGGGAATTAATCTAAAAATGATACATGGACAAGATGACAGCAATGTATCGGTGCATATGAACAACGAGATATTCGGAGATGTGACAGCAGTACTTAAAGATAAGGGCAGTTATGTGTCGGCAATAATATATTATGACGGAGAAACTCCGGAGAATATCAACAGATTGGCTAAAGATCTGGATGTTCAATTAACAAAATTGGGATATGAGCAAAATGAAATTGAAACTGTAACGACAAAATCTACTGTTTCTAATAAGTTTTCAGCTCATAAAGCCGATAAAATATATGAGGATGTTTCCGACAAACAGCTATACATGATAGGTAAAGTTTTTGTGGAAGCAATGACAGCAATGACAGCAATGTAATAGTGCATTACATATAAGGAGGACACAACCATGAGTATGAAGATTAACTATAACGTTTCGGCTATGATATCAAACAATTGTTTGAAGCTTAATGATAATAAATTAACTTCTTCACTTGAAAGGCTTTCAAGTGGATATAAGATAAACAGTGCTAAAGATGATGCGGCAGGTCTGGCTATTTCGAGAAGAATGAATGCACAGATAAAGGGATTACAGGACGCAAGCCAGGATGCAAGAGACGGAATATCGGTGGTTGAAATTGCTGATGGCGCACTTTCTGAAGTGCATGATATTCTTCAAAGAATGAATGAACTTGCAGTAAAATCTGCAAACGGAACATTATCTGAGGCAGATCGTCGTACGATTCAGGATGAGGTTGAACAGCTTGGTGAAGAAATTGATCGTATAGGACAGACTACGGAATATAACAGTCAGAAACTTTTTACAGGTGATTTTGATTATAAGGGATACACAGATTATGTTGATGTAAAAGTTGATAGTTATTCCGGAAGTCTTATGTTTGGTAATTACAATTTCAATTTGAATGAGATAACATATGATGCTGAAGGAAATATTACAGGTGTGGATGACGGCGTAACAACCGATCCGTCTAATTGTATTATTACAGCAACAAGACCGGATGGAAAAGTTGAAGAATTCCGTGTTTCCGGAGATACATATCATATGATGTTATCGGGAGATGCAGGAGATAAGATTGTATTGGATACGTATGGTATGATGATAGATACTGACGCTGCTACGGCGGCAACAGTGACAAAGGATGTAGATGGTAACATCATCTCTATGGTACCAAATGCAACATATCAGGCTATATCACTTGAGTTAAAAGGATACGGTCCTATGACATTCCAGGTAGGAGCCAATGAAAGCCAGACTGTTAGCATACAGATGGAGCGATTATCAATGGAATCACTTGGTTTTAAGAATCAGGATTCAGATCAGACTAAAGATATGATATTACAGGTTACAACCAAGGAAGATTCTCTTAAAGCAATTGATCAGATTACAGCAGCAATTGCACAGGTATCCGATATGCGAAGCAGACTTGGTGCATATGAGAACCGACTTGAACATACCGGTAGCAATTTGGCAACTTCAGAAGAAAATATGACAGCTGCATATTCAAGAATCATGGATACGGATATGGCTGAAGAAATGTCAAATTATTCAAATCTGCAGATAGTCAATCAGGCAGCAACAGCAATATTGGCTCAGGCTAATGAAAGACCGTCTCAGATGTTGCAGTTGTTACAGTAAAAGAGCTATCGGAAAGTAGGTGTATAGATGACTCGTGAAAAGAAGCAGGAATATACCTTAAGAATAGCAAATGCGAACAAAACAGAATTAATAATACTTCTATACGAGATATGTATAACATATTTGGATGATGCACTGTATAACGAAAATGATATAAAGGAAAGAAATCTGGCACTTTCACATGTTAGAGACTGTTTGGATGAAATGATACAGAATCTTGATTACAGATATGAGCCGGCCAAAGCGTTAAAGCAGTTATATACATATATGAAGATAGTTGTTCGTCAGGCTATTATTGAAAATGATATTACAAATTTGAGTATAATAAGGGATAAACTGGATAAGTTGAGAGCATCATATGAACAGATAAAAGATGTAGATTCATCCGGTCCGGTAATGATACATACACAAAGTGTACTGACGGGAATGACATACAGTAAGAATAAGATTCTTGACGAACTTACACAAGAACAAACATTTAGAGGATATAGAGTATAATATGCGCTTTCTATTGGTAGCCATTAATTCCAAATTTATACATTCATGCCCGGCTGTATATAGTCTCAAGGCATATGCAGACAGTAAAATACATAGTGATTCTATAGTTGATATTGCAGAATATACAATTAATCAACAGGTAGAGGATATTATAGCCGGTATATATAACAGGAAACCCGATTGCATCGGGTTTTCTTGTTATATTTGGAATAGTGATGTTATGCGTAAGATTTTACCTGAAATACATAAGATTTTACCAAATGTAAAGATTTTCCTGGGTGGTCCCGAGGTAACATATCATCCTGATAAGGTAATGACGGATTATCCTTATATAACAGGAGTAATGATTGGTGAAGGTGAAGAAACATTTGCCGAATTGGTTGAGAAGCTAACATACAATTCGGCAGATGATATGCTATCAATAAATGGTTTGTATCTAAGCACCGGATATACCGGCGTCCGAAAGAGTTTATCTATGGACGAAGTTCCGTTCTATTATGAGAATCCATTGCCGGAATGCTTTGAAAATCGAATATTGTATTATGAATCTTCAAGGGGATGTCCGTTTAGTTGCAGCTATTGTCTATCATCAATAGATAAGACACTAAGGTATCGTGATATTGACAGTGTAAAAGAACATCTTGCTTGTTTTTTGAATGCAAAAGTTAAGCAGGTCAAATTCATTGATAGGACGTTTAATGCCAATCACGATCATGCAATGGATATTTGGAAATTCATTTATGAGAATGATAATGGTATTACCAATTTCCATTTTGAGATAGCGGCAGACATTTTGAAAGATGATCAGATTGAATTACTATCAAAAATGCGTCCCGGATTAATCCAGCTTGAGATAGGTGTACAATCTACAAATGAGACAACTCTTAAGGCAATTAATAGATATGTTTCGACTTCTCATATTAGGCAAGTAACATCCAAATTGCTAAAATCGCATAATGTTCATATACATCTTGATTTGATTGCGGGCTTGCCATATGAGGATTATAGGTCATTTGTGACATCATTTAATGAAGTCTACAATATGAATCCACATCAATTGCAGCTGGGATTTCTTAAGGTTCTAAAAGGAACAAGTATAGAAGAACATATAGAAGAGTATGGTATAAAATATCTCGATAGTGCTCCATATGAAGTACTATCGACAAATTGGATAACATATGATGAGATACTTAAGTTGAAAGATGTAGAAAAGGTGTTGGAGGATTATTATAATTCTGCACAGTTTACGCAGACCATCCCCCGTTTATTGAAGATGTATGATACGCCATATGAGCTTTATGAGGCATTGGCCGTGTTCTACAGAGCAAATGATTATTTTGTAAAAGTACCGGCACGAAGCAGAAAATATGAGATCATATTGGAATTCGTATCACATGAGACAACAAATGATGTCTCAAAGATAGAGGAAATCAGAGAATCGCTCACATTGGACTACTATTTAAGAGAGAACCCTAAGAGCAAACCGGCATTTGTCAAAAATGTGCCGGATATGTCATTATTTGATTATTCGCAAAGGGATCCGATTACTTACAATGTAAAGTATAATAATGCTTGATTTTAATATGGAAATGTATTATTATAGTTCGTGGCTACGGGGTGTGGCTCAGTTTGGTAGAGCGCTACGTTCGGGACGTAGAGGCCGCGTGTTCGAATCACGTCACCCCGATTAAAGGTAAAAAAAGAGATGCAGTATGCATCTCTTTTTTTTATCGCGCGGCCGATACGTCCCGAACGTAGTGAGGGCGGATTTTAAGCTTTTCTTCAATTGCTCAATCTTTTATATCCTTACAAAAAAGAATATTATTTACTTGTTCCGTCACCCATATTTCATCTTTGGTCTCATATAAGTCATAGCTATCAACAATCATTTTGTCATGTCTACTTATTACTTCCTCAAATCCAACCGCTGTATCCTTTTTCTTTGGGAAACGAATTTGTGAATCAAAAGATTGCATTACGGAAAGTCCACATTCACCACATATTTCCATCCATTCATTTTTTGTATAGAATTTTATGTGTCCGTCCTTTTTTAGCTGCATATAATCATCAACAAATCTTGATATATCGCAATCATTTGGTCTGGGATCTGAAATAAACAATCTTCCCGTTGGCTTTAATACTCTTGCTACTTCATTCATACTTTGCTTAATATTGGGAAAATGGTGAAGTGCATATCTGGTAACAATAAGATCAAATGTTGCATCTTCAAAAGGAAATATATTTCCATCATATGTTCTAAATTCAAGATTGCTCAAGCCGTCCGTTTCAGCTTTTGCTGTATTACTTTCCAGAGTCTTTGTAACGATATCCAAGCCTATTATCGTTGCTTCAGGATTTTCTTTTGCAATTGGAAAAGTCAAATATCCACTTCCACATCCCAGATCCAAAACCTTCATTTGGGGCTTTATTTCAACACATTTCAAGATGGCTCTCAAATGGTTTTCATCCTGAGTCTGCTTATTATAAAATGTTGTTTCCTTAAAACTTTCTTCAAAGCTTGTTTTTGTTGCTTCTATACTCATAAGAGTTCTCCTTAGCTTATAAAATCGGAATACCAAATTTTGCTTTTATAGTCGAATATATTTCTTTTCATGCCATGAAACAAATCATGGCACATTTTCATTTATTTCCGGTTGCATCGTTCAGCGAGTCATTGATAATTTTGATTACCTGCTCATTTGAATAGTTTATCGTAGTCGTTGCTATTACTGTACAAATTCCATGTGCAAGCAAGCTGATTCTTTCAAATATTTCTTTTACATTTTTGGCATCGATTCCGTATCTGGTAGTCAGTTCCTTTATAATTAGCTGGTTCGTTTGATACTTTTCACGCTCTTCCAAGAATGTCTTTTCGCTTCGGAAATCCGAAAGATAAATAAGTTTATATAGATTACTGTGGTCTCTTGCCAAATCTGCCAGCGCACTCACGGATATTTCAAGAAGTATATGCTCTTTACTGCTTTCAAGCCTGTCTGCTATACTTTTTTCCAATATATTGCAGGCATAGTTGAATATTTCTTCTTTAAGTTCATCCATGTTCGGGAAGCGGCTAAATACCGGCTGTGTGGAACAACCGAGTTTTTTTGCGATTGCTCTGCAATTCACCTGACCTATTCCGTCTTCGTCCGCAATATTATATCCGGCCTCAATAATCATTTCCCTGCTTGTTGTTATTTTCGGTGGCATAATTATCCTTTCCCTATTTCATCATTGTTTTCTTAATTATCGTTCTTACTATCTTAGTTGGCAAGAGTTTATTTATCGTAACAATTCCTGTTGATTTTCCGACAACATATTGCATTTTTCTTTTTCGCGACGTTGTTATTCTATATATTTTTTCGGCAACATCGCTTGGACTTGATCCATTATTTCCGCCGTTAATGAGATATTGCCCCACTTTTTTTGATGTTTCCTGATATTCTGTCAGTTTTTCGTCCTGTGAGTATTTCATTGACCTTGAATAGAAATCTGTTTTAATCACTCCCGGCTCAATCAAAACAACATCTATTCCCAGTTTTTCAACTTCATACTGAAGTGACTGTGAAAATCCTTCAACACCCCATTTCGTAGCATGATAAATACTTTGAAGCGGAACAGTAGTTCTACCGGCCACAGACGACAAATTAACAATAAGACCATTTCGCTTTTCTCTCATATACGGAAGAACAGCTTTCGTTGTAAGAATAAGTCCCAGTAGGTTTGTTTCAATTTGTCTTCTGATTTCTTCCTCCGGAATTGCTTCTACTACGCCAATAGAATAGTATCCTGCATTATTAACCAGTACGTCAATCTGTCCAAACTTGTATATTGCTTCTTGGATTGCTTTCTTAATGCTATCATTATCGGTTACATCCATTTTAGTAATCAACACATTTTCCTGTTTCAATGTATCCGGTGCATTTTCCGGATTTCGCATTGTTGCCACAACATTCCACCCGTTCATCAGAAAAATCTTTGCACACTCATATCCGATTCCGGTTGAAGCCCCTGTAATTAACACTGTATTCATAATTTCACTCCTTTATATTGCGGTTGATATATAACGACCGCAATATATCACGTTGAGTTTAATCTGTCAATACATTGTCTGAACAGGTACCATGATGACAAATCCGGCCGGCTTGTTAATAACAAGTAAATTTTTCCCATAATCCTTTGAATGCATGAGTAGATTAATGTTTCATTCCAACCACCAAAAAGATGTTTTACTATCAAAAAAAAGAACGTCTTCAGTCACTGACGAAGTCGTTCTTTAAATTCATCTATATATTTTTTGATTAATCCATCAAAGGATGATCGAAAAGATGGTTATTCTACAACGGTAAATGGAATAATTGTTGCATTGTGGAATTCATCATATAAAGGAGTAAGCTTGCTATTATCTTCTACTTCACCTTCAAATTCTTCATCAAGTGAGAAGTAGTAATATGTTGCATTACCATCTGTATCAAATACCTCTTCAGCATCTTCCTTTGTCATCATTGAACCGTTTGCGGCATCAATGAAAGTCTTGGCCATATGATGATTGCCACCGTACATAAGGTAAAGATTGTCGGAAAGAGATAAAGGATAGCCTGTTCCGTCGCTCATAACTTTACCATATTCCTTTGGATTGCCGTCTGCATCAAGAAAATATATTGTGGCGTCTATTGCAGCAATGAGATCTTCTTCATATGTATATGTGTAATCTGTAACAAGAAGAGCATTGGCATTCTCCGAAATATGAGCAAATGCATATGCACTTCCGGAAGGGATAGTCTCAATAATTGATGCATAAGCCTTCATGTCTTCAGCATTGGTATCAGAAGAAACGGCGGCGCTTGTTTCCTCGACAGCAGCTTCGGTAGCTACTTCTGTAGACACTTCGTCGGTAATTTCAGAAACTGTTTCTGTCTGTGTTTCAACAGGAGCAAGGTCGGCATCAGTTTTGCCACATCCTGCAAGAGCACAGACCATAATAGCTGTTACAATAAGAAAGTTTTTCTTCATAATATTATCCTCCATTAAAAAATATGTTATCCAACTTCAATATAGTATACGAAGTAATCTGAAAAAAGTCCAATAAAGTTGCATATAAAAATGAAAAAGGTTACGATACATATAATAGTAGTAAGAAAATGAAAAAGAGGAATACATACATATATGAAGGAATCTACATCACTGATATTCACAGGCGATATTGGGTTTGATAAATACATGGATAAAAAATGGACCGATAAAGGTCTATTGTCAAATAAGATACTTGATTTTTTGAATAGCGGCGATCATGTAATTGCTAATGTAGAAGGGGCATTGTCAGATGGTGACAAGCAATTGTTATCTAACAGTGTTGCAAGTCTTATGCATAGTATGAATCCTGAGGTTGCTTCATTTTTGCAAGATATAGGTGCTGATATTTGGAATATTGCAAATAATCATATTATGGATGTTGGCCCCAAGGGGATGGAAGATACTCTTAGAGAGGCTGACAGACATGGTGCATATACGATTGGTGCAGGTATGAATATTGGACAGGCGGCTACACCTCTATTTCTCGATGAGGCAGGAGGAATAGGAATGTTTGGTGTGGGATATCAGAGAGGTTGTAAGAAAGCCACGGAAGATATTCCGGGTTCATTTAGCTGGAGTGATATGGACAGAATACGTGACACAATTGCACATATTAAACAGAAGTGTCGCTGGTGTATCGTAGTTGCTCATGGCGGAGAGGAATTTACATCGCTACCTTCACCGTATACGAGAGATCGATATATTGAATACCTAAATATGGGTGCTGATATAGTGGTATCACATCATCCGCATGTTCCTATGAACTATGAGACGTTTGACGGAAAGGCAATATTCTATTCGCTTGGCAATTTTATATTTGATACGGATTATCAGCGTGTGCAGTTCAATACACAAAAAGGTGTGTTGCTCAAAATTAATCTCGATGCGAAAGGTTTCAATTTCGAGCCGATGGGAATCAAGATTGACCGAGAGAATGAAAAAGTCGTAGAAGGTGAGTTACCTCTCATTTTTGAAGATGTGAAAGAGGATGAATATAACCTTTTAGAACCTCTCGCTGCAAAAGCGTTTGTTGATAATACGAAGAGGCAGCAGATATTTCTAAATCCGGATAAGTATACTAATGCTACAGATGAAGAGTGGGAAGAGAATTTTATGAATCCAAAGAGAAGTGGTCGAGTGGAAGGAGAGGGACTCGATTTTCACATCATATGTCCGATTGCGGAAAAGGAAAAAGATAAAGCTTGGAAGAGAAGTAAGCTTACTAATGTAGTAGAATATATACGACAGCAGATTATTGAAGAATAAGGAGAAAATAATGAATCTTGATGCAATTGTAAAGTCGCAAAAAGAATACTTTTACACAAATGCAACAAAAGATATTGCATTTAGGAAAAATAGCCTTAACAAATTGCTTGAATCAATAGTTGAGCATGAACAGGCGATATATGATGCATTGATGCATGATTTGGGCAAATCAAAAGAAGAGGCATATTTGACTGAAGTCAGTGTGGTGATTTCAGAGATAAAATTTGCAATAAAGAATCTTGAAAAATGGGCGGCACCCAAAAAAGCGCGTACTCCGCTTAAGTTGTTTCCGGGAAAAAGTTATATATTAAAAGACCCGTATGGTACAGTGTTGATTATGGCGCCGTGGAATTATCCTTTTCAGCTTGCCATGTGCCCTCTTGTAGGTGCGATTGCAGGTGGAAACTGCGTGATTGTAAAGGCATCCAAATCCAGTCCATATACAACTCAGGCAATTATTGATATTGTGAACAGTGTCTTTGACCGAAAATATATATATGTTATAGAGGAAGCTGTTTCATATGATGAAATACTAAATCAGCCATATGATTATCTTTTCTTTACAGGTAGTGAAAGAGTTGGCAAAACAGTTATGCGAGCCGCAGCAGAGCATTTGATACCTGTCACACTTGAATTGGGTGGAAAGAGTCCTTGCATTGTAGATAAAACAGCCAATATTGATTTGGCAGCTAAGCGAATAATGTGGGGCAAGGTAATGAATGCGGGACAGACCTGTGTTGCGCCGGATTATGTTGTAGTACATGAGACAGTAAAAGATGAATTGATTTTGAGTTTGAAGAAATATGCCAAAGAATTTATCGGTGATCCGTTTGCCAATGACGGTTATCCTAAGATAATCAATCTCCATCATTATATGAGATTGATGAATGCGATAGCCAAAGAGAACAATGTTATCGGTGGTCGTGGTGATGATAAGCAGAATAAAATAGAGCCAACAATTATTCCGGATGCTACATTTGAAAGTCCTATAATGAAAGAAGAGATATTTGGACCGATTCTCCCTATTATCACGTACGATGATTTGGAAGAATTGTTGCTTACATTGAAGCACAGACCTACGCCTTTAGCATGTTACATTTTTAGTGAAGATAACGATATTATCCATCAAATTGAAGATACATTGTGTTTTGGCGGTGGATGCGTTAACGATACAATTCTTCAAATTGCTAATAGTAATTTACCTTTTGGCGGTGTTGGTGCCAGCGGAATGGGTAGATATCATGGAAAGTACTCTTTTGATACGTTTACACGTTGTAAGAGTATATATCGTAACAGTACGGGAACAGATATTGCAATGAGATATCCGCCATATGATGAGCAACTTGTAAATAAGGCAAAGATAGTAATTAGATAAAACGGAGATATTATGAAAAAAAAGATATACCTTGTCCTTTGTGTAACGCTAACAATGATGATTTTATGTGCTTGCAATAAGAACAAGTCAAAAGAGGATGTAACACAGGAAAGTGAATCAATACAAGAAGAGTATGAGGTTACAACTGTAGATGTCGATGCCAATCAATATATGAAAGGTAGTGTTGATGGTTCTCGATATACAAGCGAATGGCTTGAACTTGAGTTTGATTCGCCGCAAAATGCAAAGTTACGTGTGATGACGTCAGATGAATTAAACGGCACAAAGGATATGTTGGCAGATAATTATTCAAAGGAAATGTTGGATAAGGCCATAGGAAGTGTTGATTGTGAGATGAATTGTGAATCTGAAGACGGGTTGGCCAAAGTTTCTGTGATAGTTGAACATTTGGGTAATAAAGTGAGCGCAAATGATTATTTGACAACACTTAAAGCTAATCTTACTGCGGTGTCCGATGCGGATATTGAGTACAAATTTGATGAGATCATTGATACGGTATCTTTTGCAGGAGATGATTATTCAAGAATATCTACTACCGTAACATCCGGAAAAAAGAGTCTTATACAAGAGTATTACGTCAAATCAAAAGATAGTGATATTGTAAGTATTATATTTACATATGCTGATAATGATGACGGAAAGAAGAGTTTTAAGCAATTGTATGATTCTTTTATAAAGCAATAAAAGAAATGATGTAGACTATAGGCGAGTGATTAATAGCACTTGCCTTTTTTGTGCGCAAAAAAACACCGACCCCATGGCTCATACGTCCACGAAATCGATGCCCTCATAGTGCGCCTTCAGGGGCTCGAACCCTGGACAACCTGATTAAGAGTCAGATGCTCTAC
>JAGHVF010000038.1 GCA_018064425.1 Candidatus Colinaster equi | reverse complement strand
ATTCCACGGCGCTGCGTTTCTCATCGGAATTGCTCTTTTCTGACATTCTCGATGACTTTCCGATTCCACGGCGCTGCGTTTCTCATCGGAATTACTCTTTTCTGACATTCTCGATGACTTTACGATTCCACGGCGCTGCGTATCTCATCGGAATTACTCTTTTCTGGCATTCCCGATGACTTTTCTATTCCACGGCGCTGCGTTTCTCATCGGAATTGCTCCCTTCTGCAATTTTCGATGATTTTCCGATTCTACGGCGCTGCGTTTCTCATCCACACCCAACACTTGCATTAATTAAGCTATGCATTACAATAGTAATTGTTCTTTCTATATCGCCTAGCAGAAAAAAGGTTCGCCTAGCACCACAGGGAGGACACCCTCGGCGCCAAAAGCAAGTACAACAGGAAGGCCAAACCCGGCGCCAAAGGCAAGTACAACAGAAAGGCCAAACCCAGCGCCAAAAGCAAGCACAACAGCTCAAGCACGCGCAAACAAGCACAAAAACAAAGCAAACAAGCACAAAACAAAGCAAACAAGCACAAAGCAAAGCAAACAAGCACAAAACAAAGCAAAAAACACGCAAAAAAACAAAACACAAAAACCCCGAAAAGGCACACGCATGATTAACACAACATTAGTATATATTGAAAATAACGGACAATACCTGTTGCTTCATCGCAACAAAAAGGAAAACGACTTAAATGAGGGCAAATGGATAGGCGTAGGTGGCAAATTTGAGCCCGGCGAAACAGCCGTTGAATGCATGCTACGCGAAGTATATGAAGAGACAGGGCTAACGATTACCGGTTATTCGCAACTGGGCTTAATCAAATTCATATCGGATAAATGGGAAGACGAAGACATGTATCTTTTCCTTGCCACTGAATATACAGGCACGCTTAAAAAAGACTGTCCCGAAGGAACATTATGCTTTGTTCCAAAAGATAAGGTACTGGAGCTTCCAACTTGGGAAGGTGATAAGTACTTCCTAAAGCCATTGCTTGAAGGTGCCAAGAACATCAATCTAACGCTTCGCTACGAAGGCGACAAACTGGCACAGGTAATTGAGCACCCCGAAAGTGCTGTTATTGAAAAAAGCATGATCATTGAAGCTCCGCACGGCTTTTCCACAAGACTTGGCGGTGTCAGTGAAGAAGAGTTTGCTTCACTCAATTTGGGATTAAACAGAGGCGACGGTCCGGCACGAGTTGCCGAAAACTGGCGCAGATTCCTATATACATGCGGCATTCACAGTGATAGAATTGTCTGCGGACATCAAGTACACTCCAATCACATTCATATTGCATCAGCCAAGGATCTGATGCCACCGTATGAACAAAATGAACCGATTGAAGCTGACGGATATGTTACCAATATCCCACAAGTACCGCTTGCCGTTTTTACCGCGGACTGTGTACCGCTCCTTATGGAAGACAAGCAAGCCGGTGTCATCGCAGCTGTCCATAGCGGTTGGCGCAGCACGGCTGCCGATATTGCCAAAGAAGCCATTCGGGCAATGTGCTCTCTTGGTGCTACAGTCGATAATATTGACGTAGCCATAGGTCCTGCTATTGATATGTGCTGTTTTGAAGTAGGAAGCGAAGTAATCGACAATATGCGTTCCCTGCTTGGATATACCCATGACAGTACACCTCTGTGGAACGCAAAGGAGAACGGTAAATATATGTTGGATTTGCGCGGTGTAGTACGCACGCGCCTTTTACAACTTGGAATAAAAGAAGACCATATTGAGACAGTCGGCACATGTACACTCTGTACACAGGGCAGATATTACTCTCACAGACGTGCAGGTGTAAGACGTGGCTCGCTTGCCTCAGTAATAATGTTAGAATAGGAAGCAGACAATGAATACTCTCGTAGTAATGCAACAGATGGTGATAATCTTCATATTGATTGGTGTAGGTGTATTTTTATACCGCATAGGCAGATTGGATGATAAGACAAGTAAGGATATATCATTTATTGTTATCAATATCTGCAACCCGCTTACCCTTATTTCATCCGCTTTATCATCAACGGTCGTCCTTACTGTCAAGCATCTCTTTTTTGCAATATTTTGTTTCGTGGTGCTATACGCGATACTTTTTGTAATGTCATATGTCATTCCTGTTATTCTTCGCGTCGAGAGGAAGGAGCGCTTTGCCTACTCTATGCTCGCACTCTTTTCCAATGTGGGATTTATCGGCATACCCTTCGTATCTGCCGTTCTTGGAACCGATGCGCTAATCTACGTATCTATCTGCTGTCTGGTGTTCAATCTCATCATATACACTCACGGAATGAATGTCATGCGCGCCGCAGGGCGATGGTTCAACCCGAATATGGTTATTGATGAACCGCCTGTATGGAAAAAATTGATTAACTTTGGGACTATCTCATCCATAGTTACCATCATAATATATGCAACCAATCTGCGTCTGCCATCAATAGTATGTGACAGTGCAGAGCTTATGGGCAGATGTACTACTTTCCTGTCTATGCTGGTACTTGGCAACGCTGTTGCAAAAATGAATCCTAAAAAAGTATTCGGCAATATACGTCTATACTTTTTTACGGTTATTCGTTTTATGATTTTGCCGCTCATTATCTCATTGATTATGCGTATGTACATAACAGATATCAATCTGTATCTGGTTCTTGTCATTATGTCCGCACTGCCTTGTGCCAATATGCCGTTGATGATGGCAAAAGAATACAATGCCGGTGAAGACACAATCAGCAGCGGAATCATACTGACTACGCTGCTGTCCATTATCACAATAACATTTGTATCGCTATTTATATAGATTGCTTATATCTTAAATATTTCCGCAGGAGATGATACCAGATAGTCGGCACCTGCTGCCGTCAACTCATCATGACTGCCATAGCCATACAATACCCCCATTGTCTTAAGGTGATTCTTCTTTCCGCCCAGGATATCATACTTTCTATCACCAATCATGACACATTTATTCGTATCCACAATATTATTCTTGCGCAAAGCATATGTAATAATTTCGTCTTTCTTGCTTCTCTTCTCATCCATTGTAGCACCCGACACATCGTCAAAATACTCCAACAAATTAAAGTGCTCAAGAATTCTAACCGAATACTCTTCAGGCTTGGAAGTTGCCAAAATAATTGTTTTCCCTGCTGCCTTCAATTGCTTAAGCAAGTCTATAATGCCATCATACACTTCATTTTCCAATAAACCGGTCACACTATAGTACTCTCTGTAGTATGCAAGAGCTTCTGCACACTGCTTATCATCAAACCCATAATACTCATGAAAAGAATCAAGCAGCGGCGGTCCTATAAATTTGTACAATTGCTCCCTATCATTAACACTAATGCCATATTTGGACAAAGCATACATTACCGCATTTGTTATCCCCAATCCGGGATCGGTAAGTGTTCCGTCCAAATCAAATAAATAGTAATCAAACATCTTTCAACCTGCTTTATATATATTTGCAAATAACCTTCTTCATCTGAGCTATATCCACCGGCTTTGCAATATGATCGTTCATACCTACTTCCAACGCACGCTTACGATCTTCTTCAAACGCATTTGCAGTCATTGCAATAATAGGTATGTTATTGACGCCTTCTTTGGCAAGCTTTCGTATTGTCTGTGTAGCAATATATCCATCCATAACCGGCATTTGCACATCCATAAGAATAATATCATAATCCCCCGGATTAGCACGTCGCATTATATCTACAGCTACAGTTCCATCCTCAGCACTATCTACCACAAATCCATTCTCTGATAATATTTCCATTGCAATCTCACGATTCATCTCATTATCTTCTACCAGAAGGATCTTCTTACCGACGCAGTCTATCGCCTCCGCTACCGTCGCGCCACCGCACGTACGATCTATCGCTTTCGTTACAGTCGCATCATCACTTGCGCAATCATTAGCATTCAATTTCCTGATACCGCTGTAAGAATCATTCAATCTAAATGTAAATGTGATAACCGCTTCCGTTCCTTCTCCCTCTTTACTGCTAATCGAAATATCTCCGCCCATCAGATCAATAATACGTTTTGAAATCGGCATACCAAGTCCTGTACCCTGAATGCCGCTTACCGTAGATGATTTGGCTCTGGTAAACGGTTCAAAAATGGTACGCAGATATTCTTCACTCATTCCGATACCCGTATCAATAACCTCAAAAATATATCGTGCATAATTCTCATTCTCAGCTTTTTGCTCTCTGACTCTAAGAATTACTTTACCGCCTGCCGGGGTATATTTTATCGCATTAGACAAAATATTTAGCATAACCTGATTAAGCCTGAGCCTGTCACAGAACACCACATTATCAGTTACATCAACTGCCTCAATCAGGAATTCCAATCCCTTGGCATATGCATCTGCCCTGACGATATTACCGATTACTTCAATAATTTCATTTATATCTTCAAGTTTTTCTTCAATCTTTACATTACCGGATTCAATACGACTCATATCAAGTACATCATTGATTAATGCAAGTAAATGTGCCGACGACTGACCGATTTTATTAAGATACTCTTTTACCTTTTCAAGATTATCAATATTGTTGCTGGCCAGTTCGGTATATCCGATAATTGCGTTCATAGGCGTACGTATATCATGAGAAATACTGTTAAGAAATACCGTCTTGGCACGGTTTGACGATTCCGCCATCTTAACCGCTTCCTGCAATGCTTCTTTCTGACGTTTTTCTTTAATAACGGAATCATCTACATTTCGATATCCGGATACAATATTTTCCTCGCCATCAAAATTAACCAGTACAAATTTCCCCTGGTAATATACTATTTGGCCATCAACTTGCTCTCTGAACGTAATATATTTTACTTTTTTCTTTTTCAGATATTTGTACAAAGTCTTAATATCAGTGTCAATCAAAAATTGTTCTCTATCCTCAAAATAGACATATTTTTCAGCAATCAGTCGGATATTCTCAGAATAAATATTCTCTGCCTCCCATCCGTACACACTATTCATAAAATCCTTATTGTACTTGTATATCTCTTCTTTTTCCGTTATAGGATTAATATATGAAATATATGAATAGTCCTCGCCAAGGCCGTTAAGTATCGAACGCCCTCTCATCTCCTTATGTATTGCCTCATCATTGTTATAGATAGCAATAAGAGCACATTTATTAGACTTATGCGCTTTATGATGTACAAATTTTACCTGGTACCAATATGTACGTCCTTCAATACTTGCTCTAAAATTGACAAAATACGCCTTACCGCCACTTATATTTGCCATAACAGTCTGTGGCTTAACCTCTTCTAAGAACTGAGCTCTGTCTTCCGGAATTATCAAATACTGAGCCAGCAATTCACATCGGCGATTGTAGTTGGTCTCATCTTTCCATTCCGGACAAATCTTGGCAATCAGCGAACTGGTTCTGTACTTTTCTTCTAACATCGTATCAAAATTGACATGAATAACACTCTCGTAATCCGCAGTCATAGCAGCAATCATGTCAGTTAATTCTTTAAGCTTATCTTTCTCGATTCTTGCCACATCCGATACGTCGCTATGAGTTCCGTCAATTCGTACTCCGTCTGTATAATTCATGTCACGAATTCCGGAACATCTTATAGTATATGTAGTTCCGTCGGGATTATGCCATGGATATACAATCTCCATGTATTTACCTGCCACCATGTTATCAAGATATGCATTTACTTCTTCGTAATAATCCTTGTCTACGCCCGCGTACCAAATCTTATACATCTCTTCCGGAGACAAACGTTCCTTTAGTCCGATAAGTCCCAACATCATATCATCAGCATAGAGGCGAACATCTTTCCCTTCGTCTATCTCAAGCGTCCAAAGTCCGATATTCATTTCACTCAAAATATTTTCGGGAGCACAAACACGTCCCCAATTATCCTTTGTGTTTTCCATTGACATACCCTCAAACGCGTCCAATCGACGCACACCAACCCACAATACACCTTTTACGTAAATAATATCTGCATATTATAATTCAATAGTCTTCGGTGGCTCCGTAAATGATGAAAATACCGCTGTAGCCTCCGTAAAATAGAGTACCTGCGTATTGCCGTCATCTTCATTGTACATTGCCCTCAAATTAGGATACTCATCAAGCATGTGCTTTCTTGCTTCCCTTCTGTCATCCTCTACAAGCTTACCGGATAATCTAAGCCATTGTGTCCCGTCAAAGCAACACAACTCAACATTAGGATTCTCCGCCATTTGACGTGCACATTCCTTTTTTCGACCTGTCTGAATATAAAGTCTGCCTTCAAACATATCTATTGTTCCAAAAGGTCTTACTCTTGCGGCTCCGTCATCTACCGTCGCCAAATAATATGTTCCGCATTTTTTAATAAAATCGTATACTTCCTTCACAGCTACATCCTCCAAAAATGAATATATCCCTATTGTATCACAAAATACTAGGAATTATGACAAAAATGTCTTACAATAACTGTATATAGCCACATATTAAGAGGTAATAAAGAATGATTTTTGAAAACGCCGATACAATTGAACGAATCTTATCAGAGATACCATCCTGCATTTTCTTCAAAGACACCGAATGCAAATATGTATTTGCAACACACTATTGGAAGCATCTTAATGCAGGCGACGAGAACTGGACCATTGCCGGTAAGACTGACATCGACATCCGTAAAGATAAGGACAATGCTCGCAAAGCCATGGAAGCCGATAAGGAGATACTGCGTACCGGAAAAAGTCAGGATTATGTCATTCGAGAAGAGACTGATGGCGTCGTTGAATATCTCCAGATAATCAAACGACCTGTCAAAGATGACAACGGTAATATCATCGGCATAGTCGGACTGATTAATGACATAACCAAACAGACGTTGCTCGAGCAACAGCTTAACAGCTATATGAAAGCTCTCAAAGAGGAAAGTTCAACAGACCCGCTTACCAAGATATTTAACAGACGAAACGGTGAGATGTGTATCAACTCGCGCGGACGCGAAGGGGCGTTCTGCTTGTTTGACATTGATAAATTCAAATACATCAACGATACATTCGGACATTCTGTCGGAGATGAAGTGTTACAGGCTGTAGCCAATACCATGAAATCTTCATTCCGCGATACTGATGTATGCATAAGACTTGGCGGTGATGAATTTGCCATATTTGCCCTCGGTCTTGATTCATCTGCCAAAGCTTCTTTGGTTCTTGACAGATTTTTTAACAACTTAGCGGACTTGCAAATAGACAGCCTAAAGGGATATCATTTTACAATAAGTATGGGCGTATATTTCTCAGTTCCGAGTGACAAATTCGAAGATATGTACAAACGTTCCGACGAGGCAATGTATGTGCGAAAAAGAGAACGTGGCGGCAACGGATTTGATTTTGTTAACTGAATAAGCAACGCCACCAATCACACGACAAAGGAATGATTCAATGAAAAAGTCGACAATAAGAATAACAGTAATCACCTTAATATGCCTGGCGATTATTGCCATATTAGCAATAGCAAACAATCGCTTTCAAGCTGCCAATAACACCGGCACAATATCGCTTCAAACAAGTGGAGTTCAAGAAGTAATTAATCTTAATACACTTACTACCGCAGAGATATCCGTTACGCTTCCCAATAGCGACAGCTATATGTCGGAAGGTACATTGCTATCCGAGTTGCTATCACAATACGGCATCAATCAATGCGATTCGGTCACGATTACGGCCAGTGATAATTTCAGTGCGGATGTAACAGGTGATGAGATATTTGGCGGCGATACCGTATACCTTCTTGTTGAAGACGGACATGCCTGTTCATGGGTATCTACAGATGCCGATCGCAAACGTAATGTCACCGATATCACGACAATTACCGTTAAATAATTTTTCCAATTACGACTAATGCACATAAAAAATCTTGCAGTATGTATAACACATACTGCAAGACAATACTACAATGTTCAAATCTGATATCCGTTACTTTGAAATGTAACTACTTTCTTTGCAACAATATATTCTTCTACATCATAAGGCAAGTTACTGAATTCACACCCGATAATCAGTTTATCTTCAATATATTCCATTCGAATAACTTTGGCCTTACCCGAAACGCACCAATCTCGCTTCTCAAACATATATTCAAATTCATCTACAATAACGAATTTGATAACGTCGCCAACATTTGCCCCACCTGCGATATCTATATCTCTATCACCGCATATTTCTATCGCCATACCGCATTCGCTGATATTTTTTGTTATACCGCTGAACTCAACTCTACCGAATTCGGCTCCTTGTATGTAGAACAATGCTTTGCGATTAATATCTTCCCGAATATACTTCCGCTTCTCCATGACACCCTTCTTACATCAAAATATCCTATAATATTATACCCCCCCCCGCAAAATTTTGTAAAGGAGAGATATACTGCTCAAAATATAATAAAGCAGAGATGCACAGTATATACGGAATCGCACAGCTAAACAATTTTTGTTTTGCATAAGCAATGCTAATTACTGTTTCGAATCGTTTGTGTTTTTGATCATGAAAATGAATACAAGCGAACTGATGAGCAACATGTACGGATACCAAAGGTATTTCATTACTGTTGTACCGGATACGGCTATTCCCATCGTTTCACAAACGGTAAGTGCGACAAGCATTTGCGCGCCGTAAGGAATAACGCCTTGGGCAATGCACGAAAAAGTATCCAAAAGTGACGCTGTTCTTCGTCCTGATATGCCGCGATTTTGGGCAATCTTATGTGCAATCGGATTAGAAATGATGATTGCCACAGTATTGTTTGCGGTCGCAATATCCATGATTGCAACAAGAATTCCGATACCGATCATGCCGCCTTTCTTTCCTTTGAAAGTTCTTTGGATGATATCTATAAGTGCATTGAATCCGCCGTTTGCTGCCATCAGAGCGGACAGTGCAGCAACAAACACTGCGACCATCGATGTCTCATACATGCCTTCAATTCCTACTCCCATATTGGCAATCATATCCGGGAGATTTACGGAACCGGTACACAACATAATAGCGCTTCCCGATACAATTCCTAAAAGGAGTACCCAGAACACATTTATTCCGATGATTCCCGCAACCAGTACAATAATGTACGGTATAATCAAAATCATATTGTATTCGCCACTGATTGCATCGGAAATTGAAACATTCATAGAAACAACAAGAGTTATCACAGCAGTTACAATTGCTGCGGGCAATGCTATTTTAAAGTTCTCCTTGAATTTGTCGTTCATTTTGCAACCCTGTCCGTTGCATGCGGCTATCGTAGTGTCCGAGATGAAAGACAGATTGTCTCCAAACATTGAACCGCCGACAACAGCTCCGACACACATCGCAATCGAAAATCCCGAGCCCTGTGAAATGGCGCATCCGATCGGCATAAGAAGAGTGATTGTGCCAACGCTGGTACCCATTGCAAGAGACACAAATGCCGATACAACAAACAATACAACAACGGCAAATCTCGCCGGAATGAGTGACAGTACAAAATATGCAACACTTTCAGCGGAAGAACGTCCTACAACGCCAACGAAAATTCCGGCCATCATAAAAATAATAAGCATGGTAATGATGTTTTTGTCACCGATGCCTTTTCCCATGATTACAAGTTTTTCATCAAGAGGAACCGCACGATTCTGCACACATGCAACCAAAAGTGCAACAAGAATAATCAAAACGATGGGTATATTATAAAAGCCCATTTCGATTTTCATAACATATTCAAAGATGATGCCCAGTCCAAGATAAAGCACCAAAAATACAAGCATCGGCAGCAATCCCGCCGGGTTTTTCTTTTCATTTTCCATTACATATATCCTCCCAAAACAACATACAAACAGTATATGTTATTTGACACGAATTGACAATGTAATGGATTCCCCTACTGATTACCCTTCCATATCACAATTCACGCCACAGGATTTACGAAATTCCTTTGGTGTAATCCCGCGCAGTTTTTTGAATGTCTCTGTGTAAAAACTCGCATTGTTAAAACCGACTTCATATGCAATTTCTGTGATGCTTAAAGAAGTATTCTTAAGCAGTTCCATACTTTTGCTTACACGAAACTGCCTTACAAATTCAATCGGAGAATAATTGGTATAATCGGTAAACATTTTAGTACATACACTTTTTCCAATCTGACCGACTTTACATATATCAGCGATAGTAATTCTGTCAGCATAATGCATGTAGATATATTCAAGCATAGTCCTCATGCTCTGCAATTCATCATAGTCAACAGTTTCCTGTACCACCTGATGACAGCACATATTGTATATTGCATGCCACATGGAGAATAGTAATGCCTGTGCCTCCATCTCCATATCTTTGACATACGCAAGTTCAACCAGTTTTCCTATACCGTCTATAACAGTTCGACCACCGGATAAACTCTGATCAACCAACATATATTCCGGCATTTTTGTATTGATAACAGGCTCAACATACCGCTTCTTTATATGCTCAGATGCACAGAGCATCTCCGGATGAAAGATTACACAATCAACTTCATAATCTACATCGCAGCTTTGCATAATATGCAATTGTCTGCTGTTTACAATAATTCCTTCGCCCTTGTTTAATGGCACAATATGCTCATTAACACGATATTTCATATGTCCGCTGCGCACATATATTATCTCAATTTCATCATGCCAATGAATCTTCATCCCATTAAAAACAGCATTGGCCTGAATATGATTTCTCCTTGCAAAAAGCTTATAGCCCGAGATATCATAATGCATTCTCTCCAGTCCGCGTTCATCAATATCCGGTCCGTTAATAACTTCATCGCATATTTTATTCACTAATTGAACGTTATCCATATGGCAGGTCTCACTCCCATTCCGGCATTATTAATTGTCTTACCGGCTTCATCTACATGACCATTTGCATCAACATACATAGCAGACATCTCATTGGTTCCCGGATTCTCAATCCACCAAGCTGCTCTGTAATCATTATTAATATTACCGACTCCCTGCACAACAGCTGCCGCAGTAGCATAAGCTATCCTATCGGTATCACTCGGCATATACTCTGCCAAATCTTCCATTGACGGAATAAACACAAGTTCCTTTTTAACAATTACATCTTCAAAATCATCCACGCCATCTTTATTTATATAATAGTCAAAAGCATCTTTTTCATTTTCACACCAGCTATACGTTTCCTTATCATATCTTCCGCACAACTGTCCTCGCTCTTTATTACTAAAGGCTTCATTGTAAAAATCATGATTCAGCAAACGGCACAGTCTTGATTCCTTCCATATTGTTTCTTCGTGATAATCATGATAGCTTACATTTGCGAGTACATCTTTTGCAATAAGCAATGCGTGATCATCCACAATATCATATACCACCCACGGAATTCTCTCCTCTGTTCCGTTACGATAGTCAAGTTCCCACTTGCCGTAATATACAACATCACCGACTTCAGCCGTCCTAATTGTCTCCATCTCTGTATCAAATGTCTTGCTGGCACCAAGGGTTACACTGTATAGCCACATCACAAATGTAACGCATAAGCCTGCACCTGCCACAATATATATTCCTTTTATTACCCTGATTATTGATCTTGCCTTTTTCTGCTTCTGTTTTGCCTCATAGCTAAGTTCCGAATTTTCTTTGTCTTTTTTCCAAATTCTAAAACTGCTTTCATTGCTAAAATAGAAATCTTTCACTTTGCTGTCTACCAAAGACAATAACCACGCTCCAACAATCGACAACGCAATAACAAGGCCGATGTATTCAGCATCAGGCATATGACCGTTGTTATACAGTGCCTGTCTGAAAATGTCATGTATAAGATATATTTCAAAACTGATGCCACCTAAAAATGTGAGCACTCTATTCGAGAATTGCACCTTCATACAAATCAATAACAACACGCATATAAACAGTGCGCAAAGTATTGTTTGTGTCAAAAGCGATATTGTTTTCTCAAGATAACCCGGATGCCATCTCCATTCCATATAGTATCCCAGATTATCAATTACATATTCTTCAAGTTGATACCATGCAACAAAAAGCACAACTGTCACCGGAAGCAACCATTTGTATGCTGCCTCTGCCATGCTCTTTAGACGTTTCTCATACTTTGCAACAATCATACCCATTAAGAATATGAAAGTCGTATTATACCACCATTCGCCCATAAACCAATGGCCGTTTATTCCCGTATTATCATGTCCGAGCAACAAAGCTGCGATTACCATTACAGTTGTAAACAGTGACAAGTATATGAATGCTTTTTCCCCATTGGATGCTTTTGTAAAGCACAGATAAAAAGCAATATACAAAATAATAAGTTCCACTAAGAACCACGCATTGGTATTGATTAACGTCAATCCGAATATTGATGTAAACATATCCAATACTGACGAAACGCGCCCTGTTCCCACAACGATTAAATAAAGAATATTTGTAATAAAAAATGGAATCAACAGCTTAGGCAGATGCTTTGACAAAAAGCCTTTCATATAATCCGGTTTATTTTTATAACTTATATATAATCCAAAACCGGAAAAGAAAAAGAATACCGATGTAAAAAGAATTCCAAACGAATTCCACTCCGTAATCGGACCTTTGTACACTTTGTCGTATTTTGTCACTGTCTGTACACAGTGATGCAATATAATCATAAGTGCCGCTACAGACTGCATTGCCTTCGCTTGCTTAACACTCCAGGCATCCTGCACATATTCACCTACGCGTGACACCTTTGCACAAGCAAATAGCAATATCACTATTAGTGCAGGATAAATCAACATAATGTAATTTTCCATAACAATCCTCCATATCTTCACAAGCGCAACTATCTCAACCTCATGTCAAGATCGCCGATATTTGCAAGTGTTTTCGTTGTTCTATGGATTGATTGTATGTCATTTTTCTATAACTATCATATCACTATAGTATATAAAAATATAACTATTGTCCATTTCGCCTTCAGTTTTATATCTAAATTATTCACTCTGTACTTTTACGATATATCCCAATATACTTTCAATTGTGTGCTCATCAGCCCGTTTCTTACCGTCTCTTATGGAATAATAATTTCTAATCTTTTTACCATCCGCATCTTTTTCATCGCGACAGTCAAGTATCCACATACTACCGCCTCCGGACACAACAACACGCTCCGATGGCATCGCTACTCTATCATTGGCAAGAAGCAATATATTGCCTTCAAAATATTCCGGTGCATACATATCAGACGGAATACGAATTCCCATAAATACTTTGGGCCTGATATCATCATTCAATTCGGAAATATCAATGACGCTCATTCTATTAGTCATCTTCAAATTGCCGCATTCGCCAACCACTGCATTCATTACCTCAATCGCTTTATCCGTCACTTTCTTAGATGTCAACAGACTATAGTGATAATGGATAGACCAACGTACAAAGTGAGTAAAGCTCTCCGGCAACAGCCTGACCGTCTGCAGAGATTCGCACGTCTGCGGACTTAATGTACCGCATCCTACCAGTTCATCCACACTTACCTTGAATACCCGAGCAAGTTTCACTGCCATAGACAGATTACAATCCTTGGTATCGCTATACAAAAAGGATTTCAACGTGCTAAGCGATATATCAGCAAGTTCCGCCACTTCCTGCAATGTTATCTCTTTTTGTTCTATATACATACTTATATTTCGTCTGAAACAATTCATATAATTGTCAGGTTCCGCTTTCAAATTTCTTGATAATGCTCTTAATGCCTTCTTTTCCAACATAATATTCACCTCTTCAATAAATAGTAAACTGCATTTATATCCCGCCCTTTTTAATATGAAGAAACTTGATGATTGATTGTAGTTCGTTTTGGCATACTTTTTCAATAAAAAAAATATAAAATTTTATCGTTTTGTCATCTCGAATCGCCGAAGTTCTCCACATATACTTCATATATCAAGCAATCGTGGCGTCACGTTAAGATATACTGCTACTTCTTCTTGATATATTGATACATTGTTACAGGTTGTCGACAGCCATCAATTTTACAAGAAATGATTGATTCATAAGAAACAATCACAGAAACGGAGAAAAGAATATGAAGAACAAATATGAAGGAACTCAAACAGAAGTAAACCTGCGCAATGCATTTGCGTTGGAATCTCAAGCACGCAACAAATACACATACTTTGCGTCAGCTGCAAAAAAAGAAGGATATGAACAAATCAGCGCAATATTCCTAGCTACGGCCGAAAATGAGAAGGAACATGCCAAGCTGTGGTTTAAAGAATTAAACGGTATCGGCAATACACTTACCAATCTTCAGACTGCCGCCGATGGTGAGCATCACGAATGGAGTCAGATGTATACCTCTATGGCTGAAACAGCCAAAATGGAAGGGTTCATAGATTTGGCCGAGACAATGTACTTGGTAGCCGAGATTGAGCGTACACACGAAGAAAGATATTTGCAGTTATTAAGTAACCTGAAAACCGGCACGGTTTTTTGTAAGGATGGCATAACAATTTGGATATGTCGTAATTGCGGTCATTTACATTACGGACAAGAGGCACCGCTTGAATGTCCTACATGTAAACATCCACGTGGTTTTTTCGAAATGCACGTCGTCAATTATTAAGAAGTAATATGAATCAAAAACAGGGGGAATATAATAACTCGGCAATAACCGGGAGAAAGGAAAAATCCAACTCATATCCTAATGTGTTGGATTATATGTATAGAAATGATAGATACACATAAAGCTGTTATGATTGGCTGCGGATATGTAGGTGCAGCCACAGTATTTGCATTGATGCAAAAAGGACTTTTTTCCGAGATAGCATTAATAGATGTTGATACCTCAAGAGCTGAAGGCGAAGCTATGGATATTAGCCACGGTGTTCCTTTTACAGGTCATACCTACATACACGCCGGCACATATGAAGATGTCGAAAATGCAGATATTGTAATAATTACCGCCGGACATAATTCCAAACCGGATGAAAGTCGCCTTGACTTGACCGAAAGAAATGTGGCAGTCATGTCAGAAATCATCGAGCGCATTAACGCACACCATTTCAAGGGAATCATACTTGTTGTCAGTAACCCCGTGGACATATTAACCTATGTCGCCTGGTCATTATCAGGACTTCCGGTCAACCAGGTTATCGGTTCGGGTACCGTACTTGACTCTGCTCGCTTGAAATACTTAATCGGCAGTAAGCTTAACGTGGATCCTAAAAGTGTACATGCGTTCATTATCGGAGAACATGGCGATTCGGAATTCGTTGTAAGCAGTCGGGCTAACATCTCAGGCATACCGCTTCGTGAATTATGCGACCCAAGTACACCTAATTGCATATCGGGATTCTGTAACTACTTATCCGAATTGGAGGATATTGCAGCTCAGGTCAAAAACGATGCCTATGAGATAATCTCACGAAAAGGAGCAACATACTATGGCATCGCCATGGCTGTAACAAGGATCTGTGAAGCAATTCTAAAAAATGAACACTCTATCATGCCGGTATCATCTGTCATGACAGGTGAATACGGTATTGAAGATGTGGCGCTAAGTGTTCCGCAGATTATCGGAGCGCGTGGCATTGAAGGTCATATTCCGTACAGATTGAGTATGGAAGAACACTCAAGACTGCATCATTCGGCCAAAATACTGAAGGATATATTGGAGAAGTTACATATTCCATTGCGAAAGAATAAAATCAAATAGTTTGCTTTGAGCAATACAATATTGACAACATCCTCATTTCGTCCTATACTGTGTTCAGTTTTGTGTGTATATATTATTAAAATTGAACGCGAGGAAATTAAATATGGAACTAACAAGAAAGCAGTTTGATATTCTGTCAACTCTGGCTACATCCGGTGAATCCATGAGTCAGAGACAATTGGAGGAGGCCTGTGGCCACTCACTCGGTACTGTTAATAAGATTATGAAAGAGTTCACTGAGCTTGGTTATGTATGTGATGGTGAAATTACCACTGCAGGTATTGATGCACTCGAACCGTACAGAGCAAAGAAAGCTATTTTTATTGCCGCCGGTTTTGGTACAAGACTTGTACCTGTAACATTGAACACACCAAAGCCCCTTGTACGTGTTAACGGCAAGCGTATCATTGATACGCTTATTGATGCATGTTTAGAGGCAGGCATCAGTGAGATATACATTGTACGCGGATACTTGGCTGAACAGTTCGACCAATTGTTGTACAAATATCCGATGATTAAATTCTTAGAGAACCCTTCATATAATGAGGCAAACAACATATCATCAGCAATGATAGCAAGATATATGATGCAGAATGCCTACATTCTTGAAGCGGATTTGTTAGTTTCCAATCCTAAGATTATCAGAAAATATAATTATCGCTCAAATGTGCTTGGTATTTGGAAAGAAAGAACTGATGACTGGTGTCTTACATCAGATAAAGACGGTTGTGTCTGCGAAGAAAAAGTCGGAGGACTTAACTGTCATCAGATGGTCGGAATATACTATTTTAATGCTCCCGACGGTGCAAAATTGTCAGAGCATATTAAAGAAGCATATATGGCTCCCGGCGGAAAAGAAAGATACTGGGAGACAGTTCCCAACCAAGCCTACAAGGGTCAGTACAAGATAGAGATTATACCTTGTAAAGATGAAGACATTGTAGAAATCGATACATTCAGAGAACTTAAAGCCATAGACAAAACATACGATGTCTAAAATCGCTGACTTTGATTAACCTCGTAATATACAATATACACGCAACAAAACAAAACGCATTCATTTTTCATAATACGCACAAAACCGCACTACACAGTATATGGATATATCAGAAATGAGGAAATAAATGGATAACAAAAACCAAGGATTAAAGAAGGAACTTAACCCCACATCCGTATGGGCAATTGCTTTCGGATGCATCATCGGTTGGGGATCATTCATCAACCCCGGTAAGAAATTCTTACCTAACTCCGGTGTTGCAGGTACAGCTATCGCAATGCTCTTGGGTGCACTTGTAATGGTTATCATCGCGTTCAGTTACGCGTACATGGTACCGAAGTATCCAAAAGCAGGAGGCGAATTTACATTTACCAAAATGTGTTTTGGCAAAAAAGCCGCATACTTTTGCGGATGGTTCTTAGTGGCAGCATATTTGACCAATGTACCTATGAACTCTACCGCCATCGGATTGATTGTTGATGGTCTTGACGGTAGCGCAGATATATTAAAATTCGGTTTTCACTATGCTATTGCAGGCTTTGATGTCTGGATGGGCGAGATGATTTTGGCAATGGGCATATTAATACTGTTCGGAGTACTTAATATTCTCGGAGTTAAGAAAGCAGGATTTATTCAGACTGTTCTTGCCGTATTGCTTGCAGTATCTGCATTTACACTTTGTATAGCCGGACTGATATCTGCCAAAGCAACCGGCATCAATATGCAACCAATATGGGGATTTGACAAGCAGGCTGCAATTGCTGCTGCCGCAACAAGCGCAAATATCGGCGAATATGCTCACGTAGGTACTCAGGGTATCTTGTCTGCAATACTTGCCACATTTGCCATCGCTCCATGGGCATTTGTAGGTTTTGATACAATCCCACAGGCTGCGGAAGAATTCAATTTCTCATACAAAAAAGTAATGTTCATTATGGTTATCGCAATAGCATTTGGCTGTTTCGTATATACATCCAATAACACTGTAGCTGCAGCCGCACTCACCAATTGGCCCGACAGAGTTATGGCCGGTGATTGGGTATTGCTTATTGCTGCAGAAGAATTACTTGGTACCTTTGGTAAAGTGTTGATAGGAATGGGCGTATCATGTGCTGTATTATCCGGCATAATGGGATTCTATCTGGCATCTTCAAGATTGATGTACTCTATGAGCAGAGACGGTTATTTGCCTCAGTGGTTCGGTGAATTGGACGCAAAGCATCAGACACCTAAGAATGCAATGATTTTCTGTATTATTATATCTCTCTCAGGTCCTATACTTGGAAGAGAAGCCTTGGGATGGTTTGTGGATATGAGTGCAATCGGTGCTTCAATCGGTTACTTCTTTACCAGTGCATCTACACTTGTAACACTTAAGAAGAATCAGGAAAAAGCTCTTAAGCTTAAAATACTTGCTACAATAGGTGTAGTATTCTCATTGGCATTCATGATATTACAGCTTATCCCAATACCCGGATTAAGCGGTGTTCATTTTGGATTTGAATCATATATGTTGTTAATTGTCTGGGTAGCGCTTGGTGCAATTTTCTATATTGTGCAACGTAAGAATTTTGTTGAAGAGAAATAAATATATAAT
>JAGHVF010000008.1 GCA_018064425.1 Candidatus Colinaster equi | reverse complement strand
CATAACAACACATTCTGCTGTTCTTTTATTAATACTGCTGTTCATCATAAACCTTTCTACTATAATTCATTACACAATTATTATATTTTACCACATTTTGGGGTAAAATATAATTTTATATGTAAAAAAGGTTGCCCTAACGGACAACCTTTCTTTTAGTAAATTGAATACTTAACACAAAATATGTACTATACAATACCCTGAGCAGTCATAGCGTCGGCAACCTTAAGGAAACCTGCGATATTTGCACCGGCAACATAGTTACCTTCCATACCATACTTCTTTGCAGCATCATCAAGGTTATGGAAAATATTAACCATAATATCATGAAGCTTTGCATCAACTTCTTCGAATGTCCATGAAAGTCTCTCGGAATTCTGGCTCATCTCAAGTGCTGATGTTGCAACACCACCTGCATTTGCAGCCTTACCGGGTACAAACTTAACACCGTTATTCTGAAGATACTGTGTAGCCTCAAGTGTTGTAGGCATGTTAGCACCTTCACATACAGCATAAACACCGTTAGCAACAAGTGCCTTAGCATCATCAATGTTAAGCTCGTTCTGTGTTGCGCATGGAAGTGCGATATCAACCTTAACTGACCACTGATTTGTACCTTCTGCAGCCTTATCATGATACTGAGCAGAAGGACGCTTTGCAGCATACTCTGTAAGTCTTGCTCTGTTAACTTCCTTAACTTCCTTAAGAAGTGCTACATCAATACCTTCCGGATCATATACCCAACCTGTTGAATCAGAACATGTAACCGGCTTAGCGCCAAGCTGCCATGCTTTCTCGATAGCATAGATTGCTACATTTCCCGAACCGGATACTGCACATGTCTTACCCTTGATATCTTGACCGTTGCACTTAAGCATCTCAGATGTCATATAAAGAAGACCATATCCTGTAGCCTGTGTACGTGCAAGTGATCCACCGTAAGATAATCCCTTACCTGTAAGAACACCTTCATAAAGACCTGTAAGTCTCTTATACTGACCGTACATAAAACCAATCTCACGAGCACCTGTTCCGATATCACCGGCAGGAACATCTGTATCAGCTCCGATGTACTTGAAAAGCTCTGTCATAAAGCTCTGGCAGAATGCCATTACTTCTCTGTCTGACTTACCCTTAGGATCAAAGTCAGAACCACCCTTACCACCGCCAATCGGAAGTCCTGTAAGAGAATTCTTAAATATCTGTTCAAAACCAAGGAATTTAATTATGCCAAGATTAACTGAAGGATGAAGTCTAAGACCTCCCTTGTATGGTCCGATTGCAGAATTAAACTGTACTCTGTATGCATTGTTTACCTGAACCTGTCCCTTATCATCCACCCAAGGAACTCTGAAAAGAAGCTGTCTCTCAGGTGTTGTAATTCTCTCAAGAAGTGCATCTTTTCTGTACTTTTCTTCATTTGCCTCAATAACTACTCTCAGTGACTCAAGGACTTCCTTAACTGCCTGATGAAATTCCGGCTGTGCAGGATTCTGGTCTACTACTCTCTGATAAACCTCATCAACATATGACATAATTTACTCCTCCCGGTATAAAACCTTAAAATGTTTATCTTCTAAAAAGACGTCAAGAAAGGCTATCTTGACGTCTTTTCCGTTACGAATAATAACACGATAATTATTGGAATGCAAGATTTTTATTCATACTATTCCAAAAACTCGCTCTTTACAAATCCGGTCTTTCCATCATATTTTACTTTGGTCCAACCATCTGCCTGCTTCATAATAATCTCAACTTGTGCACCGGTATATATCAAATCAAGCTGATCTGCAGAAGTACTTGCAGATTTACGAAGCTTTACAGTATCAGTAACTGTTGCTTTACCTGTTGTCGGTGAATCTTCTGCAGCTTTTGCCGCATCATCATCATTATTATCATCGTCACCTGCTTCAGGCTCTTCATTATCGGTTGCTTCAACTTCCTTCTCGGATACCACTTCAAGAAACTCCGTCTTAATGTAGGCTTCCTTACCCTCGAATTCAATCTTTGACCATCCGTTAAGCTTCTCTTCCAACAGCTTATACTCTTCGCCTTCCATTGCTTTTCCAAGCTTATCGGCTGTCTCACTGTCAGATGCTCGCACATTAACAACAGTGGTAGCTTTTACCATCTTTTCAACAGCAACCTCTTCCTGTGTTGTCTCTTCTACAGTCTCAACCGTAGTCTCAGTCTCAGGTGCTTCTGCCTTTGCAAGTTCTTCACCAACCGATGCCATCAATGTATCAGGCAATTCTTCAAGGAATGTTGCCAACTCTTCATTAGCTTCCATTACTTCATTGAATTTGACATTAACAGTATTATTCAAATCAACAACATCGTCCTGAACAGACACAATTTTACAATAGTTTGACAGTTTTTCATCTTGCTCATCGTCATTGATATAAAGAGAACCGTCTTCCTTCTTGCACACATACCACGCATTAAGTCCCGGCGCTGTTGCCTCATAATCATTAAGCTTCACTTCGTAATATGCATATACCAAATACGAACCGTCTACCGGACCTTTTTTTGTATAACATGTAATTACCGGATAGTTCTCAATGAACTCACTCTTTTTGTTAATTACAATCTCTTCCTTATCATCAACTGCTGTCTTTAATGCCTTAACAGTCTCAACATCTCCGTCAGCAACCGCCTGATAATACTTCTTCATCAACTCATTTACTTCCGGATATGCATCCATCTCAAGCGGTTCGTTTGTTATCGGATATTCGTCAGTTTCCATACTGTCTTCAGTCGAAATAACATTCTCAACACTTCTTGATTTTTTAGCAGCAAATGATGATATCAATATAGCAACTACAATTAATACAATAAATGACAATACAATAATCGTAATTCTCTTGTTTTCCCTTATCAGTTCAGCTACATCCTTGATCCAATCAATGAGCCCCTCTCTGAACTTTTCCCACTTCTTTTTCAATTGCCTACTCCTTTGTTGTCATATTACGTGCCCGACAGGAATCGAACCTGCATTAAAGGCGTCGGAGGCCCCCGTTCTATCCATTAGACTACGGGCACAAGTCACTTGGCAGAAACTTCCAAGCCATTTGTTACAAAATTGTTACAACTTTTGTATAGTAACACAAATACGGACTATTGTCCACCTCTACACCAAACAGAATATTTATCCGTTGATGCAATCTGTGTAAAGTTCTCGAATATATACTGAAGTGCATCCTCATTAGGTAAAGGAATTATCGGCCAGTCGGCTGAAAGATAACTGTCATCGTTATATTCGGATGCTAACATTACATAATCGGCTGTTTCCAAATCTGTCTCAACAGGCTCAACATCATGATAAAACTTTAGCACATATTTCTGAAAATCATCCGTGTAATATATTGAATCAATATCATTAACATTGATTGTCTTAAGTACTTCTTCAATATCATTCTCTCGACCGGCAATCGGTGCTCTGAATGACGGAGATAAAATACTGGCGATAAATAAAAACAATACAATGCATAACACAGCCACTTCCGCTCTGTGCTTATATTTTTCCGAATCAATCTGCTCAAATACCAGATATAATGCAATCATAATACCCATAAACAGTGGAATTGCGAAAAAACTAAACACTCTTTTATACGGATGAACACTTTGAATAATAAGCATAAGCGGAACCATCAAGCACGTTACAGCTATATATAATGCTGCAAAAAGTCTTGATTTCATACCATACATCCAAATATACGAATACGCACATCCCAAAGCAATCAACACTACCAGGCATAAACATAATGCTATTCCCGAATAGAAAATATACTGATCAAACAATTCTTTAAAATATTCAGGCAAACCCATTATCGCATCAGCTCTTGGAATACTTTGTATATACGGAGTAGCAAGCATATAATCCAATCCTGTCTTAAATGCTTTAACAGGTGCGGAAAGAATTACGCTTACATGACTCATTCCGTAAAATGCTCCCGAAACATCTTTGCACAACAGATTGGATCCAATTGCCAGCCAGATTATTGAATATAATCCGAACACGCAAACAGCTGCAAGTAACCCTAACAATACAATGTTTCTTAAATCCGCATATCTTCTCTTGCATAACATATATATTCCGCCTGTAACACATGTAGGAATTACCCAATATAGAGAGCTCGGCAATACATATAATCCCACAATCATTGCAATCGGAAACAAAACATAATCACGTCGTTTTGCAACGGCTAAACAAATTCTATATAAGCAAATCAATGTAACCAAATAACATGTAACGCCTAATGTATATCCTCTTCCCTGAAATGCAAGACTATATACCAAATAGCAAGTATTATAAAGTACAACAGTCGCAAAAGAAAAAGCTTTATTCATAAACTGTGTACAAAAATAATACAGCAACACAATGTTGGTTAAAGCTGCCAATACCGATACTGCTCGCAATCCAATATAAGAACTACCAAATATATCAAAACATGCCGACAACACCGAATATCCCACATGATTGTTGGGAACCGGCCAATGTATGGCAGCATATATCGGTCCTCTGCTGACAAAATAGTAATATGTATACAATTCATCATACCAAGGCTTGTTCATAAACATATCAATGCCGTATACCACAGCCATGACAATCAGGAAAATGTATATACCCGGATGTTTTTTTATTCTTAATTTTTCAACCAGATTATTGATACGATTCTTCATATATCTTTATCCAATACCTCTCTACAAGAATGTCGCAAAGCTCATTGCTGTCAATTCCAAGTCGATGCCAATCATCTACAATATCCTCTCTGGAATTAAAACTGCCAAAGAAATAGAAGTGCTTGTTTTGTTTTGCAAACTCATTCATTTTTTCCGCACTTATTGTCTTACCGCAACGTTCAAACATTTGCGGAATCAATTTATCAACATTTCCATCGTATATGTAAACATAGCAATCAGGTCGGTAATATCCCATCAAAGCGGTAATATGATCAAAATTGGTAACTATCACACTGTTTTTCGGAATGCAATCAATTGTCTCCATCGCTTCCGATGACAAAGTCACTTTTTTATGTTCCTCATCATAAAATCCTTTTAAGCACACACCACCTGCAACAATCAGAGCTATCGAAAGAATATACGGCCATACTTTTATATCCAATCTGCCAATTATCATTGCCATCATCAGCCAAAAAGCTCCTAAAGTCGGAATCATATATCTGTATACAAATATCGGAGTTCCCATAGCCGACAGCACAAATCCGGACAAAATAACAACTATAAGAGGCATAATGTATATTATTGAATGAATAAGAATATCGTTTTTCTTAATCATAAGCACATATCCGACCACACATGCTGCAATTGTCAGCCCAATTAGAGCCGTTCCTATAAGTACAGCACAATAATTGTTTGCAACCGGCATAATGATATATTTTATACATCCAAATATGCTTCTAAAGCTCAACGGTTGAATCCAGTAATTACCGCTAATTGTATTAACCTGACGTGCGACCACCGGCAGCCACGGAATATATGCACCAACTGATACAACCGCGCATACAACCAATCGAATCACATTTTTATTTCTGTACTTTTTATCATGTTTACCGTACAGAATCAGAGCAATACCCAAAGCGACATAGATACCTACAACAGCAACCAATGCATAATACTGTGTATATGCAGTCATAATGCCCAATACAAAAAAAGCTATCCATTTACTTAGCCTATCTTCGCCGCATGCAATCTCATCAGCTATAATGCAGGCAAAAGTAATAAAGAAAAGTGCAAGCGAATACATACGTATTTCCACATAGTAATTGCTGATATTCGGCATAATAGTAACTAACAACATAAAAAGTCCGTATGTAAACATCCCATGTTTACGAGCAACTTTTATATATCCGACTATACCTAACAATACAAGCGGCAATATTGATGCAGCCTTAGACACAATAATTGCAGATGCATTTTTACACAGTGCCATCACACTCTCTGTAATTGCCTTCAAGTACAGATAGTACAAAGGCGGATGAACATCCCGGGCTGCTAAATGCAATAGCGTGTTAACATCCTTACCAATAAATCCCATGGAAAAAACTTCATCATACCATATATCTTCGGCACTAATTTGAAATGCAAATAAAACTATGCATAATCCTGCACAGCCGAGCAAAATATATCCGATTAAATTTCTGATTTTGTTTTCTTTTTCAACCATGCGATAAGTATATCATTTGCCACTGCTTATGTAAAATGATATACTTAACCCATTATGAACGAAAAAATATTTACAAAAATCAAAAATAAAAAAATCATTAATTACATTATTATCGCATTTTCCTTTGTCGTAAGATTTATCTACATTCTTCAGACAAATGTCGGCGACCGTCAACATGATTTGGGATATGCAACTTTACTTGATGATGGCTTGGTTAATCCCGGACATCTCGGTTACATTGAGTATCTTGTCAAATTCCATCATCTTCCGGATTTTGATCCTTTTTCCATTTTTTCATATTATCATCCGCCGCTTCACCATATAATTGCGGCCTTTTTCTTGGAAACTGCGCATAATCTGGGTATAGAAGAACCGGGAGTATATGAAGTAATTCAAATCCCGACACTTATATACAGTTGCATTATGGTAATAATTGCATATAAGATATTGCAGTTTTTCTGCAAAGATGAATGCAAGATTAGCATTCCTTTAGCTTTTGTAGCATTTTTCCCCGGTTTTATTTATATGACCGGCTCCATTAATAATGATATGCTTGCGACAATGCTGTCATTCTTATGTATATACCTTACTCTCATCTGGATAAGAGAGCCCAAATTTAAATACTTGATTTTAATGGCACTGTCTATAGGACTTGGTATCATTGCAAAGCCTACTGCCGCTGTTATTGCATGCCCGATGGCACTTGTTATGCTTATGCACTTCATTAAGGAATGTAAAAACGGTCGTGCATTTAAGTGCTTTATGCAATATGTTGTTTTCGCGGCAATATCCTTACCGATTGGTTTATCGTGGACAGTAAGAAATATTATTCTGTATAGCGAGACTCCCGGTATTCCATCATCGAATGCACAGTCTAATCAATATTTATGGAATTATCCTATCAATGAGATATTCGGAATGCCGATTAAAGCCAGTATTCATTTTCCGTTTCATTCGGAAAATTCGATCTACTGTCATAACGCCTGGTCGATTCTGTTCAAGACATCTGTTTTTGCGGAAGTTTGGCCCGAAGATATATCTGATGGCTGGTTATTCCTTTGCAGACTTCTCTTCGTTTTGGCTCTGGCAATAGGCATACTTTGTTTTATTCTTTGCATAGTTTTACCAATCTTGCGTATTCGTCAAGGCGAGACTCTTGTAGGAACTTTTTTGCTTAGCGGCTACCTTACGGTTGTAATCACCTATATTATGTTTGTAATAAAATATCCATATACTTGCAGTTGTGATTTCAGATATGTTCCAACCGCGATTATGTTCGCGGCAGTATCTCTACTACCGCGAAACATAACAGCCGACAATTCTTAATCAATCGGTTGCAATATATGCTTATTACTCAAATATTCATACGCATGATCGGCTAATATCTCCTGCGGATCTAAACTGGTATTATTCACCTCATTTACCATTCTGGTGAGTTCTTTCGCCCGTATATCATCTTTCTTGGGCAGAATAATGACTTCATGAATCGAACTTGGCAGAATATAATAATCTCCATGCATTTTTTCAGCAATAATATCCAACATATTATCATACATTAGCGTTACGGCACCGTTTACTTTTTTGTTATTGGTAAGTACATACATATTAATCGGTCCGACGTCATCGCTATATTCTCTTCTTTCTTTGATTTCACTCAGGATATCAATAATATTGGTCAGTGCAAACGGGTTATTTTTCATCATGTTTTTCTTTGCATCATCATAAAGCGTTTTTATATCAACACCCCAAAGCTCGATATGCTCATTCTTCACGACAATACCGCCGTTACCGATTCTCTCATCGCACAGCACTACCATAAATATCGCTGACAAATCATTAAATTGCACGCTTGGAACATTTTTCAAATATTCCTCGTTAAGTTTCGTATTAACAAGTTTCATTTCCAATGATGCTTTAACCTTATCGTAATCATCAAAGTAATCAACTTCCAACAATGTAATATTATCGCTTTCACTTACATATTCTGTAATCGAATGTACAATTTTGCTCAATGTCTCACCTGCTTCGTAGCTATCAAAGAAATGCTCCGCATAAAATGTGGGAGCAATTGTCATTCCTTTCCTTCTTATCGTTATACCATGCAGTTTTACTCCGTTATTCTTGTCAACCAATGTAACTGATACATCATATTCATCGCTGTAATATTCCGATAATGCTCTCTCTAATTTAGATGTGAATTCTTCGATTTGATTTTTCATATTATTCCTTTCATATGCAATAAGATGTGATGAGTATTCAATGCCCATGATAGAAATGAAAATAAAAAAGGCAATGAACACTATGTTCATTGCCTTACATACATATAGAAAAAATTAAACTCTTGAAAGATATTCGCCTGTACGTGTATCAATCTTGATTGTCTCGCCCTGATCAACGAAAAGAGGTACAGCAACTGTAGCACCTGTCTCAACAGTTGCAGGTTTTGTAGCACCTGTAGCTGTATCGCCCTTAAATCCGGGCTCTGTTTCAGTTACAACAAGCTCAACGAATAATGGTGCTTCAATAGCAAATACATTACCATTATGCGAGCAAACCTTACACATCTCGTTCTCCTTGACAAACTTAAGAGAATCGCCTACTGCATCCTTATTGATTGCTACCTGATCATAGCTCTCTGTATCCATGAAATAGAACAAATCCCCATCATTATACAAATACTGCATATCTTTTCTATCAATATGTGCTGTTGGACATTTTTCTGTTGGTCTGAATGTCTTCTCGACTACACCACCTGAAATAATGTTCTTAAGCTTTGTTCTAACGAAAGCAGCTCCTTTACCTGGCTTAACATGCTGAAACTCGATAATCTGGAAGATATTTCCCTCAAGTTCGATTGTTACGCCGTTTCTAAAATCGCCAGCTGAAATCATACAATTTTCCTCCTAAACAAACATGCCTTATAATTCCCTAATAGTTTATACTATGTTTTTCAACATTTCAACCTATTTTTTTACATTTACCAAAATATTATTTACGTTTAAAATATTCGTGCAGAACAAACCACTCTAATCTTCGCTTTAAAATAATCTGAATTTCTTCTTTGGGATTAATATATTTGACCATATAAGCCTTGATACCTGCACGTCTCGCTCCCCATACATCAGTAAATATCTGATCGCCGATAAAAACAGTATTATCTTTAGTTGTGCCCATAATCTCACATGCTCGCAGATAACCTTTGGGATTAGGTTTACCGGCCTTGCATATTGTATGTACACATACATCGGCATTGAACATATCTACTCTGCCCTGCTTATTATTTGATAGTAATGTTATCTCAAAACCTATTTTTTTCAACCTATCAAATAAGGCAATGCTTCTGTCATCAGCCGGTGCTCCGTGTTCAACAAGCGTATTGTCAATATCATATATTAATCCTCTTATGCCCTGTTCGTACATCTTTTCATAAGGAATTACATATGCGGATTCAAAATATTCATTGGGGTATAATTTTTCAAACATGTCAGTATCTTATCACAGACAAATCTTTAATTCAATGTCGGATAATGCTTTGCAATGCATAAAAAAGCCTTATTACGGTATTCACCATAATAAGGCTAGGTTTAAGTCATACTATTTTGCAATAACTACTCCGTCTTCAGATGCGAAAATATTATCTGCGCTTCCTACGAAATACTGATATTCCTGTAAAATACTATCCTGACGCATAGCTGATATTGCTTTTTCCATATCCAAATTGGTAATTTCTTTATCCCTGCCAATGTAGGAATAATCTTCACCTTTATTAAATGAAAGTGAGACTTCATTGGGATTGATTGAAGCGGGTCTATTATCAACTTCTTCAATTAACAACTCATTGTTCTTTGAAGTCGGCTCAATCTTCGTTACCGGAGCGACCGGAACAACTTTCTCAATTTCTTCTGCTTTTGGTATACTGTTAATTCTATAATCGCTAACGAAATTAGAATAGTTATCATAACCAATTTTACCGATTCCCATTGTCTCACCACCTTTCATGTTAAGTATCATTACACAAAATATATCGGTTAAAACCCATGTAAAGTTTATAGCAAATATTATATCATATTTTAATCAAGTTTAACCTGTGGTATTGAAGAAATCAAATTCTTTGTATATTCATGTTTCGGATTACTAAATATCTCCTCTGTTTCACCGGAGTCGACAATATATCCGCTTTTCATTACAATTACACGTTTGCACAATTGTCTTACCAAACTCAAATCATGCGATATAAACAAAATCGCGGTTCCTTTTTCTTTATTAATGCGTTTAAGAAGCGATACTATTTGAGCTTGAACAGTTACATCCAATGCGGTTGTCGGTTCGTCGGCAATCAAAAGTTTTGGTGAATTAATCATTGCCGCCGCAATCATAACTCTTTGTCTCATACCTCCCGACAACTGATGAGGATATGACCTGTATATACGTTCGGGATCATCCAGTTCTACTTCTTTTAGCATTTCAAGAGCTTTTTGTTTCCGCTCTTCCTTATTCATATCCGTATGTATTCTCAATGCCTCTTCAACTTGCCATCCGATTTTTTTAACCGGATTCAAGCTTGTCATAGGCTCCTGAAAAATCATACTGATTTTATCTCCCTGAACAGACCTTAATATTTCTCTTGGGCAATTAAGAATATCAATACCTTCAAAAACAATACTTCCTTTTTTTCTGGCATCATGTCTGTTAAGCAAACCGGCAATAGCAAGCGCAGACATTGATTTTCCCGAACCTGACTCGCCGACTAAGCCAACTATTTCACCCGATTCTATATCAAGATCAAAGTCATATACGACGGTCTCAGGAATAATATGATCATGAAATTCTATATTCAAATCTTCAACATGCAGCATAGACCACCTCAAAAGACTCTACATTATACCTGCACTTAACAATAACTGCTTGGTATAATCTGTTTGCGGATTACGATATACTTCATCCACTGTTCCGTCTTCAATAATCTTACCATCTTTCATTATCATAACTCTGTCACAGAGTTCATATACCACTCGCAAATCATGCGAAATGAATAAAATTGACAACCCAAGCTCTTTTTGTAATCCGGCAAGCAACTTGATTATCTGTGCTTGTATTGTTACATCCAATGCCGATACAGGTTCATCAGCTATAAGCAATTTGGGATCAAGCATTAATGCATTCGCAATACACACTCTTTGCCTTTGTCCGCCTGACAATTCTCCCGGTTTGTGTATCAAATAATGATCGTCCAGTCCTACTTGTTCCAGACGTTTTTTTGCCTTCTGTCTTCTTTCTTCGACGTTCAATTTTGTCAGATTCTTCAACGATTCTTCCAAAATGAATTCAATAGTTTTGCTCGGATTCAAACTGTTATACGGATCTTGAAAAATCATTTGCGGATATTGGGAATAATGAATAATATCACCTTTTGTTATTTTGTTTAATCCAAGAATCGACTTTGCAAGTGTTGATTTTCCGCATCCGCTCTCACCTACCAAACCGACAATTTCGCCCTCATACATATCAAACGAAATACCGTTTAAGACATCAATTTTCTTCTTTTTATCGAAGAGCGAACTCTTCTCTTCAGTAAATGAAACGAAAAGATCTTTTACTTCAAGAATTCTTGTTTGATTATTACAAACATCACTCATAATACAGCCACCGTTTATTCCACTTCTTTACCTATCATCGAAACACCTAATACCATTACAATTATTGCCATACCGGGAATAATTGCATATGACGGTTTGGTAAAAAGGTATGTCTGCGAATCACTCAACATCCTACCAAGACTTGCATCCGGTGGTTGAACACCAATACCCAAAAAGCTCAATCCGGCTTCGGCAAGCACTGCATTATTAAACCCGATAAGTACCGCATTAATCAACACCTTTACTGTATTGGGTAAAATGTGAACATACATTATTCTAAAGTCACTTGCACCGGATAATCTGGCTGCTTTTACATAATCCATATTTTTTACACGTTTGAATTCAGCTCTAATTATTCGTGCAAAACTGGGAACAAACGCAATTGCAAGAGCCCACATAACCCTATACTTACCGGGGCCGAATATGGCTACAAATGTAAGTGCCAGCAACAAACTTGGGAAAGAAAGCATTACGTCATTAAATCTCATAAGTACTTCATCAATAACGCCGCCGTAAAATCCCGTAAGTGCACCAACCAATGTTCCTACCACTGCTCCGCCGATAACAGTCCCCATTCCGATAAGAAATGTGGTACTGCTTCCTAACATTATACGGCTCAAAATATCACGGCCGAAATTATCACATCCAAACGGATGTGCCCAGCTTGCACCTGCCAGTTTTAATGAACCGTTTATTGTTTCCGGATCATACGGAGTCCAGAATATACCAATAATTGCCGGAATAACAACAATAGCTGTTAATACAATGCCCATTATGGAATTTGCATTTTTCTTAATTCTCAGATTCATATATGCTACCTTGTTCTCGGGTCAACAACTTTGTAAAGAATATCTACTAACAAATTGGAGAAAATAACCAATACCGCTATACAAACGATTATTGCCTCCACTACCGGATAATCCCTGTTTTGTATTGATGTAAGCAATATCATTCCCAAGCCCGGTATTCCGAATACCTGTTCAATAACAAGCGTACCGGCTATCATATCAGCAAAAGCCATTCCTAAGAATGTGATTACCGGTATACATGCATTCTTAAGTATATGTCTATAGAAAACAGCCTTTGAGCTATTGCCTCTGCTGTACGCTGTTCTGACATAATCCTTCTTCTTTTCACCAATCAGTCCTGAAAGAAGCAGACTATATGCCATCGATGCTTTAGGCAACGCAATTGCTATCGCAGGCCATATCATATACCCAATAAACTTACCCAAATTAATGTCATATGAAATATATCCTCCGGGCGAAAACAATTTAAATGTCAATCCAAATATCAATGTTATTATTATTCCGCCAAAAAATGGAGGAATTGACATTATTACCTGATTAATCACACCAATTGCTCTTCCGAGCAATGAATGCTCATGATATGCGGAATATATGGCTAATACAACTGCCAATACAATCATTATGAACATGGAAATGATTGCCATGGTAACTGTTACAGGCAACTTGTCAGCTATTAAATCAGTAACCGGAATTCCGTAACTGTAAGATGTACCGAAATCACCTTGCAATACGCCAAGTACCCAATGAACATATCTAACAGGCAACGGGTCAGTTAATCCCATTGCCTGTCTCAAATTTTCCAATTGCTCAGGTGTTGCCATTGTTCCTAATTTTGCTACCGCCGGATCTCCCGGAATAACACTGAAAGCAACAAAAACAAGTGTTGAAACAACAAGAACAACCAATATTGAACTTACAATCTTCTTAAGTATCTTCATAAACTTATTCAACCGGTCTTATTTTACTCATATCCTGCGCATACAACGGATAGAATTCGTATCCGGTATATTTCTTATTAATGGCAACTAACTCCGGCATATCCTGTATATATACATTGGCAGCCTCATTTGCCAAAATGCTCTCACACTCTTTGTAATACTGTGTCTGTTTATCATCATCTGCACATGAAATAGCATTATTATATGCTTTATCATATTCGACATTACTAAAATTGATAAAATTGTTATCGGCATTGCTCTCAAAACGTGATAACAATGCTCTTGGTGACAATGTCGAAGCATCAACACCAATCACGGTTCCTTCGAAATTTCTTCCGCTATATACTTCCGACAACCATGTATTCCATTCAACCAAATTGATGTTTGCATCAATATTGATTGCTTTCAGTTCTTCTTTCAATACCTGTGCTGTATCAATATGTTGAACATAGTTAGACGGCACTGTAATAGTAAATGAAAATCCGTTTTCATAACCTGCTTCAGCCAACAACTTCTTTGCTTTGTCTATATCCTGATTGTATGTATCATTCAGTTCAGGCATGAAATATTTGCCAAATGCAGGGAACATACTGCTTCCTATTTCTGTACCCTTTCCATCCGAAACAAAATCCATGATTTCCTGTGGATTAATCGCATAGCACATTGCCTGACGAACACGCACATCATCAAACGGTTTTATGGCATTATTCAAATATAACGCCTGTACCAAATTCATCGTTCCTTCTTCAATATTAAATTCATTGGATAAAGATGCAGCCTGTGCAGTTGTAATTCTGGGGAAAATATCCACAACTCCGCCTTCAAGATTCATTACAATAGTATCAGTATTAGCCACAATCTTAAAAATAACATTTTTCAAATATGCAGGCTCGCCCCAGTATCCGTCATATTTTTCCAAAACAACATTTTCCTGAGGGCTTCTGCTTACATACTTGTACGGACCTGTACCTATCGGATTGGTTCCAATATCTTCCACATGACTTTTTGGTATAATCGCCATTGTCATATTTGTCATAAAATCCGTATCAGGTTCACTAAGTTTAATCTCAACCGTTTTCTCATCTGTAGCTTCAATACTCGCTATATTAGAAAACGCCGCAACCATAAGTTCACCACTTCTGGATTCGGCGCAATGCTCAACTGAAGCAATTACATCCTCAACTGTAACCGGTGAACCGTCATGAAATGTCACACCATCACGTAATGTGAAAGTGTATGTTCGGCCTTCATTATCAACCGCATACTCACTTGCTACAGCAGGAATTAATTCTCCATCACTATTTGGCTTAACCAAGCCTTCGAATACGTTGAATAATACCTCTCTCGTTCCTGCTCCCGTTGCATTATGGGGGTCAAGACTCTCATCCAAATCCTGAGGTATACCAACAGTAATCGTAGAATCATCTCCTGCCTTGTCGCCTGAACAACCTGTCAGTGCAATAGCCAGTGCGAATGTGAGGCTCATAATGAAGAGCCTCCTTGAAATAAGTCTCTTCATAATTTCTCCTCCTTCGTATCCACGAAAAAAATTGGTGGTAATTTAATTACCACCAACATTATAGCAATCCTATACATAAAATCAACACCTTTACACATTGTGCTGAATAAAAAACAATTTACTTCGTGCTCATTACCTTTTTAAGCTCATCCATAAATGTATTCAAATCCTTAAACTCACGATATACCGAAGCAAAACGAACATACGCTACTTCGTCAAGCTTCTTAAGCTTGTTCATAAGTATCTCACCAATCTTCTCACTTGGAATCTCTTTATCTTCCATATTGAAAATCTCAGTCTCAACATCATCTATAAGCGTTGTAATCTGAGCGGCACTAACCGGTCTCTTATGACATGCTCTAAGCACACCACTTTCTATCTTTGATCTGTCATATGCTTCTCGATTATTATCTTTCTTAATAATAATAAGCGGAATTGTCTCAACCTTTTCATATGTAGTAAATCTCTTATCACATTCATCACATACTCTTCTACGTCTGATAGAATTATTATCCTCAGCCGGTCTTGAGTCAATTACTCGTGTATTCTCATGATTACAAAAAGGACACTTCATATTCTCTCCTTACGCGTCTGCAACGCCCCTCATACAATATATGCTACTGTCAAAATGTATTAATCTGACATATTGTATTATAGGTTACATAACTTCTTATGTCAACCCCATGAGTGTCACTGCAATCACATCATATTTCCTGAATCACTTCTTCCAATTCAAAATCATGATTTAGAATAAGAATATCTGCCGTTTTGCCTGCTTCAATACTGCCGACTTTATCATAAATGCCTATTGCTTTGGCCGGATTTACTGTTGCTGCCTTCAAAGCAATATTCTTAGGTATTCCCATTTTTATCGCTGTCTGCATACATTCAAAAAGATTGGATGCGCTTCCGGCAATAGTGCCGTCATCTAACAATGCCCATTTGTTTGATACATGTACAGACTGTCCGCCTAATGAATATACACCGTTTGCCATGCCTGTTGCTTCCATGCTATCACTGATTAACACAATTCTGTCATCACCAAACAGCTTAAATGTATTCCTTACTACTGACGGATGAACATGTATACCATCTGTGATAAGTTCGACCATAACATCATCATTGTCTGCCGCTGCAAATACTATACCCGGGGATCTGTGATTCATCGGTGACATTGCATTATATATATGCGTAACTTGCTTAACTCCTGCATCAAATGCTCTGACTGCCGTATTATAATCAGCAGCAGAATGTCCAAGCGTAAAACTGAACTCATCTTTCGCATCATTTATACACGAAAAAGCACCATCTATCTCCGGAGCAATCGAAACCTTGACAATTTTACCCTTTGCGCTTTCGTTTAACCTCAGAAGCATTCCGTAATCGGGGCTGACAATATCTTCTTCGCCTTGAGCCCCTTTCTTTTCGACATTAATAAACGGTCCTTCCAAATATATACCCTTCAGATTGGTATTATCAACCGATGATATGGTATGCAAAACATTGTGCAATTTGTTCTCATCAAGTGTCATAGTCGCCAAGCAAATCGACGTTATTCCATGATCTCTTTCGTATGCAATAATTGATTGAATACCTTCAACCGAACTATCGCATGCATCATGTCCGTTACAGCCATGCATATGAATATCTATTAGTCCCGGTGTAACATATCTGTCGCGCTCTGCGTCAGACAATTCTTCCGGCGTAACATATTCAACTTTTTCGATTACATTTCCTTCAACATAAACGATTCCGGGTAAAAATTCACATTCCGGTGTAAAAACCATACCTTTTATTGTATTCAAATTTCTTCTCCCAACCTTATATATAATAGATAGAGTGAAGCTGTAAGCCGGGTTATGTCTTTTAAGATGATCATCTGTCTAGGACGATTGTCACCAATCGCCTCAAGCGACCTACCCGGAGACGAGACGGGCAGCCTCATGGTCTCCATATTTGGTCTTGCTTCGGATGGGGTTTACATGGCTACGACTGTTACCAGCCGCACGGTGGTCTCTTACACCGCCTTTTCACCCTTACCGACATAGTCGGCGGTAATTTTCTGTTGCACTGGCCTGGGAGTCACCTCCACCGGACGTTATCCGGCATCCTGCCCTACGAAGCCCGGACTTTCCTCACCCGGATTACTCCGGCCGCGATCATCCACTCCACTCTATATACTATTTCTTAAAAAAATATTTTTTCAAATCTTCCAAACTATCATTAAATTTAGAAGAAATCATTCCGGGATTACCTTTAAGCATATCCTTACGAAAGAAATCCTTTACTCCTGTAAGCTGAGACATCTTCTCTTTTACAAAAAGAACTTTTCCTTTTAAAACAATAACCTCTTCTTTCAAATCATCAGGAATGTCTATCCTTGTTTTAACAAGGGCAATCTTGTGCTCCAATGATTCAAGAATATCCTCAAGTCTTTCATGACCATATTCAATATACTGTTTTTTCTCATCTTCCGCAAATGCCAATATTATATCAATGCGACGACCCATTCTGCTTAACTCTGTTTTAATTGCTTCCATCTTAATAAGCACGTCTTTGATATCTAACGCAGTCTTAACCGACAATGATAAATCAGCAATAAAAATAAGTGACGCAATATCCACACAATACTTCAAAATCTTTGAAGGTATCGTACCAATCAGCCAATCAACAGGACGATGAAGAATATTAACCAATAATACAGCTCCTATTCCCCAGCCGATTGAAGAAATCAACCATATGTGTCCCTGAAAATTGAACTTTTTATCAGAATAATCCCAATATCTAACCTTGAATATTGCCTCCATTGCAACACCCGTTACATATTCCAACAATGTTGCCGCAACCATACCTGACACAAATGTCAGAAAAATATTTTCTCTAAACGGAAGTGTTGCAAACATCATAATCACAGCACCACATCCATATATTGGGATTACAGGTCCTCGCATAAATCCACGATTAACTATTCTCTTTTCACAAATCGATACATATGTGCATTCCCATATCCATCCAACCATACAATAGATATAAAATGAAAATAGCCATTGTATCAATGTATAATTAGCCATAACACTCTCACCTACAAATTAGAGAAATCAATAACTTCCTTTTTAGGAGCTTTTACGGTCGATATTTCTTCAGCATACAAAACCGGACCTATTCCCTGGTATCCGGCAAAAGGCTCAAGTTTTATTTTTGCTCTAACCTTCACCCACTCCTTATCCGGAAGTTTTCCTGCAAGATTATGCTTACATGCAAATCCAAGAAATGCCATATCCTCGGCACAACATGTCATTGCCATTCTTCCCGGTACAAAGAAACCATCCGGGAAATTGGGCGGATTAAGAACATTACCGACATATTCAATAACTTTTCCGTCATAACGTTCCATGTTATCCATAATGTCAATATACCAAATAGCATATCCGGTATCATCCAGCTCAATTACATCAGCATTAACATCAAACGGCAATTCTTCATCAAGGCTAACATTTATCTCACCTTCACTATCCTCAAAAATAATTTCTGCCGCAGCATTCACGGCTTTGATGTTTCTCTTGTAATTTGCAAGATCCATTAAGCCATCACATCTGTTAAAAATTATCATTTCGGAATTCCTAACATGCTCTGCTACCAATGATTTCATATTGGTATAAAATGTAGAGAATGTAGACGCATCAATTGTTGTAATCTGCTGTTCTACCCGCCAATTACGTGGAAGTTCAATATTTTTTGGATTCCACATGCCATTAAATTCAATAACAATTCTATCCGGTTTAACCTTTTTCTCAAGATATTTCAATGCATCAACCGTGAAGTCTTCCTCATCTTCTATCATCTCAAGAACCGTATTGGCAACTCTGAGAACTTTCTCATCATATTCTTCTTCACCCTCTTCGCAAACAATCAGAAGAGTTGTTCCCTTAATTTTGAAATACGGTTGTTCAATTGTATATTTTATAAATTCCGTTTTTCCGCTTTCAAGAAATCCGTTAATCATATATACCGGAATCATTTCAATACCTCACAAATTTTTATTCAAAAAGTTTAGCCAAATTAGCCTCATTCAATTTGGATCCGATTACACAAATCTTACCTGTAACATCCGGTTTACCGTTTCTGACATTTTGTTCACCCGGTGTGTAATCAAAATATATCCACTCATTTCCCGATGCATCCTGAACCATTCCTTTACTACGAAGGACAAGTCCGTATGTGTCATCATCTTCAAGATTATTCAAAATATTCTCTATTTCATCCTTTGTAAACTTCTTGGTAGTCTCAATACCCCAGCTAACAAAGACTTCATCTGCATGGTGATGATGATCATGATCGTGACAACCGCATGTGCAATTCTCGTCATGCTCATGATGGTGCTCATGCTCTTCGTGGTCGTGATGGTGCTCATGCTCTTCGTGATCGTGATGATGATGCTCATGCTCTTCGTCATCGTGATGATGATGCTCATGCTCTTCATGGTCATGATCATGGCAACCGCATGTGCAATTCTCATCATGTTCATGATGATGATGCTCCTCATGTGCATGTTCCAACACTTCAGCCAAAAGCTCTGCTTCCAAATCAGATGTTCCCTCAATGGTATTCATAATTGCTTTGCCATCAAGTTCATCCCAAGGAGTTGTAATAATCACAGCCTTATCGTTGTGCTCACGTATAAGCTCGATAGCCTTATTCATCTTATCTTCAGATATATTTCCGGTTCTGCTCAAAATAATTGTTCCGGCATGTTCTATCTGATTAATAAAGAATTCTCCAAAATTCTTTATATACATCTTAGCTTTTGATGCATCAACTACAGCTACAGCGCTATTAAGTACAACATCATCTCCAAGTCCGGCATCTACAACAGCTTTCATAACATCCGAAAGTTTACCGACACCTGATGGTTCAATAATTACACGACTTGGATTGTATTTCTCAACAACCTCCTTTAATGCTGCTCCAAAGTCGCCGACAAGCGAACAGCAAATGCAGCCTGAATTCATCTCTGTAATCTGTATACCGGCATCTTTGAGAAATCCGCCATCAACGCCGATTTCACCGAATTCATTCTCGATAAGAACTACCTGTTCTCCCTTAAGTGCTTCCTGGAGTAATTTCTTTATCAGGGTAGTTTTTCCCGCACCGAGGAATCCTGATACCACATCAATTTTTGTCATTACATTTTCCTTCTTTCTATTAATACTCTATACCGGGAAAATACTTCCTCCGACAAATTCTCTTGCAATAGAATTATTCGGAAGCGTATCTGTCGGTATACCCAAAAAATATCCTAAGAACTTTAAAAGTCTTTTTGCTTCATAATACTCCGGTTCATCCGGACCTATACTATATAAAATCGGTTCAGCGTACTGTTTAAGTGCAGCCAACTCATATATCAAAACAGAATTGAACATAACATCTGCGCCCTCTTGGAACGGGAAAATGTTTTCTTCTTCACCACGTCTTACATTTGGCCACATCTGAATTGTTCTCTTTGCGCTTGCACCTCTTGTTCTATAATCACGAACCATTCTGCGAAGCAATCTGCCATCGGTCGTAGGTATTCTGTTATGTCCGTCAATATTTAAAGATGTAAGTGCACTGATATATATCTTAAACTTACTATCATCAGGCAACGAATAACTCATCTTATCATTTAATCCGTGAATACCTTCAATAACCAAAATATCATCCGGTTCAAGTTTCATTGTACGTCCGTTATATTCACGCTGACCTGTTTTGAAATTAAATGTTGGCATCTTAACTTCTTTACCTGCTAACAAATCAGACATATCCTTATTAAACTGCTCTGTATCAATTGCTTCAATACATTCAAAATCATAATCACCGTTTGGTAATTTCGGTGTCTTTTCACGATTAACAAAATAATCATCACAGGCAATCGGGTGCGGATTCAATCCATGTGTTCGCAATTGAATTGACAATCTGTGTGAAAATGAAGTCTTACCCGAAGATGAAGGTCCGGCTATCATAACAAATTTAACGCCTTTCCTCTCAGCTATCTGCGTAGCGATCTCACCAATTCTTCTTTCTTGTAAAGCTTCCTGTACAAGAATAATATCCTCAAGTTTACCTGCACATATCTGATTGTTCAAATCACCGACAGTGCCTATTCCCATCTGATATCCCCATTCGGTTGACTGGTTGAGCGCGTTAAATAATTTGTCAAGCGGCTCAAACACATTAAGCTTATCCGGTGTTTTTCTGTTAGGTAATAATAACAGGAATCCCTCTTCATATGCCATTACACTATAGTACTTAACATAGCTTGTGCTTGGGAACATATATCCGTAAAAATAGTCATAATATCCATCAAGATTATAGACATTTACGGTAGAACTCTGTCTGAATCGGAATAAATTAATCTTATCTGTCATATCCTGCTTCTCAAACAAGTCAAGTGCATCACCAATCGGATAAGACCTCTTAATAATCGGTAAATTAGCTTCTACCAATTCACCCATTCGCTTATTTACTGCATTAATCAACGCATCATCAACAGTATAATCACCCTTCGCAGATATATAAATACCGTCACCTATTGCAAATTCAACCTTTGCCTTGCCTTTCTTTGCACCGCCCGTAACATCTGCAAGTGCCTTAAAGAAAATCATCGTTGCAGTTCTTTCATATGTTTTATGACCGATAGGCTCATCTATAAGAACAAATTTAAGATTTGCATCTTTTGTAACTTTCTTGTGCATTTCTTTAATCTTACCGTTCTCAATAACAAGAGCAATTCGATTATTATACATAGCCTGATATTCATCAACTATGCTTTCGAACTTCGTACCATCAGGATATTCCTTTGTAACTTCGTTAATTGTAATTTTTGCCATAAGTCCCTCCAATCCGAAGCGGTCGCTTCACTGTCTGTTGTTCTACCCCATATTTGCAAGTATTCTGTCAATCTCAAAAATACTTTTCTCCATCCTATTTTTGCTGTTAACAGTACTTTCACTAACATTATCGCAATCTGAATCGTTAGCTAAATGTCTGTTAATATCAGCCACTATCCCCTCATAGTTGCTTCGGCAAAAATTAAGATATTCCTTTAAAACAGTGGCCTTTCGATTAATAAGTATGCGGCCGTATTGCAATTCTGTAAGCGAATACTCTTCATACTTATCTCCATCATACAAATGTGCCGGCACTGCCTTAATTACAGTATAATACTTTCCATCTTCACATACCATATTTTCATCTACAATATACAGTTGTAATTGATATAGCCGTTCTCGCACATAACTGATATCGGATTGAGCCTGAAGAATCAATGCCTTCATTTTTCTAATCTTGTCTATTCCTTCTTCAACTATGTGCATTGCCAGTCTGCCGCCCATGCCGGCAATAAGAACCGTATCAACTTCCGGCACGCCATTTTCATCGACTTTAACAGCTGATAAACCGTCCGATAGACGTATATCTATGTTGTCTTCTACACCTGCTTCGTGCACATGCTCCTTTGCACGTTCAAGCGGTCCCGTTGCAACGTCCATTGCCAACACTCTTTGAGCTATATTATTTTCAATCAGATAAATTGATACAAACCCATGGTCACAGCCTATATCGGCTACTTTCGAACCGGTATCGATCATATCGACATTCATCTGCATTCTCTTACTTAATACGATATTCATATTATTCAAGATAATCCCTTAACTTACGGCTTCTTGTAGGATGACGTAACTTTCTGAGTGCCTTAGCCTCAATCTGACGAATTCTTTCTCTTGTTACGTTAAATTCTTTTCCTACTTCTTCAAGAGTACGTCCTCTTCCATCTTCAAGACCGAATCTCAAGCTAAGCACTTTCTTCTCACGATCTGTCAATGTATCAAGTACTTCCTCAAGCTGTTCTCTGAGTAATGTATATGCAGCAGCATCAACCGGTACAGGTACATTGTCGTCCTGAATGAAATCTCCCAAATGGCTGTCTTCCTCTTCACCTATAGGGGTCTCCAAAGAAACCGGTTCTTGTGATATCTTAAGAATTTCTCTGACACGTTCTACAGGCATACCCATCTCTTCCGCTATTTCTTCCGGAGAAGGTTCACGTCCAAGTTCCTGCAATAACTGTCTTGATACACGAATAAGCTTATTAATTGTTTCAACCATATGAACAGGAATACGAATGGTACGAGCCTGGTCTGCTATAGCTCTTGTAATAGCCTGTCTGATCCACCATGTCGCATATGTAGAGAATTTGTATCCCTTACGATAATCGAACTTTTCTACAGCCTTAATTAATCCAAGATTACCTTCTTGAATAAGATCAAGGAACAACATTCCTCTTCCGACATATCTCTTGGCAATACTTACAACCAATCTAAGGTTAGCTTCCGCCAATTTCTTTTTGGCTTCTTCATCACCTTCTTCCATTCTCTTAGCCAATTCAATCTCTTCTTCGGCACTAAGAAGCGGAACTTTTCCTATTTCCTTCAAGTACATTCTAACCGGGTCTTCAATACTTACACCATCCGGAACCGACAAATCAATATTTTCAACATCAACTTCGTCTTCTTCTGTAAGTACAACCTCTTCATCATCGACCATTTCCATATCAATATCCATATCAATGGCCATATCATCTGTTGCATCATCGTTTTCCTGTACTTGCAATACATCAACACCGCTTTGATCGAGTACATCCAAAATTCTGTCAAACTGCTCATCATCAATTGATAAATCAGCAAAACATGCTTCAACTTCTTTATACTCAAGCACATTCTTTTTCTTCTTTGCTGCAGATAACAACTTTTTGATTCTTTCCTGATATTTTGTTATATCAATATCATCGTCCGAATCAACCCCCTCATCAACATCATTGTCATCGATGTCATCGGCAATATCAAAATCGCCATCAACCATTTCTTCAGTCTCATCAAATTCCAATTCTTCAACTTCAGCCTGCTGTTCTTTTGTCTTTTTCATGTATTCTTGTCCTTTCAATTAATTCAAACTAATTGTAGTTTTTCTCAATTTTTCCAGTAATTTCTTACCGTTTATTACTTCATTTAATGCATCGACATCTGTCGATAGAGCCTTTGAATAGTATTCATAACTATTCTCTTTTACCTTAACAACAACATCCTTTAAGGCTCGTTCACGGTCCTGTATGGCATCCATCAAAAGAGGAATACCGTCAAGTCCCGTAATCTTCGTATTAAACAACGATGCTACTTCCTTTTGTTCTTCCTCGTCTTCAAACTCGGATATTAACGATGCGGGAGCAAAGTTATTATTCTCAATCCCTTCAAATAATTTCTTTGCAACAGTAGCATATATTGGTTCGGTAAAATCCTTTTCGGTAATATATTCCTTTATCAGCGGATATATTTGCGGTTCTTCGCTTACCCATGTAATAAGTATCCTCTGTGCCTTGCGAATTCCCTCATCCGGCTCCGTCTTTTTCTGAATACCGGTCTTGGGCTTTTCACGTATCGGTGTTGCCAGGCCTGTTCTGTTTATTACATCATTTACCATTTTGCGCAAACCATCGGCTGATATGCTGTATTCCCTTGCAATCGCTTCCAAATAGTTATTTCTTTCAACGTCGTCTTCGAAAACACACAATTTTTTAGCAATCTCTCTATGGAATTTTGTTTTCTCCTCCGGATCGTCCAAATTAACATCTCTTTTTAATACGTCAATCTCAAAGAAGAAACTGTTACGTGCATTTTCTATTCTCTCTCTAAATGCATCGGCTCCCATGTTTTTGATAAATTCATCGGGATCCTTATAAGGTTTCAAATCAAGAACTTTACCGGTAAGACCGACTTCACGTAATATTCCTATGGCACGTAGTGCAGCTTTTGTTCCGGCACCATCACTGTCATATGAAAGAATTACATTATCGGTAAATCTTTTCAGTATATTAGCTTGTCCGGATGTAAATGCCGTACCCAGGGATGCTACAGCCTCCGTAAATCCCGCCTGATGCATTGAAATTACATCCATATATCCTTCGCACAGGATAATATGTCCTGCTTTGGAGCTACGTGCAAAATTGAGTCCGAACAAATTGCGGCTCTTGTCAAAAATAGGCGTCTCCGGAGAATTCAAATATTTGGGTTCACCGTCACCCATAACACGACCGCCAAAGCCAATTACTCTATGATTTATATCTTCTATTGGAAACATTACTCTGTTCCAGAACTTGTCATGTGTTCCTCTTACCTCGTCTCTTGAAGCTAAGCCTGCCTTGACAATCAATTCATCGGTATATCCCTTTGATCTTAAATATTTTGTCAAATCATCAGCAAATTTGTTGGAATATCCCAATCCCCATTTTTTCATGGTCTCATCGGTTAATTGTCGATCCGCAAAATATTTATATCCTGTTTTGCCGGGTTCACTTCTTAGCAAATAATAAAAATATTTGGCAGCCTCTTTATTTATCTCAAGTAAGGTTGCTTTCTCATTTGCCGCTTTCTTCATCTCCGGTGTATATTCAATCTCCGGCAATTTTACTCCGGCTCTGTCCGCAAGAGTCTTCACAGCCTCTCCAAACGTTGCATTCTCATACTTCATAATGAAAGTAAATACATTGCCTCCTGCGCCGCAACCAAAGCAGTAGAACATCTGCTTATGTCCTGACACTGAAAACGAGCCTGTTTTCTCATTATGAAAAGGACACAAACCAAAATATGTTGAGCCCTTCTTTTGGAGCCTTACATATCCGGAAATAACATCAACTATATCATTTTTACTTCTTATTTCTTCTATAAGCTCATCTGAATAATACATTATCTACCACTCTAAAATTTTGATGTCGGCCATGATTTCGGTACGAAGATTTCTTCATATTTAGCAATAGCAAATCTGTCAGTCATCGCAGCAACATAATCACACACAACACGTTCCTTTGATTCGCCCATATTAATCATTGAAAGCATACCGGCAGGAAGTAAATTAACATGTCCGAGATAATACATATATAATGTAATCATCAGTTCCTCTGCCTTGCTTTCTTCACTCTTGGCTTCAGGATTCTTGTACACTTCTTCAAACATAAATTGTCGTAAATCCTTCATTGCCTTCTCTACAGGTTCTGACATTGTAATTTTATCCTTGCCATAGCTGGTTGTTACAATATCATGGATAAAATGGTCCAATCTTTCGCCTGTTGTATATCCGATAACACTCCTGATATCCTTAGGAACATCTTCCTCTGTTAAAATTCCGCCTCGTATCGCATCATCCATATCATGGTGAATATATGCAATCTTATCAGATAGTCGTACAATCTGACCTTCAAGTGTATAAGGCATTCCGCTTGTTTGATGATTCAGTATTCCATCCCTTACTTCCATAGTAAGATTAAGTCCCATACCATCCTTTTCCAAGACATCAACCATTCTAAGACTTTGTTCATTATGTTCAAAGCCAAGCGGACACACTCTGTCGAGTGCTCTCTCACCGGCATGTCCGAACGGCGTATGTCCCAGATCATGTCCAAGTGCAATCGCCTCAACCAAATCCTCATTCATTTGAAGAGCCTTAGCAATTGTTCTTGCATTCTGGCTTACCTCAAGTGTATGTGTAAGTCTTGTTCTGTAATGATCACCTTCCGGAGTAAGAAAAACCTGTGTCTTATCTTTCAATCTTCTGAACGATTTGCTATGCAATATTCGATCTCGATCTCTTTGAAAAACCGGTCTGATATCACACTGTTCTTCCTCTCTTAAGCGCCCCTGCGAATTCATACTCAACATAGCATAAGGACTTAAATATTCTTTTTCCCATTGTTCCAGGCTTTCTCTGATAGTGTTCATTCAATCACCTATCCTTCTAATAAAAAAATAGAACACAATATGTATATTACATATTAACCTGCTATTTCCTTTTTTATTTTCTCAAAATTTAGAATTTTCTAACAAAATAGAAAAAAGCAATCATGCATTGCATGATTGCTTAATATCTGTTCTTCAAAAATCGAATACCGAAACTTAATTAACTCATTTGGTTAAGCCCTCGACCTATTAGTAACCATCAGCTGAATGCATTACTGCACTTACACCTTGGCC
>JAGHVF010000063.1 GCA_018064425.1 Candidatus Colinaster equi | reverse complement strand
ATATTACCGTGAGCTGTTTTTTACGTGAACATCTATACACACATCAGATTACCACATTACTCAAACACACCGAAAACAGTATTCTTGTGAACAATATATGGGTTCATGTGAACCATTGTCTCTCCACGGGTGATATTCTTCATATTACCGTTCCGGAAATACCGGTTAATGAAAAAATTGAACCCTGTGATATACCGCTCGATATCATTTTTGAAGATGAAGATATTGTCATTATCAACAAACCTGCAGATATGCCCATTCATCCATCACTCAAACATTATACAGGTACACTTGCCAATGCATTAGCATATCACTATTTTAACGAAAAAAGTCCGTTCATTTTTCGATGCATCAATCGTTTGGATCGTGACACAACCGGAATAACAATTGTTGCCAAGAACATATACAGCGCTGCTGTATTATCAGCTCAAATGCGTAACAGGCAGATTAGAAGGACATATATTGCAATTGTCGAAGATATTCCCAATCCATCGGAAGGCTGCATATCTGCACCGATAGCCAGGGTTAATGATTCCATTATCACTCGATGTGTGGATTTCGAGAATGGTGAAAGGGCCGTAACAAACTATAAAGTTCTTAATAGTACCAATTCTCCTTATGGTCCATTATCTTTTGTCGAGCTGCACCTCGAAACAGGAAAAACTCATCAAATCAGAGTTCATATGTCATACCTTGGTCATCCTTTAATTGGAGATTTTTTATATAACCCCGACTCTGCATATAATGAATTAATAGGACGCCAAGCTCTTCATGCTTCAAAAATACAGTTTACACATCCAATAACAGGAAAAGATATGACTATAGTAGCTCCTCTTCCAAAAGACATGATGAGTATAGAAAAACTATTGCAAACTTAAAAAGCCCCTTTTCAATATGAAAAGAGGCTTTTTAATACTGTCATTCTCTTTGTTTAACCAAAAAGTTTTATAATTTCTTTCATGTTATCACATATCTTTGCTACACTATCAAGGCTTGATGTAAGATCTGTAATATCATCATTTACAGTCTCAGATGAAGCAGATACCTGTTCGGAAACAGCAGCATTCTCTTCTGATGTTGCAGATAACGTCTGTACAACCTGAACCAATTCATTCTTAACAATTCCGAGTGAATCAGATTTCTCTTTGATATTATCAAGCTTAACAACAATCTCTTGAATATTCTGCTCAAGTATTTTCATCTTCGATACAACATCTGCAGATTTCTCTAACTGACTCTTGTTAGATTCAACTAACGTCTCGTTACATGTCTGCGTTCTGTTCATAATGCTTACAATCTCATTAATTGCATCCTCTGTATCTTTTGCAGATTCTGCTGAGCTCATAGCAAGATTCTTTATCTCATCTGCAACAACCGCAAATCCTTTTCCAAGTTCTCCGGCATGACTTGCCTCAATTGAAGCGTTTAATGCAAGAAGATTAATCTGGAATGCGATATTATCGATTGTTTTAACAATCTTTGTTGCATTCTTGGAACTCTCAACACCATTCTGAATCTCATCAGATACTGTTGCAACAATCTTATTATTCTCATCAACACTTTCGCTAAGACTGAGTATACTCTTCTCGGATTCATCAACACATTGTCTGACTGTACCAATAAAGTCATAGCTCTCGTTAATCTCCATATTAACGACATCCAAGCTCTGTGAGAATTCTTCTGTTGAAGCCATAGCCTCCTGGGTAGCCGATGCCTGTCCTGTAGCTCCACTCGCTACATTATTCATTGCTTCGTTTATATCACCCATCTGTGTGGCTGTTCTATCTGTTATCTCCTTAACATTGTCGGCATATTCCTCAAGCTCCTTATATCCGCTTTGCAGTTTATCCTGCAATGTCAAAGAAATTTTATTTAGAATTCTTGTATACAGAATTATCGCTACAATTGTAATAAGTACTGCCCAAATGAGGAAATTAGCTATAATATTAAGGGTTGTTGCTACAACTGTCGATTGCTCAATTCCGGTAAATATCATTCCGACAAATTCTTTTTCGTTATACATCGGAATATAGCATACCGTATATTTTGTTCCAAAGATTTTTACATCATTTTTTGTATACAGTTCTCCACTCTTAACCGCTTCGTATATTGCCTTGTCAGCTTGCGTACCGACTGCATATGCACCGCTTTCATTTTTGATATTTGTTAACACACGCGTATCATCCCAGAAAATTGTATGATATACATCACTGTCATATCCATTTATTGTCTCAAATAAATCGACTGTGATTTCCTTATCATTGCAATACAGCTTTTGTGTTTCTTCATCATAAGACCACACTGAATGGCCATCTTCCAATATTTCTTTTAAGTGAACGGATGCCGTTTCTGCCGTAACCCTGTAATCACTCTTAACGCTCTTGCCGGTAATTATAACAACAACTACCCCTAGAAATACTGCTAAAAATGCGATGAAAATGATAACAATCGTTCTTAATTGTTTTGTAATTGTGTAACCCTCTTTGCTTAATTTGTTTTCTGCCATTTGAGTACCCCTCTCATTACGTTTCAGCACTATCTACCTTATCTGCTTCACAATGACTCTCATGAAACTGCTTTATCATCTCTGCTTCACAAGATGATCTATGTTCCTGTTTCAATTTAAACATCTCACTTACACGTTTTTGTGCCAGCTTTTCTTCATACCGTTCGCGCGCCAACCAATCATGCTGCCTATCTTCCATCATCATAGTATTTCTCTCAACGGTCATATTTTTGCTCACACCGTTTGGTCTACCATTTTTTTGTGCCGTTCTTGCTTGCACTGATGAAACATCCCTTGATTGTAAACTGCCGGAACTCATAGGCCTTTTAACTATATCGCTTTGTCCTGATGGCCTATTTTTCTTCTTACGTATTATTGTAATAATGACTATGACAAAAACTATTGCATATACTATCGAAATAAAATCTTCCACTACTACAAACCCCCACGTTCAATAAATAGTGTACTTAATTCTTAACTGTCTCAGATAGAGCACTTACAGTACCGGCCAAATTTGAAATATCCGACGGAACAACAATCTTTGTAGCTTGTCCATTAGCCATCTGTACAGCTGCCTCATATTGTTTAAGTGCAAGGTACTGTCCGGAAGGATTTGCCTCATTAATAAGCTTTATTGATTCAGCTTGTGCTCTTTGTACTGCCAGAAGAGCCTGTGCCTCACCTTCTGCTTCACGAATTCTCTGCTCTTTTACAGCATCTGCACGAAGAATTGCTGCTTCCTTCTCACCTTCTGCCAATGTAATTGCTGATTGTTTCTTTCCTTCCGCAGTAAGAATTGCCTCTCTCTTCTCTCGCTCAGCACGCATCTGCTTCTCCATTGCATCCTGAATAGAACGAGGTGGCTGAATATTCTTTACTTCTACTCTGTTTACTTTAATTCCCCACTTATCTGTAGCTTCATCAAGAATAGTGGTTATCTGTCCGTTAATTGAATCTCTCGATGTAAGTGTCTCATCAAGTGTCATGGAACCAATGATATTACGCAAAGTAGTTGCCGACAAATTCTCAATCGCAGCGATTGGTCTTTCAACACCGTATGAGAACATCTTTGCATCAAATACTTCGAAGAATACAACCGAATCAACCATCATGGTAACATTATCTTTGGTGATTACCGGCTGAGGTTCAAAGTCTGCTACCTGCTCCTTTAATGATACCTTCTTAACAATTCTATAGAAAAACGGTATCTTCAAATGCAATCCGGCTTCCCATGTCGCATTGTACTGTCCTAAGAATTCAATTACCCATGCATTTGCTTGTGGAACAATGCAAATACATCTAATTAAAAAGATTACTAATAGTATTAAAACTATTATTACAACATATGTCATATATGTTTCCTCCTTCATTTCGAATATTAACTAGATTATTATATCATATTCTGTCAATTTGTGCTATTTTTTTACAGGTTTCGCTCAATTTTTGCAATATATCGCCTTTTCACTAAATTGATATACATCTACTATTCATTACTATGAACATAATTGATATATTCCACTACCATCATTGCAATTTTGAAAGTCAGCGCATCATCAAATACTCTCATATCCAGACCAATCATCTTTTGCAATTTTTCCATCCTATATACCAATGTATTTCTGTGTATATATAATTGTCTCGACGTCTCTGATACATTCAGATTGTTCTCAAAGAATTTGTATACTGTAGATAACGTCTCTTCATCAATATCATCCGGTGACGTATCTCCGAACACTTCCTTAACAAAGAGTTCGCATAAACTAATCGGTAATTGATATATAAGTCTTCCTATTCCAAGATTCTCATATGACAGTGTCTTCATTCCGGAATAAAAAATATTACCTACATCCAAAGCCATTTTTGCTTCTTTATATGACTTAGATATATCCTTCAATTCTTTTACAGGCAAACCATATGCTACACGAACATCAATCATTGCCTCAGTATTCATCAGATTGACAATATTATCTGCTATTTCCAAAATGGTATCATCATTTGCCTTCTCATCTATGTCTTTTATCAATATTATGCTCTGTTCATCAACCGACACAATGTAATTGCCTGCTTGCGGAACATACAGACTCTTAAGCAACTGAAGACATACGCCGTCTTTGCAATTCCCCGTTTCAATAACATATACTATTCTTTTCTTTTCATTTTCTATATGCAGTTTCTGTGCCTTATTATGAATATCAACCAATAGCAAATTATCCAATATCAGGTTCTGGAAAAAACTGCTGTGATCTACTCTTTCCTGATATGCAACAAGCAATGATTGAAGTTGTGTGGCAGCTACTTTTGCCATTGTATATGCCATCTCAGTCTCACCGGACGCAATTAAGATATATCGAACATCTCCGTCCTCCATAACTTTGAGGAAATTGCTTCCTGCTACAACCTGACTTTCAGCCGATGATTCAATGAATCCTTTTACAACTCCCACTTCATAATTTGTTGACTCATTTGTAGTTGCAATTCTGACGCAATTTACGTCAAATATCTGAAAATCAACCTTTGTTATCTGCTTTAAATCATCAATTGTTGTTTGAATTACCTGATTTGATATCATACAGACCTCTCTTACTTAAAAATATTTATGACCATTTTATTCTATCACATGAATATAAAAATAGGGAGATGCTCAAAAGCACCTCCCTCACATTCTTTAATTGGCACAAAACTAGTTTGTAATAACCTGCTCTGTTTCCTTATCAAATACATGTACCTTCTCAACATCAAATGCAAGTTTAACCTTATCACCAGGTCTTGCTGTTGTACGAGGATTAACTCTTGCTGTGATAGGGAACTCCTCGAGATCGAAGTACAGATATACTTCTGCACCAAGAAGCTCGTATACCTTAACTGTTGACTCGAATGTACACTTAGCTGTCTCGATAAACATCTCTGAATCATATACATCCTCAGGACGAATACCAAATGTAACAGTCTTTCCGTCATAACCACCTTCAATAAGCTTCTTAGCTTTTGCAGGAGGCAATGGAAGTGTCTGTCCGGCAAAGAGAAGGTTAACAGCATCACCCTTAACTTCTACCTTTGCATCAAGGAAGTTCATCTGTGGTGATCCCATGAAACCTGCAACGAAGAGGTTCTGTGGCTTCTCATAAAGGTTCTGTGGTGTATCTACCTGCTGGATAACACCATCCTTCATAACTACGATTCTTGTACCAAGAGTCATAGCCTCTGTCTGATCATGTGTTACGTAAATGATTGTTGCATCGAGTCTCTGGTGAATCTTTGCAATCTCAATTCTCATCTGTACACGAAGCTTTGCATCGAGGTTTGACAAAGGCTCATCCATAAGGAATACCTTAGGATTACGAACGATTGCACGACCCATTGCAACTCTCTGTCTCTGACCACCTGAAAGAGCCTTTGGCTTACGATCAAGTAATGGAGTAAGGTCAAGAATTCTTGCTGCTTCCTTAACCTGCTTCTCAATCTCATCCTTCGGAACTTTACGAAGCTTAAGTCCGAAAGCCATATTATCAAATACTGTCATATGTGGATACAAAGCATAATTCTGGAATACCATTGCGATATCTCTATCCTTAGGCTCTACATCGTTCACTACCTTATCACCAATCTTGAGTTCACCTGATGTGATATCCTCAAGACCTGCAATCATACGAAGAGTAGTAGACTTACCACATCCTGAAGGTCCAACGAAAATAATGAATTCTTTATCTGCAATCTCAAGGTTGAAATCCTTAACAGCTTCAAAACCGTTAGGATACTTCTTGCAGATGTTCTTTAATGATAAACTTGCCATTTCTATTTCCTCCTAATCAATCCATACGGGCATCATCCCGTCTCTGAGTATCAGTATATATTAACAACATTCAATACGACATAGGCAACTTGCTAGAAATAATATCTCTTTCTGTACAAATTGCCCATATATGCCCATTCGGTTTACATAACACACTTTGTTCCAAACAAAAAAGGCTGCCACCATAGGTAACAGCCTTACATCTTACTTTCTGTAATCAGCAATTGGTTCAATTGAATCACTTACACGAACACTTTCTACATCTGAAATATCTTTACTATAGAATACCAACTGATTCTTTCCTCTTCGTTTTGCTTCATACAATGCCACATCCGACATCTTGTACAAACTCTGGAAATCCTTAGCATCTCTTGGGAATACTGCGGCACCGATACTCGCTGTAGCAGAATACTTAACGTAATCTCCCGCTCTGAATTGATGGAAGAAATTGGTAATTCTTACACCTTCTCTCTCCAACTGCTCATCAGATTTGACATTCTTTAAGAACAATACAAATTCATCTCCGCCGAGACGACCAATGATATCCGAAACACGGAATTCATTTCTCAATTGATGACCTAATGTTCTTAAAACTTCATCACCAAACGCATGTCCCATTGTATCATTAATCTTCTTAAAGTTATCAATATCAAACAGGAACATCAAACACTGGGATTCAGGATTCTCATCCATAAATTCCTGTATCTTTCGTTCTGTTGCAATCTTATTATTCAATTCTGTAAGCAAATCTGTATCTGCTTTATCGGCAAGATCCTTGCTCTGCTCACCGTACTTTAATCTACTTAATATTTCTATAACGATAACAAGTACAATGAACGATGCAATGGTAACTACCATACCTATTATCAGCTTGTGAACTCCGCTAAGCTCACTGTTAAGAGATGTCGTAATGTACTTCTGATTGATTATTGTTACTACTTGCCAATCATTAATTCCAATCGGAGCAATTGTAATAGTTGCTTCCTCAGTTCCCTTCTTTGCAGAGAATGCCATCTTTGTTAATTTCTCGGCTCGAACTTTAATCTGCGGTAATGTCAAATTACCGAGTTCTATTCCCATACTAAGATCTGTAAAAAGATTCTCTCCCGAATTGAAATAGCTATTTGTTCCAAAACTTGACAGCATTTTTCCTTCGCTGTTAATTATTGCAAATCCGACTCCGCCACCGTACTCTTTAACCGGTAAGACTTTCTCAAGCTCAGATAAATTAATGAACGTATATATATGGCCACGAACAGTACCGTCCGTAACAATCGGCGTAGCTTCAACTATTGCCGGACTATTCGTAAATCCATCATTTTTTACACAATAAAACTCTTTATCATCCGAATTGGAAAAATACTCACTTGTTTTAACCGATACAGATCTTCCGGCTTCTGATACACCGTTACCTGCCGTATCAGCGAATACTACTGAATATACCTGTGGAGCATCTTGTGCTATCTTGCTCGCATATGTAACCCAATTTTTCTTGTCCGTCTCACCAATACATCCAATAATTGATGCAGCACCTGTTCCAACTTCACTTGCTGTAGTAAGCGTGTTGTTCATAGTCACCGCATATGTAACGGCATCGTTAGTCAGTCGCTTATATATTGCTTCTTCAGCCGATTCTCTACTTACATTTGAGAAATTGGTGACAAGCACAACCACGACCACCAACAGGACTACCATTGGTACTCCCCATTGTATAATTACACTCTTATTCGGATTCTTGACTTTCTTCTTGCTCATCGCCCTCACCTTGATCCGCATTTGAATCTAACTTGCCAAAAATTCGCTTCCAACCTAAACTACAAAGATATGCCGGGCCTGACAACCCAACCAATACAATAACCGGTAAAAATTTTAGCCCCCATGATGCCCAAAAAACAAGAATAAAAGGAAGCAATGTTAACACGGTAAACAATATCGCATACGGTAAATTGGCAACTGCCAACAACATCGCATTCTTTATCGTATTTTTTACTGTATTTGCAAAATGTGATAGTATCGGATATTCAAACATCATCACAATCACAACTGCCACAAAAGAAATCAACGTAATTATATACGCAAATTGAGGAATACCCGGAATATATCCTCTGACTAAAATATATATGTTTGTTCCTAACACTAATAATGTTACAAGATTAATCAACCATATACAAGTAGCTTGTCTAAAATTCTGAGCAAATGATTTAAAATAATCTTTCCAAATATATGATTCTTCGTTCTTCACCATTTTTACCGTTACATAATACATCGCCGTCCATGAAGCGCCAATCGTAATAATAGGTATTGAACAAACAATCGCCAAAAGATTAAGAATTATTATGTCTGCTACTTTATTAAAAAAATTTACTATCGGTCCATCAAATTTGAACATTTATTCACCTTAAATCATACTATCTTTATTATTATAGTCCTTTTTGCCTATATTTTGCAACACTTTAATATCAAATTGCTAAATTATATTACACATCATCGGTGTATATCGTATTCCGCTCTTTTCTATCATCACATCTGTATCTTCAAATCCTATCTTATGATAGAACTCTGTTCCATAAGGTGATGCATTAACCGTCATACAACTATATGTTGTTTCTTTTTTAAGAAAATCATAAGCATATCTCATTAATTCTCTTCCTATACCATTCTTATGATATTTCTCTTCTACAAACAACAACGAAATGTGATTGATATTTCTTAAAGAAACAATTCCTACAATTTGACCGTTCATTTCAGCAACAAACAGTTTGTAATTACCGCACAGAAACATCTTCTTTAACAAAGGGTCCGTAACAAATCTTGCAAATTCGTATGTTCCTTCTTCTCCGTAGTCTTCGGCTTCAAATCTAAGAAACACTCGATACGCCAACTCCATCGCCGCGTCCCACTCTGCGACTTGTGCCTCTCGTATCACATATTCTGTTCCGTTTTTAATATAATAGGACATAGAAGCCTCCGAAAAACAAAAGCTAAAATGTAATTCCGCTTACAAATTGTGTAATTGTATCCCAAAAATCACTTATATAATCTGTAACTGTCTTCTTTACAGACTTCTTTATTGACTCTGCCACCGCCTCGGTAGCCGTATCAATCACTTGCTGTTCAATATTTTCCAAAACTTCCTGTCTTGTTCCATCCAGTTTATCGCCAACATTTTCATACACATCATCAACAATATTAATCAAAGTTTCTTTGTCAATTCCAAGTGTATTGATTGTATCAACAACATCAACTATCTTTTGAGTCTCGTCCTCAGTTAATTCGACATTATACTCTTCCTGCGCTTCTCTCAGGTGATTACGAATATCCTCGGGTGACTGCAAATCAGTCTCACCAAGCTCTTCTTTCAATATATTTACAATCTTATCGTAATCCGCCTTTTGTGACGCATAACATTTTGTACTCCACATTATTGTCGTTAGCATAATTGAAAACAACAATACGAAAATTGTATATTTCTTCATCATTCCTCTATATGTGCATCCATCCAAGAACATATTTCACTCATCAAATTATCTTTGTCAGCCTCATTATGTATTTCATGACGGTCACCTTCGTATTTTTTACAAACAACATCCTCAATACCCAACGTTTTATATTGATCATATACTGCTTGTACTGCTACTCCGTAATCACCGCAAGGATCTTCGCTTCCGTATACCATCAAAATCGGCAGATTCTTAGGTATCATATTTAGCGCTTTCCTATCGTGCATTCTGAATAACAAATCTTTCAATGTTCTGAAACCATTTAATGTAAAGGTAAAACCGCACAAATCATCGGCAACATATTCGTCAACAGATACTTCATCATGTGATAACCAATCAAACTTTGTTCTCGGATTACTTATTCTTTTAAGATAGCTTCCCGTTGCCATAGTATTCACAAACTCGCTTACATGTTTTGATCCGGCAAAGAACGTAAGAAATGCAAGTATTGCACCCATTCCTATTATTTTAATCTTTGTAAGCATTATTGTACCTGACAGTACAACACCGTCAATTCCGGTTCCATACTTGGATATATAACATCTGGCAATCAATGAACCCATACTATGTCCGTAAACAAAAACAGGCAACTCCGGGTACTCTTTTTGCAACATCTTTTTAAGCCTATGAACATCTCGCACGGCTACAGTTGCCGGATCCTGCTTGCAGAAAAAGCCTTTAGGATTCTCATTTATTGACCCACCATGTCCAAGATGATCGTTTCCTGCAACAACATAACCGGCATCACACAATTTACCGGCAACATATTCATATCTGCCCATATGCTCAGCCATTCCGTGAACAATAATCGCTATTCCTTTAGGCTGTTTTTCCGGCACCCATTTTACAGCATGTATTCTACTTTTATTATCTCTGGAATCATAGTAAAATTCCTGTTTTGTCATTCTATTCCCTCATCTGCTTACAAGTAACTGCAATTAACAAATCTCAGCTCCGGATGGCATCTCCTTCTCAGGTGTCAATAATGCCAAGTTGCCTTCTGCATCCTCAGCACATAACAACATACCTTCCGATACAACTCCGGCAAGAGTCGCCGGCTTAAGATTTGTTAATACCATTACTCTCTTACCAACCATCTCTTCAGCTGAATAATGCTGCTTTATTCCGGATACAATCTGCTTAACCTGTGAACCAATCTGTACCTGTGAACAAAGAAGCTTCTTTGATTTCGGAACTTCTTCGCATTTGATTATTTTTCCAACTCTAAATTGCAGTTTTGCAAAATCATCATATGTTATCTCAGGCTTTGCTTCAATATCTATTACTTCTTCAGCAGAATCATCGCTTACAATTCCGTTTTCTCTCTCATATTCGGCTTTCTGCGCTGCTTGAATCTCGCTTACTTTTGCAAGAATGTCATTTACATCAAGTCTTGCGAAAAGCATCTGCGGCTTATCCACCACCTTAGTTCCCGACTCAAACAATCCATACTTATTCAGATTCTCATAATCTCTTACACTACTGTTCATCTGCGAAAGAATCTTTTCAGCTGTTTCCGGCATATATGGGATAAGAAGATTAGCTCCGATACAAATTGATTCGGTAAGATTGTACATTACTTCTTTCAATCTGTCTGTTTTGTTCTCGTCTTTTGCAAGTACCCATGGCTCTGTTTCATCAATATATTTATTACATCTTCTGAAGAGTGCGAACACTTCGTTAATTGCATCAGCCACTCTCATTTCGTCCATCTTGGCCGCAACTCTATCTCTTGTCTTTGTAGCAAGTCCGATAAGCTCTTCATCAATTGGGTCGCTTACATTTGTATGCTCTACAACGCCATCAAAATATTTGTTGCTCATGGAAATCGTTCTGTTTACAAGATTTCCCAAAATATTTGCCAAATCAGAATTGTATCTTTCTGTGATTAATTCCCAAGTAATTGTTCCATCATTCTCATATGGCATCTCATGAAGAACATAGTATCTTACTGCATCAACACCGAAAAGACTTATCAAATCATCTGCATATATAACATTTCCTCTGGATTTGCTCATCTTTTCACCACCCTGTAATAACCATGGATGTCCAAATACATGTGTAGGAAGCGGCTCACCCAATGCCATCAGGAAAATCGGCCAATATATTGTATGGAATCTGATTATATCTTTACCGATAAGATGAAGATCTGCAGGCCATAATTTCTTATACTGCTCTGTACTGTTACCATCAGCATCATATCCGATACCTGTAATATAGTTAGAAAGAGCATCAAGCCAAACATAGACAACATGCTTATCATCAAAATCTACCGGAATACCCCATTTGAATGAAGTACGGGATACACAAAGATCCTGAAGTCCCGGAAGCAGGAAATTGTTCATCATTTCATTTTTACGCGAAACAGGTTGAATAAACTCCGGATGAGAATTAATATGCTCAATCAATCTGTCAGCATACTTACTCATCTTAAAGAAATATGCCTCTTCCTTTGCAGGCTTAACTTCTCTTCCGCAATCGGGACACTTTCCGTCTACAAGCTGTGACTCAGTCCAGAATGACTCACACGGTGTACAATACATTCCTTCATACGCACCCTTATATATATCACCCTGATCATATAATTTCTTAAATATCTTCTGAATCTGTTTCTCATGCGGAGCATCTGTAGTACGAATGAATTTATCATATGATACATTTAATCCGTCACATATTCCTTTTATTATTCCGGCAACGTTATCAACAAATTCTTTCGGTGAAACACCGGCAGCATTAGCTTTCTCTTCTATCTTCTGTCCGTGCTCATCTGTACCTGTCTGGAAAAAAACATCATATCCCTGTTGTCTTTTATGTCTCGCAATAGCATCAGCCATAACCACTTCATATGAATTACCGATATGTGGTTTACCGGACGTATATGCTATTGCTGTTGTTAAATAATATTTCTCGCTCATTTATTAACCTCCGATTAGGATTTTTATACTAATTTGACAAGCTTCTTGATATTTGCTTGTATATCACCTCTGAAAACCGCGCTTCCCGCAACAATAACATTCGCACCTGCATCAAGTACTGTTCTCAGATTTTTCTCATGAATTCCGCCATCGACCTCTAAGTCAATATCTCGACCCGAGGTCTTAATCATTCGAGATACCTCAGCTATTCTATTTGTTGATTCTTCTATGTAATCCTGACCACCTTTTCCGGGCTCAACACTCATAATCAGAATCATATCTGTCTCATTAATATATTCTTTAAGAACATTCACGTCAGTCTCCGGATTAATCGACAATCCGACTCTGCACCCACATTCTCTTATCTTTTCAAGTGTCTTGTGCACATCTTTGCATGCTTCAACATGAACCGTTATTCCGTTACTTCCAAGTTTCGCAAAAGTTTCTATATATCGTATCGGTTCATTAACCATTAAATGAGTATCAAAAAAAATTTTGGTACACTTTCTGATACTCTCAATAACAGGCATACCAAAACTAATAGACGGAACAAACATTCCATCCATAACATCTATGTGTAACCACTGCGCACCGGCAGCTTCCACATCCTTTATATCTTGCTCCAAATGACAAAAATCGGCCGCAAGTATCGATGGTGACAATCTGAATTCTTTCATTTTCTCCTCAAACCCTAAAAATTTTAACCCAAATATATTTTAACTATCACATATTGATAATGCAATACTATCCACGATATGCTTCTTTCAATACACGTATTTCTTCAGCATATCCTTCAATTTCATTTGGTGTCTCAAGATAGAATGGCAACATACGCAATTTCTCATGATTAATTATCCTTACAATTGCATCCATACCAATCTGTCCATAGCCAATTCTCTCATGGCGATCCTTATGTGCTTCAATAGGATTTTTGCTATCATTCAAATGAATAGCTTTCAATCTATCAAGTCCTATTATGTCATCAAATTTATTAACAACACCATCCAAATCGGATACTATATCATATCCGGCTTCCCAAACATGACATGTATCCAAACAAACTCCCAAATACTCATTATGTTCGACCATATCGATAATCTGTCGTATCTGTTCAAAAGTAGAACCAACTTCACTACCTTTTCCTGCCATTGTCTCCAATAGGATAGTTGTGCTTTGTCCGGGAATTATCACCTCATTTAGAGCATCTACAATATAACGTATACCCGTCTCTATACCTTGTCCAACATGTGATCCCGGATGGAAATTGTAGCAATTGCCCGGAGTATACTCCATCCTTTTCATATCATCTGCAAATGTATCAATTGCAAATTTACGAATGCCTTCATCTGCAGAACATACATTAAGTGTATATGGTGCATGTGCAAGTATTTTGCAAACATCATGCTTTGCAGAATACTCCTTGTATTTTTCTATGTCTTTTTCATCAATTTCTTTTGCTTTTCCACCACGCGGATTACGTGTGAAAAACTGAAAAGTCCCGGCGTCGATTGACACCGCTGTTTTTGCCATTGCCTCATAACCCTTTGAGGCAGACAAATGACATCCTATTCTGAGCATATTTGCTACCTTTCGTCTGTTCGCAGTTTTTTCTCTAACCTTGTTACACCAATCGACATAAGTGTTACAACAAGCAAATAAATAAACGCTGCTGCCAAAAGCGGCATAAGCGGCTCATATGTCTGGCTTCGTATTACGTTAGCTCCGTGTGTAATATCGGTAAGTGCTATATATCCGCAAATTGACGTCTCTTTTAACAAGCATATAAATTCGTTTGCCACAGCCGGTAACACATTTCGAAAAGCCTGAGGAATGATAATATGTCTCATAGTCTGAATATATGTTAATCCCAGACTTCGTCCTGCTTCAAACTGACCCTTCTCAATAGACATAATACCCGAACGAAGAATCTCCGCAACATAGGCTCCCGAATTAATACCAAAAGATAATATTGCAACAAATCTCTTACTTATATCAGGACTTGTAAAAATAACATAGTACATAATAAGCAGCTGAATCATTACCGGGGTTCCGCGAATAACCGTTAAATAGAATCTGCATATACCATCTGCTGCTGATAAAATAATTCCTTTTTTTGTTACCTTTCTATCTGCTGTCGATCTGATGATTGCCACTATAAATCCAATCACGATACCTAACAATATCGCAAAGATTGTAACGATAAACGTAGTGCTCAAACCTTCCGTTACATATCTCCATCTTTGTTCCGCAATGAAATTGGTATAAAATTTCTCTTTCAGTTGCTCCATAAAAATTACCCCAACTATTCTATCAAAAGAAAGAGGCCGCATTACTGCAGCCTCATAATGTATCAATACTACTTACGAACCACAATCACCTGAGTTGCAGTTGTGTATGGTGTAGAGAAGTCAACACTCTTAAGTCTGTCTTCTGTAATTGTCATACCGGCAACGCCCATATCAGCTTTTCCACTCGTTACAGCATTAATAATTGAATCAAATTCCATATCCTCAATTGTTAAATCATAACCGAGCTTATCACATACCGCTCTTGCCATCTCAGCATCAATTCCGACAATCTCTTGATTTGAGTAAAACTCATATGGCTCAAATGCTGCATTTGTTGCCATTACAAGTACACCCTTTGATCTATCTACATTATCCGGAGAAACATAAGGACATGTTCCCTTTGTATCATCTCCAATGTAGTTTGCCTCAATTTGATCAAGTGTTCCGTCAGCCTTAAGCTCATCAATCGCTTGATTAATCTGCTCTGTAAGTGCTGCATTATCTTTATTTAAACAAATTGCATATTCTTCAAGAGTAAATTCCTCTTTAAGAATTGTAAGATCACTATTCTTATCTACAAATGCATTTGCCGGTTGCTCATCAATTATTACACAATCAACCTTACCCTGCTTAAGTGCCTGAATTGCATCCGCACCCTTGTTATATCTTTCAATCATCGATCCTTCTTTTTCATAATCACTGGCATATATATCTCCTGTTGTTCCCAACTGTACACCAATTGTCTTACCCGGAAGATCTTCTACTTTGAAAACCGAATTAGGTTCAACTTTTGATCCACAAGCCATTAAGCTCATTGCAAAAACTACAGCTACAACACTGCTAATTATCTTTTTCATTACATTTCCCTCTCCTACTAAAAAAACAAAAATACAATACCAATATTCTATCACGAAATAGCGATTTTTCAAGCTTTATTCTTGATTAAGCAGATATGCATACACATCTCGTTTGGACATTCCTCTGTCTTTTGCCACCATCTTCATCGCCTCTTTATGTGAAACACCCGAATCTTCATACTTTTTCATATGATCTTCTATGGACATTTCTTCAAATTCGGCCCTCTTTTCTTCTTCCTTTTCTTTGAAAGTTTTTCCCTCTATTACAAGAACATATTCACCTCTCGGTTCTTCTGTCTCGTAGTATGTCAATGCTTTCTCCATATCCATACGCATTACTGTTTCAAAGCGTTTTGTCAATTCACGACATATACTTATTCTTCTGTTTCCGAGTGTATCATACAATTGAGCAAGCGTAGCTTTCAAATGATGCGGTGCTTCATATATTATTATTGTACGAGTTTCCTCTGTAAGTTCATCAAGAATTCTTTTTCGTTCCTTCTTGTCAGCAGGAAGAAATGCTTCAAAACAAAATCTTCTTGTCGGAAGTCCTGACAAAGTTAATGCAACAATAAGCGCCGCCGGACCGGGCAAAGATGTCACCGGAATACCTTCGTTGGCACACATTTCAATCAATACCTCACCCGGATCGGATATTCCCGGCGTACCGGCATCGGTTATTAATGCAATATTTGTACCCATTCGCAGTTTTCCGACTAATGTTTTTGCTTTATCAATCTTGTTGTATTCATGGTAACTGGTCATTGGAGTACTGATACCAAAATGATTCAATAACTTTATCGAATTTCTGGTATCTTCCGCCGCAATTAAATCCACACTTTGGAGTGTTTCAATAATTCTTGGCGACATATCATTTAGGTTACCAATCGGTGTCGCACATAGATATAATGTACCTGTCATTTCTTCTCCTTAGTCTTTTTCCCGAGTACAAATGGAAAAAATCTGTTTATTCCTTCTATCACGATTATAGACAGAAGCAAAACTATCAAAACAATCAACAAAAGGAATAGCCACTGATTTGATATTCCGACAATACTCAATATCTTCATGGATAAAACTATTCCGGCCCAAAGTATATAATAATCAAGATGATCTGCCATGACTATCAAAGAATTACGACCAAAATACGTTATTGGTCTTATAACCGGCAAACCGATACACATTACTATCATCGCAAGCGACGCAGCAAATGCACTTATGTAATATACTGCAACATTGGCAAGAATAATATTGTGTAAATCCACACAGCCATTATACATTGCAAGCGGATATACCCCAATAAGCACAGCCATTCCTGCAAAAACGCATACTATTCTTATTCCGATTTTTCCGGAATCAATTTTGGACAATCCAACATATATCAAATATCCGAATGCAACAAACGGAGTTGCTATTGCTGCTCTTACAAACGTTCTCACAAAATTGATAACTGAAGTAATCAGCAAAGAGTCACTATATGAAGCATACAGGCTATCAAGTCCCAATTTGCAGAAATATGCTATCGCGGTTAACATAACAACTGCTATGAGCCATATATATTTCTTCAAATTTTTCCTTATCAAAATAAAATACAGCTGTGCAAGGAATATAGCCGGTAAAAACCATAAAACAGATTTTCCGTAAAATGTTACTGCGGAAATAGTATTTACAATAAATGTATGTATATCAATTTTATTAAGGCACACATTTCCGATATCAATCAAAAAGAAACTCAGCGAAAACCACATATACGGTATCATTATTCCACGCCATTTCTTACCGACTATTGTTTTCGTATCATATTCCGTCTCATTTTTTACCGCTATCAAAATTCCCGACACGACAAAAAATACAGGCATATGAAAGCACGAAATCCATATTCTTACAGGTGCCGGCACATATTCGATATGACCGATAATAACAAGAATAATTGCAATTCCTTTTACCATATCAAGAAATTGAAGCCTTTTCTTTTCCATCTATTTTCCCCTTACACTTATTGCATGCTTTGGACACATTTCCTGACAGCAATAACATCTTATACATTTTCTATAATCATATACAGGAGCATTATCCTTTCCGTTTGCAAAACTTATTGCTTTTCCTGGTACGGGACAATGCTTCACACACACACCGCATTTAACGCAATCTGCTTTCTTTATATATGGTCGTTTGCTAAACTTCGTCATTACAATGCTGAAGCATTGAAGAAATGATTTTTTAGGCTTTTGTCTGGCAACATCATATTTTGCATTTCCAAACTTTTCAAACAACTCATCTTTGCTAACCGTAACACATCCTGTATCTTCGGCAATCACTATTTCTATTTCATCTTCCTCGATATTTCCGATTCCTGTTGCGGCACCCTGGGAATTCGTTGGCACAAGTTGAGGATTCAAATCAATCAGATAACAAAAAACAGTATCCATCGCCACCGGATCGTTTGAAAACAGAAGTACATTCATGTTAATCGGTGTTCCCGAACCGGGTCCGTTACCTTCCATCGCAACAATGCCATCCATAATGTGCAATTTGCAATTTACACATCTGTGTATATCACACAACATTCTTGCAAAAATTGTATCATTCGGATATTTTACATGACCTGCACCTTTACGAAATCCACAAATCAATCCATACAGATTTTTTACTGCACCCGTTATTCTTTCGAGTGCATGCGTCTTCATCTTACAAACATTTATTATTACATCCGACTCAACTACTTCTTTTGTAAAATAGAATTCCTTACAGGTTATGCCATCTTCATAAGGAAACAAAACTTCGCTCGACATATCGGCCAGAGTTGCCCCATACGCTTCGCTTTCCAACGGCCCCGCAGTGGCTGCAACATCTTTACAACTTCCATGTCCCGGCGAATCACCATATTTTACATTTCTGCATCCCGCTTCATTTAAAATGCGCAGCACCGCTTTTGTTACAGTCGGATTCGTTGTAACAGCTCTTGAATTATCACCCGGAGATAAAAAATTGGGTTTCACCAGAATCTTATCATTAATATTTACAAACTGCTCTATACCGCCTAACGCATCTATACCTCTCTTAACAGACAAGTATACCTTTTCTTCATCATACTCAAAGCAAGGTACCACTATAACTTTCGATTTACTCATCACGTAATCCCCTACTTTTCATATAAATCTCTTACTTCCGGTGTATATTTCCCCGGTGCTTCATACACAATTAGCGGCTTCTCAATAGTCACTCTTGATTTAGCACCTCTTTTTGCTTCAATCAATACCATATTGGGTTCCTTATCTGCATATGGATACACAAATCTCATTCTCTTTGGCTCAAGATTGTATTTTGTCAACAGAACACAGATTTCCGATAATCTGAACGGTCTGTGAACCATATAAAAATTGCCACCTGATTTGAGCATTGATGCTGCACCGCTAATGACATCCTCAAGTGTGCACAAAATCTCATGTCTCGCAATTGTCATGGCATCGGCATCATTTTTTAATCCGTGATCATTAATCATATATGGTGGATTGCATGTTACTACATCCATTTTTGCCTTGGGTAATATTTCTGCAATTTGTTTAATATCACCTTTAACAATATCAATCCTGTCTTCAAGACCATTAAGCGATACACTTCTTTGCGCCATGTCTGCAGATTCTTCCTGTATTTCCAATGCAGTAAAATGGTCAGCATCGGTTCTGGCCGCCATTAAGATAGGAATAACTCCGGTGCCTGTTCCCATATCAAGCACTTTGTCACCTTTTTTGGCTTTTGCAAAAGCTGATAGCAATACAGCATCTATTCCAAAACAAAATTTTCCGGGATCTTGAATAATTCTATATCCGTTTCTTTGAAGATCATCAATTCGTTCAGTTTCTTTTATTTTTACCTTTTCAATATTCATATTAATAATCAAAAGTGGGAGTACCTATTGGTGCTCCCATATTATCAACTAATTATCATCAAGTCCTTGTGTTTTGTCTTGTCTTTCCAATTTGGCAAGTTCTTTCATCTCTTCCTTTGTCAGTTGTTTTTCTTTCTTATGACGTTTTTTGAATCTAAGATCATCTGCCTTATATTCATGTATTTCCTTCTCGTCACCTTCCTCAACAACCACTTTTACCAACTGTCTTAACACGTTTACACTCGCAACTTCACCTTTTAAGCCATCTACGGTTGTTACATAATCTCCGACATTAGGAAGTTTTCTGTTCAATTCCTCATATGTATCTTCTTCATGTTTCAAACAACACATTAGTCGTCCGCACACACCGGAAATCTTTGTCGGATTAAGAGATAAATTCTGTTCCTTTGCCATTTTAATTGAAACAGGAATAAAATCCGATAAATGTGTGTTACAACACAATGGGCGTCCGCATATTCCGATTCCGCCTCTTATCTTGGTCTCATCTCTTACACCAATTTGACGCAATTCAATTCTTGTCTTAAATACAGATGCAAGGTCTTTAACCAACTCACGGAAATCTATTCTTCCGTCTGCTGTAAAATAGAATAATACCTTATTGTTATCAAATGTATACTCTGCATCAATCAATTTCATCTCGAGTCCTCGATTATGAATTTTCTCGAGACAAATCTTGAATGCTTCTCTTTCTTTCTCTTTATTCTTTTTCTCCTGTTCATCATCTTTCTCATTCGCTACGCGAAGAACAGTTTTAAGCGGCTGAACAACTTTTTCATCTTCAACTTCCTTCGGATCGCCTACAACAGTTCCGTATTCGATTCCTCGAGCAGTCTCAACAATTACATGATCACCTTTTTTTATCTCCATGTCCTTGGGATCAAAATAGTATATTTTTCCCGCAGATCTGAATCTGACACCTATTACCTTTTTCATCTATAAACCTCCATATTGATGCATAACGCACCTTATTAACAATTGTCTTTGATTGTAAGTAAAAGTAATTCCATAGTCAAATCAAAACTTACATTCGCCGACAATCTGCTTTTAGCTGTATCAAGTGCAGCAAGAATATCTTCTATTCCTTCATATGTTGTTCTCGATGCAGCTTTTTGAATATTCTTGAATTCTTCCCTGAAAACAAGATGATTCGCATCATTTGTTGCCTTAAAAAGCAATGCATCTCTGTACCATATAGCAAGAATATCCAGGAAATCATTGATTTCCAGTTTATATTCATTCATTCGCTTTATTGTCTGTGCAATCTCATTTATATCCATCTCGTCAATATGACGTAATAATGTAATTGCATCATCCTTTATCTTGTCAAACTCCTCGGAACGTGCAAGAATCTTAGCCTTTCCGATATTTCCTCTGGCAAATGCCGCACATATTTCAGCTCTGTAATCCGGAATTTTTTCCTCTTCCATAAGGAATTTTTTAACTAACTTATCGTCAACCGCTTTCATTGTCAGATTAACACATCTGCTCTGAATTGTAGGTAATAACGCATTAACATTGTCTGTAAGCAAAATTATTACTACATATGCCGGCGGCTCTTCAAGTGTCTTAAGCAATGCATTTTGCGCCTGCGGAGACATCTTCTCTGATTCGCTTATTATGTAAACCTTTCTCTTGCTCGAATACGGTTTGATTGATACTGTAGTCGTAACTTGTGCACGGATATCGTCAACCGATATTGTATTGGGCTTTTCATGTGTTACATATATTATATCCGGTTGGTTACGTGTAATCGCCTGTCTGCATGAATGACATTCATTACATGGATCACTCCCCGGTTCTTCACATTGAAGAGCCATTGCAAAAACATTTGCAATAAATTCTTTTCCGCAATATCTCTCACCGTTTATTATGTAAGCATGCGAAACCTTATCAGCCTCTATAGCCTGCGTAAGGTGCGTTACTATCATATCTTGTCCGATAATATCTGAAAAATGTGCCATAGGCCACTCCATTTCCGGGAATCCTTTCCCAATCTAAGTAAAAATATCAAGCAGTAATCCGCGAATCTCTCCTATTTTGGATAAAATTGCCATATTATCTTTCTCATCCTTCATAAGCTCTTTTGCAAGCTCATCAAGATTCTCATCCACTAATCTTATTATACCATATACTCTGTGTCTGCCACGCCTATCAAGAAAATTCTCTCTCGAAAATTCATGTGATCTGGAAACAATCTCATTCATAAATCCTTTTATCAAAGAGCGATACTTGCGCATATCTTTGATATCCCTATGCTTTGCCAATTTGTCGCCCTGCATAGTTATTTCTTCCATCATAGCAGTCAAACGCTCTTGAAGTTGTGCTTCTCCGATTTGACTCGCCAGTGTAAATTTGAATGAACCATCTGACGGAGTCACCTCTTTGGGCGCATCAGTTTGCATTGCCGGAGTCATTTGATTTACTTTAATATCCATACACAGCCCTCCTTTTTGGTCTGTCTATGTTACGCCTTCTCAATAAATTGAACGATTTTTCCGATACAACTATCCAAATCATCGTTATAGAATCTGTTGCTTATTTCGGCATTGCTCAAATTCTCTTCGCTAAAATCTTTCGCATCTGCCAAAAATCTGCGACACATTTCTTCGTATTTGGGATTTGATTGCTTTCGCTCCCTATTTAATGCACGTTCAAGTCTAACACCATCATCTAACTCTATATATATCGGTACAACAACCTCTTTACCATAATACTCTCTTGTTGACACATATGATTCGGGAGTTCCGATTATCAAATAGTCATATTTGTCCAAAGCAACCTGATTGTCATCTACCGTAAAATAATACCAAACTCCGTGAACTGTATCATATGAACGACATTCAATTACTTTGTTCTCTTGCTGTAATCTTTGCAGCGTCTGCTCATCTGTAAAATTGTATTGCACCCCATCTTTTTCGTTTGCTCTTATGGGTCTTGTTGTATATGGTACAATTTTTTTAAGCTTTAATCTTTCAATTTTGAGTAACCCTTTATATATTGTATCTTTTCCTGATGCACTTTTTCCCATCAAGCAGAAGATTCTACCCATAAAACCTCCTTACGGCAACTATTCTTTTATTATTCGAATCATACCGTTATGTATTCCTTCTATATTTATCCCAATAGTAATCAAACCTCTTATCTCGTCAACAATATCTGTAACAAATCTCTCGCCGGGTAAAATAATCGGAATATTACTCTCACGTATTGTTATATAATCGGCACTCACTCTTCCAATCGCATTCATTAAGTCAACTTCTTCCCATTCACTGTTCAATGCTTGAAATACACTACATTCCGACTGCAAAAGAATATTGACACTTTCATGTGCATTATTAATTCCGGATATAAGTGTGGCATCCAATTCTACCAATGCCTGCGCCAATTTGTCCCAATCTTCCATAGAAGTATTATATTTTGTCATAAATACAATATATCTATCCATAATATAAAATGGAGAAATATTATATTCGTTTCTCATTCTTTCAGCAATTTCGACACCATTATGTGCCGTATTTTCCAACGAAACAACGATTTTACACGGATCAAGATATTCAAAAGATGTATCATTAAGCTCGTCCTGAGATAAAATGTGAAACTTCTCAAGCATTCCGGTTCTTAACATAAACTCCATTCGCATCGAGAAGAAATCATTCCATTTTTCTTTTCCGTTTTCATATAATGCTTCAATCGTATTATTTATATTTTCTACCAATAATGGTGATTGCTCTTTTGTATCAAACATTTCACAATATCTATCGATTTGTTCAGGATTGATATTTGTATTACGAACATGCATTAAGGCAGTCTGATTGTCTCCATCAAGTATTCCGCTTAAACTATGTATCACTATATCTGCTCCTGAAGGAAGTGCTCCTATCGGAAGCCTTGTATCCATCGAAAAATGTGCTCCATAAGACTCGTCGACAATCAATATAACGCCATACTTACGGCACACTGTCGAAATCGAATGAACATCCGACAAAACACCTTCTATCGTTGGAGACGTTATGACAACAGCTGAATATTTGACATCACTATTTTCCAATTCATATTCAATCTTCTTTGCATCAATCGGGCCGTCAATACATATATTTGCTATTATATCAGGATTCATCCAGTTAACATTTAAATGTCTCAATTCAATCGCATTGGATACACTTTTAGTACAATTTCGCGCAACCAATATATTGTCACCCTCATTTGTTACGGCAAACAGTGCTGCGTAAATCCCACTGCTTGTTCCGTTCACAAGTGTATATGTATTACCGTTTCCGAAGATTTTACATATTCTGTCGTTATTTATATTGTTTTTATCATTATTACTAATCTTCATCATTACTATCTGTACTCTGTCCCAAATTATCTTCGCTTTCGTTTTGTGCTGCAGCTAACATTTCCGGTGTAATAATAGGTGCAGCCGGAATTACTCCGTCTTCGTAATAACAAACAACCGGAAAATTCTCACAAACATAATCATATATTGTTGCCGCACTCGAAAGCGGAAGATTAACACATCCATGAGAACCACCATAAAGGTAAAGTTGTCCGCCGAATGCGTTTCTCCATGTTGCATCGTGCATTCCTATATTTCCATTAAAGGGCATCCAGTATTTTACATGCGATTCGTACGTTTCACCACGCAATGTGGCATCTCTCTCTTTATATGTAATACCAAATATTCCTGCCGGCGTATAATTGCCGTTTGATACATTTCCTGTGACAACATCTGTCTCAAATACAATAGCATTATCCATATATACCCACAAATGCTGTGTCGTCATATCAACTTCAACGTATGAACCTCCAACATCATTCAATCCATGTACATAGCCTGTACATGAATATATCGGTTCTTTACTATCCTGGGTACCGACCAAAATTGCACTAATCAAATCCTTTGTTGTTGCCTCTACATCTGTTTTCCAGCCATATCCGCCACGCTTAATCGGTCTTATTACACCATCGTTACACACAAATTGCATTGTCTGCCCAAATGTATCATTCTCATATGCCTTAGTTGCAACAAATCTTTTAATCTCATCTTTATTGATTACCAAATCTTCATCTTCAAATGACAGCCAATCAACAATGAGGTTTTTATCAATTTTGACCGGTGTTTCATTCCAAGTATAATCTAATACCGATGACATACATCTGTTTGCTGTCGTCCACGCATTTTGTAAGCGAATATTATCACTCTCTATTGCAGCATGTTTATAACAATCACTCTCATCAAGATTAATAATTAATTGTCTGTCACCAAGTGATAATTCATCTGTTTTGTCTCTGATTACCGAAAGAGTCTTTGCTATATCCAGCACATTACCTTTCTCATCTTCTACCAACTCATACTGGTTCTCATCACTACTGTATTTGCCAATATATGCATTTACCGGCTGAATATGTTTGCTCTCATCAAATAATTCCTGACTACTCAGATATGATTCCATTTGCTTTTCGTCATACTCAACTATTATAGGAAATGGAAGAGGATTTCCGATGATAATATATTTTGGCCACTGAAGTGCTCCAATATAATCTGCTTCGGTAGACAATAAAGTCTCATCCAGCGAATAATTCATTTGAACATCATTCGAATTGAAATCAAACTCCTCATTCTCTCGACCAATTAACGAATACTCAACATTCATTGTTGTATTCATTACCTGTTGTTTTACCCCAACTTTGCTTCTTAAACTACACCCCTTATTTCCAAGTGTAGTTCTGGGATAATAATGTGTTGCAAAAAAAATCACACCAAAAACATATATAATAACAAGTGCGATTACTGTTCCGATAACATATCTCTTCTTCAAGCTTTCACTTGAGTTAGCCTTAACAATCTCAATACTTGGATCATCAATATCGATAATATTGCCATCCGGAAGTACAATTTCACCTGATTGTTTGTGTAATGGCATTCCATTCGAAATAGCATCCTCAGTTTTTTCCAAATTTTTTCTCTTTCTCAATTTGTACTCCTTGCGCTTAACTACACTACCCCATATTTTATAAGCGCACACATAGTTATAATATCACATTTTATTCTTTTGTTGTAATATTCTCACAATTTTTCATATTCAGTCTTAGTAAAAACATATAAAAGAGGACTGAATATTTCTTTACGAATAATCAGTCCTCTGTAAACAGCACTATTTTGTATTATGTCAACCTATTGTGCAATTCCATGTGTTAATCCCATATCAATCATATCATCTGTTCCATCAAGAATCAGAACATAATTATCATATGGCTTTAACTCATTAGTCATATAATCAAAAGTGAACAAACGATTGTTATCCTCTGCGTTATCACTTTTGAAATATATTTTTACATAAAAATCCATTGAATCATCAGGTTTTATTCTGAATGCTTCTATTTCTGCCTTATCAAATTTTTCTCCGGCAAACGCTACTGTTGCAACTTGTTTCTCAATATTTGAACATATATCTTCTTCGGTTGTTCCAAGCATATTGTATGCATCATCAAGAGATATCGTTTTATCATTGATAATATCATAATTATATGAATATGCCTCTCCGTACGTTGCATAATTTGGATATGTTATTGCCGTCATTACCACTTGAAGATATTTTTCGCTTTCAAACGGATAACTGCGTATTTCTTGCCATTCTCCATCATCATTTGCATCGTATTTGCTTAAATCTTCCGATATCTTACAATTAAGTTTATAGATAGTATCCGTATATGGGATTTTGTAAAAACCAAAACATTCATGAATAGTCATATCATTTGCATCGTATGTACTACCATAGTAAACATCTTTTGTAAGATACGGACATCCATCAAGTCTCTTCTTTGTAAGATCATCACCCGGTTCCACACTGCTTATTGCATATGGAAAAAGTGTATTTTCTTTATTCTCTGTCAAAGTGTATGTGAATGCACATATTTCAGATACTTCTTCTTCTACACTATCCAACTCAACAGTAACCACATATGTATTATTGGATAAATGTTTACATCCAATAACTTTTGACTGTGACAACCCTCTATCACCGGCGCCTATGTAATAGTGAGCCTCATCATTTTTGACAATCTGATCATATCCTTCGCCTGTTTTATCCTGCATTTCTTCCGGTATTTCGGGTATATCGTTTTTTCCGGCAAAAGAACCCGAAATCAGGGACTGTACATATTCTGTTGGAACACTAATATATGGCGAATCATCTACATATTCTATTCCACATTCATCCCATACACTCTCACCGGCCGCATAAGTTACTACATTCCACACACTAACCGGATCATTTGCATCATATTTCGCATTCTCACTATATAAATATTGATTAAATGCATCCATTAAAAGAAATGCAGATGATACTTCATTCGGAAGATTATTAATATCAATATCTTCTTCCTGTACTGCTTCATCAACTGTCACTAATTCATCAACAGACTCTGATTCAACTACTGCCTCCGTATCCTCTACCGGTGTGCTTGCAACATTCTTCCCACATCCGGCAAGTACACAACTGATTACTAAAACTAATGCAATACTTCTTTTCTTCATCTCATTTTCCCTTCATATATTCTTTTTTACAAGAATAAACGACAAAGTGTAATAA
>JAGHVF010000035.1 GCA_018064425.1 Candidatus Colinaster equi | reverse complement strand
CGGATGTTATTGATTCAGAATACTTTGTTGGATATGAATTCAAAAAGGCTTTATTAGAAGTTCAACAGGCAATTATTGTATATTGCTTAACACAATAAAATTGAAACCCGCTAATTGTCAATGTGAAAATGATTTTCATATTGACTTTTCTTTTGCAAAGTATTAAATTTGAAAATGGTTTTCAAATTGAGAGGTGCTTATGCCTAAAGGAAGATATAATACAAAACAAAGAGAAGAAGTACTTTCTTTTTTACAAAGTATGCCAGGGGAACATGTCACGGTAAATATTATATGTAATCATTTGAGTGACGCTGGGGTGTCAGTTGGAATGACTACTATCTATAGACATTTGGATAAGTTGGTTGAAGAAGGTATTGTAAAGAAATATGTATTAGATGCGTCGTCATCAGCCTGTTATGAATATGTTGATACACATTCAGCGTGCAAAGAAAACGGATGCACACATCTTAAGTGTACCAATTGTGGTAAACTCATACATTTGCACTGTGATGATTTGAAAGCCACAGAAAGACATATCCTGGAAGAACATGGTTTTAAGGCTGATATGACACGAACTGTCATATATGGATTATGTGAAAACTGTCAGTAGAATTGATAAAGTCAGAAAGGAGAGATTACATGCTGCAGAATATTAAGTCAAAAAGAATAACTGCGTGGATAGCTTTAATAGCTGTTGTATGTGTAATGCTCTTTTCTGTTTTTTTCATTTCTCAGCATGCAGATCATGAGTGTACAGGGACAGAATGTCCTATTTGTGCAGTGATGGAGCAATGCGGAAATAATATCAAAAATATAGGAACTATAATTGTTGCCATCGTTGTAGCATTCTTCCTATGCGTTTCTAGTCAGAAGAGTGTGCAGTTTGTTTTTGCTGTATGCCCTGACTATTCTTTAATTTCCCAAAAGATAAGAATGAATAATTGAATACTCACTGTGGAGCGGTGAGTATTCATTCTCGATATGCGAAGCAGATTGAGAATATCCTCTTTGCTCCAGACAGAAATAGTCATGTGTACTCTGATATGAAGTCAGGGTTATTTTTGCTATGCAAAATTATGAGTTATTGTGTGCTACAAGGTGCAACCTCGTAAGCAAAGCTTACTCGGTCACGGGCTGTCGCCCTATCATCTGCATAATTGTGTCCTTGTGTGAGCAAACTCCCACCGGACTCATTTATGCCATCTGACACTGCTTGTAGCTGACGTGAAAAATGGAGGAAATTCAAAATGAAAAAGTTAATATCGGTTCTTTGTGTGATGGTGCTTGCAGTATCAATGCTTACAGGATGTGGCGTAGGTGCTACTAAGGATAATGGAAAGATTTCTATTGTTACAACTATTTTCCCGGAATATGACTGGGTTCGTGAAATTACAAAGGGTAATGCAAATGTTGAGATTACTATGCTGCTTGATAAAGGTGTGGATTTGCACAGCTTTCAGCCTACAGCAGATGACATTGTAAAGGTATCTTCCTGTGACATGTTTATCTATGTCGGTGGCGAGTCTGACGAATGGGTTGAGGATGCACTCGCAGAAGCAACAAATAAAGATATGGTGGTCATTAACCTTCTTGATGTACTTGGTGATTCAGTTAAAGAGGAAGAACTTGTAGAAGGAATGGAAGGCGAAGAGGAAGAAGAGGAATCTGAAGAAGAGGGCCCTGAATATGATGAACATGTATGGCTTTCCTTAAAGAATGCAGAGGTTCTCTGCCAATACATTTCAGACGAATTATGCAAGATAGATCCTGATAATAAAGAAACCTATGAAACAAATGTAAAAGCATATATTTCACAACTTGACACACTTGATAAAGAGTATGAGGCGGCAGTAAGTAATGCATCTGTAAAAACAGTATTGTTTGGAGACAGATTTCCTTTCAGATATCTGGTTGATGATTACGGTCTTGATTATTATGCAGCCTTTGTAGGATGTTCCGCCGAGTCAGAAGCCAGCTTTGAAACAATCAAGTTTTTGGCAGACAAGACTGATGAGCTCGGACTTGATGCAATTCTCCAAATAGAAAGCGCAGATGGAAAAATGGCGCAGACAATAAAAGATACAACTAAAACGAAGAGTCAGCAGATTCTTACAATGGATTCCATGCAGTCTGTTACTGCTAAGGATGTATCTGCCGGAGCAACATATCTTGGGATTATGCAGGAAAATCTTTCTGTACTAAGTCAGGCAATAAATTAAAGGTTAGGTGGTGTTCATATGTCTATATTAACTGGCAGCAATCTTTCACTTGGATATGAAGGGAAAGAAATAATAAAGGATATATCCTTTGCAATTGAAAAGGGTGATTATCTCTGTATTGTTGGAGAAAACGGTGCAGGAAAATCAACACTGATGAAAACGATTTTAGGATTAATAGAGCCAATTAAGGGAGAAGTTGTTTTTGGCGATGGACTAAATAAAAATGAAATTGGATATCTGCCGCAGCAGACAATTGTGCAAAGAGACTTCCCGGCTTCCGTAGAAGAGATTGTATTATCTGGCTGCCAGGGACGTATGGGCTTTAGACCATTTTACTTAAAAGAAGAGAAGAAACTGGCAAAAGAAAATATGGATCAGATGAATATTTCACATTTAGCTGGGCGTTGTTACAGAGAATTGTCCGGTGGACAACAGCAGAGAGTTCTGCTTGCAAGAGCGTTATGTGCCACAAGAAAGATCCTCTTACTTGATGAACCTGTTGCAGGACTGGATCCAAAGGCAATGGCAGAATTATATGAATTAATTGAGAAACTGAATAAAGAAGGAATTACTGTAATTATGATTTCTCATGACATAGCGGTTGCAATCAAATACGCAAGCCATGTGCTTCATGTTGACAATCACACCTTCTTTGGAACAAAGGAAGAGTATCTAAAAAGTGATGCGGGAAAGAAAATTTTGATTATGCAGGAAATGGAGGGAATGTAGTGATGGAAAAATTAATGCTTTATTTGGAATATCCCTTCGTAAGGTATGCACTCATTGTCGGTGTTCTGATTGCCATTTGTTCATCTCTTCTGGGAGTAACACTTGTACTAAAGCGATTCTCATTTATTGGAGATGGTCTATCACATGTAGCATTTGGGGCTATGGCTATTTCTGGAATTCTAGGAGCATTCCTGTAATTCAGAAATAACGTCAATTGAATAAAAAGAAACCTCGAAGTAAGATAAAGGTGTTCATCTTGGCGGATGAAAAAACATCTTAT
>JAGHVF010000074.1 GCA_018064425.1 Candidatus Colinaster equi | reverse complement strand
TTGGTTCTCTGAATTATTCTTACCATTCTATACCAGAGACAGTATTGAATGATGTAGGAATCTTTCAGGGTTGCATTGCTGTTTAGTTGTCAAAGTTCATTTTTCAAAAAAGTCACTGTTTATATGGCTTTTTTATTTGTTTCTCTGTCGGTTTGTTTGCGACAGCTTGTTTATTATATCACCAGCATATGATGATGTCAACACCTTTTTTAGAATTTCTTTTTATTTTTTTTACACACATTAAATTGCGTCATATTTATGGGTATATCTTTATATTTTTAATGTAAAAAAGCGGACATAAATCATAAATATCTACTCTGCAGAAATTGCATAATGTCCGTATTCGGTAATTCGATTATCCAGCCTTATCACTTGCCCTTCCTGTGCCATTGTTTCAAGTTCATTCAATTTGTCAGCAAGAATCACTTTCTCATAACACTCCTTGGGACGTCTGACATAATATTTGAGGCTAAGCGAACCGCGTTTTTCTACAGCCTCTTCAGACGTTGTCCAGAACTCATGATATGAAGTAAATCTTTTACTCTCAAAATTCTTTTCAAAATGCTCAAATTCCTGTTCATCTTCATAGAAGAATTTGCGTCGGCCATCTTCATATTCGACTTCTATATATTCAAACATTACATTTTCCTTGGGGACAAGACTGCAACATGCATAAATAGTCATCTCCTCATATATAACCTGACCTATTCTATAATTTTTTGCTCTCATATCATCCCTCATTATTCCATGTCAACAAATACAATATGTTCATAAACACATATCACCTCAAGTGATATCCAGCCTTCATATATCATACCAAATTTTTGTCAAACAGGCACAAAAAGCGCAAAGCATATCGCTTTGCGCTTCAACATGTTCTTAACTACTGAAGATTCATCGTCCCTTTTACATCACCATTCTTCATATACAATGACATCGCACCCAAACTGCTTGATGCCTCGTCCACTTCGAACACTAATACCATCGGTGTTGTCTGACCTGTCGGTAAGTCACCGTTGTATGCTGCCATATCATCAAGCAACAATGTTGATTGATAATGTACCTTCTCTCCATCCGCAATAAGATAAAAATCAGGAGATCTATAAAACATATCAAAAGAAGCATCCGCGCCGGAATTATTTGTAACATCAAATTTGACAATGCATAGATTCTTTCCCGGAGTAGCATCCATCGACATAATCAAATTCTCACCTGCTTCCGGATAAGACTTACACATATCATATCCTGTATAATTTACATCAAAACCTTCTATACCATAGAAAGCCGCCACATTATCAACTACTTGTTCTGCCGGTTCGCTCTCCTGCTTTGCGGCATCACCATCAGAGCTTCCTTCATGATCATCAGCATTGTCTGCATTTTTATTCTGCGTCTTTGCCAAATAATCCGCTGCAGCCTCTTTTATCTTTCTTTCCTTTTCACGTTCCAGTGCCTCATCAGCCTCAGCTTCTTTTAAAGCCTCTTCGTCCAATACGCCTGTATCATACATTTCGTTCTGTCGTAATATTAATCCGGCTGCATACTCTGTAACCAATTTGGTCTGGTCATCATCAAGCGTCGGTACCGTGGCAAACAACCCGCAGCCACCCAAACAGATCGAACCTATACACATTACAAATGTCAGAAATACTTTTTTCTTCATCTTATCATCTCACAATGCAAATTAGTTGATTGTCTATACAATATATATTATATCGAAGCTTTTCAATCTATTCAACATCCAGTTCAAGCCAAAATGTGACACCATTGTCATTGTTTATAACTCCGTAGTCATGATTATGTGCATTCATAATCGCTTTCACAATAGAAAGCCCTATTCCGCTTCCGCCATATGCTCGCGTGCGAGCCTTATCAACTTTGTAGAATTTATCCCAAATATGTTCAATTGATTCATCCGGAATGTTTTTCCCTGTATTAAAAACGCTAATTCTTGCATTGGTTCCGTTTTGTACGATGGTAACCTCTATCACCTTTTCACCATCGCAATGATTAATCGCGTTGGACAGATAATTCATTATGACCTCTTCAATCATAAATTCATCGCCCCACACAAATACTCTTTCATTCGCTGAAAAGGCAATGGTAATATCCGTATTTCCAATAAGAATTCGTGATGATGATATACATCCTTCAATCAATGCCGTAATATCAAATCTCTCCAATGTAACAACATTGTTTCCAAATTCAAGCTGATTGAGAGTCAATAGTTTCTGCACCATATTATTCATCTTGGAAGCCTCATCTGTGATAACTTCCAAATAATAGGCTCTATCCTGCGGGTCTTCCGATATATCTTCCTGCAGTCCCTCGGCATAGCCTTGAATCAATGCTATCGGAGTCTTTAATTCATGCGATACATTTGCAAGAAACTCCTTTCGCATATTATCAATCTCATTCTTTTTTTCAATATCAAGTCGCAGTTCATTATTTGCCGTCTTCAATTCACTGATAGTCTTTTGCAAAGAATCCGACAACTTGTTTATATTTTCGCCAAGTATTCCTATCTCATTTTTTTCTTTTCCATCATATTTGGCATCAAAATCAAGTGTTGCAATCCTATTTGATATCTTTGACAATTCAAGTATGGGATGGCTTATTCTTCTTGATACATATATTATTACCAATGCTCCTATAAGCAGCGACGCCAGACCAACATATGCCAAAAACTTATTTGAAATATGTACGCTATCCTGGACGCCCTCAAGTGCGGAACTGATAAGGAACAAATTATCATTATCCAAGATACCCCACATTTCAATATATTTTGTTTTACTTCTTGCGTCAGTCGAAATACATATTTCAAACGAATCACTTTTTCTCAAAACACGTTTTTCATTATCATTCGAGTTATCACTTTTCTCTCCGAATAAATGATCCCAAAGTTTGAACTTTAACTCGTCCGGATCCATTCCCATATATTTGACTGTACTTGATTCTGCGTCAACAACAAGCACATCCAGCGAATACCTTTCACATAACAACTGTAGTTGTCTGTCGTACTCGTCGGTTGCATATTCTATATCCGTATCATCCTTATTCAACTCATTATATGCGTTCAATAAGGCCTTTTGTTTATTGTGAATATAGTATTTTTCCAAAAAAAGCGAATTTGCCAAAAAGCATAATGCAATTATGCAAGCAACAACGCAAATGAAAACAAAAGTAATCTGTTTGCTTAATGATACACTCTTTTTCATGATTGTTCTGTCTCATCCAAACACGTTTTATTGTAAAATTGTCTATTTTACAATAGTGATTCTTCCTGCTCCCATCGGATTATCATAATCAAGCTGGTATCCTTTATACTTACTAAGCGGAGAATTCTTTGTGTTGATTACCGCATACTCTCCGTCACCTTCAAAGCTCTTTATATACTCAGCAAGCAATACATAATCCTGTCCTACATAATCAACAGTCAGTTCATCATCTGCAAACATGGACAATCCGTTACCGCTATTACGTAATAAATAATTTATACCTCCAAGCTGATAATATTTATCCGGCTCAATCGGTTCATATTTGCCACTTTCTTTGTTATATACTTCTACATCTCTTACTCTGTATTCACCGTCAACGCTCTTGAAAAGATCATTCTCATCAGTTTGAACGCTGCTTGGAATTGTAGCATCAATTGTGTATCGCATACCTGCGACCTGCATAAATCCACCATTCTCCGCCGGTGAATCCCATTCATCATCCCATTCGCCTGTAACCGTTGTTCCCATCTCAAGGGCATCAATAATTTGCTGGCCTGTTGCTGAAATAAGGCAAACCATATTGCCGAAAGGCTCAACATTTTTTGCCGTTGCATAAGTTACATCACCCGAATTAATGCTGTCTCGTATTCCACCGCCGTTCTGAAGTACAATATCGCAATCAAGTCCAAGTCTTTCATTGAAGAACCAATACATGGCATCTGCCGAAAAATCACCGAGATTAAGCTCTTCGGCTCTGATTCTTCTATCATTATCGTTTTCAGGATTGGTTATATAAAGCTTGTTTTCAAGAACAGCTATTTTCTCGTTCATCTTGGAATCAATTTCACTAATCCACTCTTGTTCCATAGCTGCAACATTTTCATCTTCTCTCTCGTAATCCTGTACAAGTTTTGTTTCAATTGTTCCGTCTGATAATATCTTCATCACACCAACATTGCTAAGATAGCAGCCTGTCTGTGTGAGAACCACATCCTTACCATCCTTGTCCTTAACATTCTCACATTCCATAACAGTATGAGAATGACCATCAATAAATGCATCCAAGCCGCTTACATTGGCAATAACCGACTTACTGTCCCAACCTCTTTTCACTTCGTCTATTCCGACTCCAAGGTGTCCTATACCGACAACGTAATCGACATCATCTTTTACTTCATCAATTGCCTTCTGTACACTTTCATAGAGCATTGCGGAATCTGACAATCCGTCGATAGTATATATGAATTCACCTTTTTCATTTTGGAAATATGCAGGAGTTGAACTTGTAAATGTTCCGGGTGTCGTCACACCTACAAAAGCTACTTTTTTACCTGCTATATCAAAAACGTATGAATCCTTAAGTGCAGACTCCTCTCCGTCAATTGGATGGAAATTGCACGTAACATATGGGAATCCTGCCGACTCTACATGCTTCAAAAACTTAATTACACCGTAATCAAAATCATGATTACCCGGAGTGGCCAACTGATATCCTGTAGCTTTCATAATATTGATTACATTTTCGCCTTCATCCATTGCGCCATATACCGAACCCTGTATTTCATCACCGGCATCGACCAATAATACATTTTCTCCGGCATCTTTCATATCACTAACCATTGCGGCAATCTTTGAAAATCTGAAGCCGTCTCCTGTTACATTACCGTCATCATCAGTAACAACATTATCAATATAGCTATGCACATCATTTGTATACACTATCGTAATATCACCGCCTGATGTATCACTTTCCGACTGTGTTTCGCTTTGTGCCTCGCTCACCGCATCCGCACCTGTTTCCTGTGGTGCATTGGAATCTGTCTTCGCTCCGCATCCGTACGCCATACCGGACAACAAAGTCATAGCCAATAACATTGCAACTGCTTTTAATCCTGTTCTCTTCATCAAATTACCCTCTTTCGTTATTAATTTTGTTCCACTTCAAATTTGTATCCCATGCCCCAGACGGTCTTAATCAAATCACCTTTTTCTCCCATCTTGGCTCTTAACTTCTTGACATGAGTATCAATCGTTCTTGCATCACCGAAATAATCATAATTCCATACATTATTCAATATCTTCTCTCTTGATAATGCAATCCCGTTGTTTTCAAGAAAAAATGACAGCAATTCAAATTCTTTATAGCTTAAGTCTATGACCTCCCCGTCAATAACAACAGTGTGTGCTGATTTATCAACAATGATACCGCCATATGATAATATCTCTTCACTTTTATCCGCGGAAGTTCTCCTAAGAATTGCCGTAACCCTTGCCACAAGAACTTTGGGGCTGAACGGTTTGGATATATATTCATCAACTCCGATTCTAAAGCCCTTCAATTCGTCTTCTTCATCGCCTTTTGCCGTAAGCATAATTATTGGCACAGCAGAGGTCTTTCTAATCTGTTCGGCCGTTTCAAAACCATCCAGTATCGGCATCATTACATCCATTATCACAAGTGAAATATCCTGTGTCGAGTCCATAATACTTAGCGCTTCTTCTCCGTTTGATGCCTCTAGCACAATGAATCCTTCCTTGTGTAAGAAATCGCGAACCAATTTTCTCATTCGTTCTTCGTCATCTACAACAAGAATCCTAATATCACTCATTTTGAATACCCATTTCTCGTTCTTTTTCTTTTATTGCATTCTCCCGGTCTGTCAAATCTTGTTCCCAGGCAGAATATTCGTTTTCAATTACATTCCTATAATTCAAAATATTGGGATTGGAACTATTAAGACTAATAATAAACATTGCAATGATTATTATTATCAAGATTACGTTCACCCACACAAGTCTCTTGTTCTTCTGTCTTAACTCATCACGTTTCTTAACCGTATTAACAGTGATGGTACGTTTGGGTTTATCCGCATCAACATTGATATTTCCGTACACTTGATAAAGCGGAATATCCGGCACAAGTTCCGGATCAATTCCGCTTTGTAATATTTTTATTTGAAGTTCATGCAAATATGAGTACCCTACCGGAGTTCTGAAAAGCTTCTTCTCAATTGCACCACGATATACAGCCAAAATCGTCTCCGCATTATTCATATTTGTTCTTTGTTTAATATACTGAATAGTTTTTTCTTCGTTCAATGCCAAAGAAACATCGCCATCGTCAAAGAAACTAAAACCATTTACAGTATTATTCTTTTCTACATCAACGCCCACGTCTTCACCTTATTATCCGGTGGCCAGTTGCTTATTCGCTATTTGTCTTGATGCTTTTAATTTCTCTCTCTGTTTCTCATTAACGAACTTTGTAATCGTATTGGATTCCTGCTTAAGCTTACATCCATACAGTTTCTGAGAGCGAGCAAGTTCTTCGCTTCTAACAATAACAGCACCCAAGGTAAACTTTGTATTGGCAGTACTGTCTGTAAACGACACACGAACGATATCATCATTATGCACATCAGCATCCTTATCACATATAAAAGCAATTCCGCTCACACTGATATCTTTTACCACCACATTTATTGGTTTACCTGCTAAGCCCACTGATACTGTTCCGGCTTCACCGAGCCATACACGACAAGCCCCACGTCTGTTTACAAGCTTTGCCTCTGTCGGGCAGGTTACTTCATGAAACAGTTCACCTTCTGAAGTTTTTACATTTCTTATTTTGATATTCGAAAACCGATATGCTTTGCCTTCTTTCGGATTGGCAATAATCATACTCACCTTGAGTCCTTTTCCCCCAAACCCAAGCATCTTATCATCTTGCTTTATCGGTTCAATGTATACGCATGATGCATATACTTTTGCCACTTTCGACGATAACTCTATCACATTTTTACCCAGTTGAGCAACAATCGTCACACCCACTTGTGCTTTAACCTGATCTATCCTCATATTGCCCCTTCTTTCCCTAAATTGATGTGACTATTATAGCATAGGTTTTTATCGTACGAAAGTACCAATTTTACTTTTTAATTAAAAAAAGTAAAAAGTGGACCAGACGGGAGTCGAACCCGTGTCCGAAACCATTTCCACCGTACTTCTACAAGCTTAGCCTATCGATTGACATTCCCTCCTGCATACAGTGACAGGCACCCGTATACATTCAGTAGCTTCATAATACGCCCATATACTCAAAGCTTTGTATATGTCGTTTCTCACAAGTTTGATACCTGTTCTTAATATGTGAGTCTACTAAGGCAGGCAGCTGCAATTAGGCAGCGTATGCTAATTTGTTGTTAGCGTTTAATTTTAATTGTGTGATTAACGTGTCACAACGGCTTGCTTCTCCGACTTCCACGACCCCGTCGAAACCTTGACTGGCCCATGAAATATATAATATCTTCTTTGTAATCATTTTTCAACGATTATAAGAATAATATTCATCCTATAGATTTCTTATTTTGAAATCACGTTCCGCTTCACGTCGCATATCCTTTTTGGCAATGCTCTCTCTCTTATCATACACTTTCTTACCACGGCAAAGTCCCAGTTCCATCTTTGCCCGTCCATCTTTAAAATAAACAGACAATGGTACAAGCGTAAATCCCTTCTCCTTTATCTTACCTATCAACTTATTTATCTCACTCTTATGCATAAGAAGTTTTTTAGGTCTCATTGGATCTTTATTGAAAATATTACCTTTTTCATACGGGCTGATATGCATGCCATATACCCATACTTCACCGTCTTCTATTCGCACGAACGATTCTTTAATACTACACTGTCCCAAACGTAAAGATTTTACTTCCGTTCCGTGTAATACTATTCCCGTTTCATACTTTTCATCAACAAAGTAATCATGATACGCTTTCTTATTTCCGGCAATAAGTTTCATTGCTTCTTTACTCATCTGTCACCTCATCATTTGTCTCATTAGGTACCAATTCAAAATCAATTGTTCGCATAAAATCATCAGTAGAAAGCACTCGGACTCTGACTCTCTGTCCCATCTCATAGCGCATACCATGTTTGGTTCCTTTCATAACGTATGATGCTTCATCATACACGAAGAAATCACCGGTTAATCTTGTGATATGTACAAGTCCCTCAACAGTATTGGCAAGTTGAACGTACAATCCCCATTCTGTTATACCTGATATTACGCCATCGTACTCTTCCCCAAGATGGTCCTGCATATATTGTACTTTCTTTAATTTATCCGTCTCACGTTCCGCTTCATCGGCTCTTCTTTCTTTCTTTGATGAGCCTGTCGCAATATCCGGCAGGATTTTAGTATAATGCTCTATTTTGGCATTCTTCATTCTGCCTCTTATTTCGTCTTTAATTATCCTATGAATTTGCAAATCGGGATATCTTCTTATCGGCGAAGTAAAATGACAATAATACTTACATGCCAATCCAAAATGTCCTGTACACTCTGTTGTATACTTAGCCTGTTTCATACTGCGCAGCGCAATCATTGCAATCATATCTTCATACGGAGTTTCCTGTACTTCACCTAACAGTTTCTGTATTTCTTTAGGATGAATCTCTTCTTGTGCCATATGAATATGAAAACCGAAGTTATTAATAAATGCGGCCAGTTTTTGTATTTTCTCCGGATCCGGAGTCTCATGAGTTCTATATACAAAAGGTCTGTCCAGCCAATAAAAATGTTCTGCAACCGTTTCATTGGCCATCAGCATAAAGTCCTCAATAAGCTTTGTAGCTGCATTTCTTTCGTATGGTTTGATTTCGGTCGGATGTCCGTTTTCATCAAGGATTATTTTGCTCTCTGCAAAATCAAAATCTATTGAGCCTCTTTTTCTTCTCTCATTTCTGATTAAGCTTGACAATTCATACATCTTATCAAGCATATCGACAACATCCGCAAACTTATTGCGTTCTTCTTCGTCCTTTAGCGCAATTATTCTATTTACAGACGGATAGTCCATTCTGTGATTGACATTAATTACGGATTCAACAATCTCATGATCAATAACCTTGCCCATTTTGTTGATAGTCATTATACAACTAAGTGCCAGCCTATCTTCTCCTGCATTCAAAGAACAAATACCATTAGATAATCTATGCGGAAGCATCGGAATTACTCTGTCTACAAGATATACACTTGTTCCTCTGTCAATTGCCTCATGATCCAAAGCCGAATTCTCTTGCACATAATTACTGACATCCGCAATATGCACACCAAGTACATAATTGTCCCCATCCATAGACAATGATACTGCATCGTCCAAATCCTTTGCATCGGGCCCATCGATTGTAACCATAAGTACATCTCGCAAATCACTTCGTCCATTCATATCAGCTTCAATAATATGATCCGGAATTCTCTCAGCTTGATTCATGACTTTCTCCGGGAATTCCATGGGCAAACCAAAGCCCTTTACGATTGAAATAATATCTACTCCCGGATCGTTAACATGGCCAAGTATCTCTATTACCTTTCCCTCGGGGCTCTTTCTGTTATCTCCGTAATTGAGCAGTTCTACGACCACCTTATGGCCGTCCATCGCGCCCTTACTATCTTCCACACGTATATATATGTCACTATCCAACTTTGTATTATCAGGAACAACAAAGCCAAAACTCTTATTGGATTTTTGATATGTACCTACTATCTGTGTAGTACCTCTTTCCAATATTTTTACAATTTTAGCTTCAGTTCGGTGTCCGGACTTTCCTTTTAAGATTTGCGCCTGCACAATATCAAGGTGAAAAGCTCCGAATGTATATTCCTGTGGAATAAACAAATCCTCTTCTCTGCCTTCTACTTCAACAAATCCAAAACCTTTTGCATTGCTGATAAATGTACCGGTAAGTAATCCTTGTGATTTAATATTCTTAGGATCTAACAACTGATATTTTCCGCGTTTGCTTATCTCTATTTTTTGTTTTAATAAAAGTTCCTGTAAAATAGATGAAAGTTCAGGTCTGTCCTCAGGTTCAACCTGAAGTATAACCGCCAATTCTTTCTCTTTCATCGGAACATAGTATTCATCATTCATCAGGTCTAAGATAACCTGCATACGTTTCTCTCTGCTCTTCTTCATAAGTTATACCATTTATGCCATATACAGCATTTCACATATAGTTTAGCAACAACATTCAATTTACATTTGCTCTAATTCATTATACAACATATTTCGATAAAGAAAAAAAGCCCCGCGTTCTCACGCGGGGCAAAAAACACTTAATTAAAATCTCTTAAGATTCAGCACAATTGCTACAACAATAAATGCTACCGTAAGCCATCTGGTAATCTTAACAAGTGCACCTTCCATTGAACGTCCCTTGTTCTTTCCCCAATATGACTCAGCCGCACCACTGATTGCACCAAGACCTGCTGTCTTTCCTTCCTGCATAAGTACGATTGCTGATAATACAATACTCATTATTATAAATAAAATTGTCAAAACTGTTCTTAAAACTGCCATCATTGTTCCTCCAATCAAATCACGCAATGATTATATTATCATACACGTACTCATATTTCAACTACTTTTTAAGAAGAGATTTACCTGTCATTTCTGCAGGCTGCTCCTGTCCCATAATCTCGATAAGAGTTGGAACAATATCTGCAAGACATCCGTTTTCTCTAAGAGTAGCTCCCTTTGGTCCGTTAACAAGAATAAACGGAACAGGATTGGTTGTATGTGCCGTAAATGGCTCACCTGTCTCATAATCAATAAGCTGCTCTGCATTACCATGATCTGCACAGATAAACATACATCCGTCAACTTCCTCAACAAATGAAACAACTTCACCTACGCACTTATCAATTACTTCAATTGCTTCAACGGCAGACTCCACAACTCCTGTATGTCCAACCATATCAGGATTGGCGAAGTTACAAATAATTACATCATAAAGGCTGTCACCATTATCATCCTTGGCTGTAATGGCCTCTGAAAGCTTATCACATACTGTATAAGCACTCATTCTTGGCTTCTTATCGTATGTAGGAACATACTTTGGTGAGTTAACAAGTATTCTCTCCTCACCTTCGTTAGGTGTCTCTACGCCACCGTTAAAGAAGAATGTAACATGTGCATACTTTTCAGTCTCAGCAATACGAGCCTGCTTTAATCCCTTATTTGCAAGCCACTCACCAAATGTATTTGTTATCTCAACCTTGTGGAATGCAACCGACTTATTCGGAATTGTAGGATCATATTCTGTAAAGCATACATACTTAACATCAAGTCTCTTTCTGTCAAAGCCCTTGAAATCATCATCGCAGAATGCTCTTGTAATCTCTCTTGCTCTATCAGGTCTGAAGTTGAAGAATACGATTGAATCACCATCTTTGATTGTTGCAACAGGTGCACCGTTCTCCTTTACAACCATAGGTACAACGAACTCATCTGTAACACCTTCATCATATGACTTCTGAATACCTTCTGTTGCAGATGTTGTCTCATCTCCAATACCTTCAGTAAGTGCCTGATATGCCTTCTGTACTCGGTCATAATTGTTATCTCTGTCCATTGCATAATATCTACCTGATACACTTGCAACTTTTCCGACACCAATCTCAGCCATCTTGTTCTCAAGTTCTGCTACGAAATCCTTACCGCTTGCCGGAGGAGTATCTCTTCCGTCCAAGAAGCAATGAACATATACCTTATCAAGTCCGTTTCTCTTAGAAAGTTCAAGTAATCCGTAAATATGAGTATTATGACTATGAACACCGCCGTCTGAAACAAGTCCGTACAAATGAAGTGCACTACCGTTCTTCTTACAATTCTCAACAGCTTCCATAAGTCCCGGATTCTCAAAGAACGGACCATCCTGAATCTCTTTTGTAATTCTTGTAAGCTCCTGATATACAATTCTTCCGGCACCCATATTAAGATGACCTACTTCCGAATTGCCCATCTGTCCATCAGGAAGACCTACTGCCATACCGCTGGCATAACCCTTTACAAAAGGACACTCCTTCATCAATCTATCCATTACAGGTGTCTTGGCAATAGCTACAGCATTGCCTTCCTTTTTGTCATTCAATCCGTATCCGTCAAGGATAAGTAAAACTACAGGTTTCTTGCTCATTTTTTTCTCCTTAATATATGTATTACAATAATTTATTCTCTACCGTCCCAACAATACGTACACAATTTACTTCTGTCAAGACCTACAGACTCTATTAAATCATCTAATCGATGATAACGCAAGCTTGTAAAGCCAAGTTTCTTTCTGATTTCTTCATTCATATATGCATATCTGTCAGAATCGGGATTGGTATACTCTCTAACTACATCTTCCGATACATCATCGCCTTCTTTTTCAGCTATTACTCTTCGGCTGATCAAATCCATCTCAGATGTACTTCTTGAAAAGTTAAGGTATTTACATCCGTACATAATTGGCGGACACGCAGGTCTTATATGAACTTCTTTAGCACCACTCTGATACAAAAACTCAGTTGTCTCACCAAGCTGTGTACCTCTGACAATTGAATCATCTATCAGTAACAACTTCTTATCCTTAATAAGATCATGAACCGGTATCAGTTTCATCTTTGCAATAAGATTTCTCTTTGACTGAATTGTCGGCATAAAGCTTCTTGGCCATGTTGGTGTATATTTGATAAACGGTCTGGAATATGGTATTCCGCTCTCATTAGCATATCCGACTGCATGTGCAATACCGGAATCCGGTACTCCCGCTACAATATCAGGTGTAACATCATCTCTTTTTGCCAAAAGAGCACCGCAATTATATCTCATCTTCTCAACACTGATTCCCTCATACGATGATGACGGATATCCGTAATATACCCAAAGAAATGTACATATCTTCATCTCTGTTCCGGGCTTTGCCAATGTCACAACAGCATCCGGTGTAATAACGGCTATTTCTCCGGGTCCCAACTGTCTTAATTCGGTATATCCGAGATTAAGATAAGCAAAAGCCTCGAAGCACGCACAATATGCACCATCTTTACGTCCGATTGCTACCGGTGTTCTACCCATTTTATCTCTGGCAACATAAATTCCCTTTGATGTAAGAATAATAATTGTCATTGAACCATCAATAACTTCTTGTGCATATTTGATACCTTCGACAATATTATCTCTTTGATTGATTATCGCTGCAACAAGTTCAGTTGCATTAATATCGCCACCGCTCATCTCTAAGAAGTGTGTATTTCCACTTTTAAAAATGTCAGTAACAAGTTGTTCCATATTATTTATCTTACCTACTGTAGTAATGGCGAATGTGCCATGATGTGATCTTACGATAAGCGGTTGTGGCTCATAGTCTGATATGCAGCCGATTCCGAGATTACCATGCATCTCATTAATATCCTTCTCAAATTTCGTTCGAAAAGGTGAGTTCTCAATATTATGAATTGCCCTATTAATTCCGGACTTTTCATCATATACAGCCATACCGGCACGACGTGTTCCAAGATGCGAATGATAATCTGTTCCGAAAAACATATCAAAAACGCAGTCTTCCTTTGATGCTACCGCAAAAAATCCACCCATAATTGTTCTCCTCATGATTCGGCATTTACATGTATTCCAAAAACAACTCTTATTTTATGTGCTTTTTTAATATATGTAAATATAATTTTATGCAAAAAAAGAAGGTGTAAACACACCTTCTATCATCAATTTGCCAATTTTTCATTTTGTATAAGCATGGTCAACCATTATAACCGTATAGTAACTTTCATTGTAATCGCGTACAGCTTCCTCAATTCTTTCTTTTATCTCTTCGTCTGAATACTTATATTTAAAAGGTACTACTATATCAAAAATAAGATTGGTGTGTGTCGGTCCCTTAACCATCCTAAAATCATGAAATTTCAATTCGGGAGCAATTGATGTTACAATCTCGCCAACCTTTACTTTGGTAGAATTCACTTCCTCATCATCTGTAACAACGGGATCCATATGAATAACCGCTTCGCAATTCAATCTTTCACGTAACGTAGATTCAATATTATCAATCTCATCATGAAGCAGCATAATATCCTCATTATATGGCACTTCAGCATGAAGACTAATCATCACTCTGCCCGGGCCATAATCATGCACCACCAAATCATGCATACCTAAAACGTGTTCATATTTCTCAACAATTGCAGTAATCTGTTCAACGAATTCAGGTGACGGTGATTGTCCCAAAAGCGGACTAATTGTTTCTTTAACGGAATCAAAACCTGTTTTTAATATTAGCAATCCTACAATTGCTCCGCACCATCCGTCTATTGCAATACCAAACATCGAGCCGACAATCACACTAACCAATACAACCAATGTTGATATAGTGTCCGATAACGAATCTCTTGATGTTGCTTTCATTGCCGCACTGTCTATCTTTTTTGCAACGCTGCCGTTATATATTGCCATATACAACTTTACAAAAATTGATGCAATTAGCACACCTATAACAACGATACCGGACGTAGGTACTTCCGGATGAATAATCTTCTCCACTGAGCTTTTTATCAATTCAAATGCCATTATAAGGATAAGTATTGATACAGCCAATCCTGACAAATATTCCATACGTCCGTGTCCAAACGGATGATCCGGATCGGGTTTCTGTCCGCCTAATTTGAAACCAATGAGTGTAATAATCGATGAACCCGCATCGGATAAATTGTTAAACGCATCAGCTGTAATGGCAATACTTCCGCTTAATGTTCCTGCCAAAAATTTTCCGACAAACAAAACGGCATTAAGAACAATTCCAAGTATTCCGCATAGCACACCATATTTCTCTCGTACATTCGCATCTTTATAATTATCATAATTTTTTATTAGTAATTTAGATAATATTGTAACCATATCTTCCTCACATTTCTGTCCTTTTTCTGATAATAATCACCCGTTAGAAATGTGTCAATTTTTTGAATTTAGCGACTATTGTCAATCAAAATATAAAAAATGAGGTCAACCATACAGATTGACCTCGCTTTGTTCTTTATATTTCTCACTATACATATTGTGAGAAAACTATTTTACTTCTTCTTCCTCACCCTGTAACTTATTCTCAAGTTTTTTGAATGATTTCATAAAATTAAAACTAATAATGTATAGACAAACCGCAGCTCCAACCGGATAAACAGCAATCATCCATTGCGGATATTTAAAACATAACCAGATTGGAACAAACAAAAGAACAAGTACAAACAATAATCTGGGAACATTAATATATGTATATACCAATGCTGCTTTAATTGCCTCTTTATTACTCATCTTAAATCTTGCAATAAGTGGAAATACAGCTATTGCAGCCATAACCAAATATACAGAAATTACAATAAGCAAAATTTTCAATATCTGGTTAAAATTCTCACCACCGATACTATAAATCAAATACCAGTCATATGTAAGAAATGCACCAACTACCAGCTCAATAAGCCAAATAATTGTTGCCTGGCCAAAATTCTCTTTGAAGCTTCCGAAAAAAGATCTGCATATCGCAGGTTCTTCGCCTCGTACCATCTTCATACCAACATAATACTTTGCCGTAAGTGCTGCTCCGGCTGTTATTACCGGAATACAACATACCATACAAAGCAATGTCACTATCAAATATTCGCATGCTTTATGCAAAAAATTCATAAAAGGGCTATCAAAGCTGAAAACTCCCATTTATATCACTCCTTAACACCACCGATTGTAAGACCGGATACGAAATATCTCTGCAAGAATGGATATAAACAAATAATCGGCAACATTGTAACAACAGTTGCTGCAGATCTAACTGTTACAGGAGTAACATTACCTGAACCAACGGTTGTATTAATATTATTGGCATTTCCACCCTGCTGCATAACAGATGACAAAAGTTTTACAAGCTCATACTGAAGTGTTGAATACTCTGCCTTCATTCTATTATACAACATTACATCAAACCATGAGTTCCACTGATATACAGCCACAAAAAGTGTTACTGTAGCATATACCGGCAAACATAACGGTGAAATAATCTTCCAGAAAATTGTGAAATATCCGGCACCATCAAGCTGTGCGGACTCTTCAAGTGAATCCGGAATACCCTGCATATATGTTCTCATAACCAGCATATTAAATGCACTAATCATACCCGGGATAACATATACCCAGAATGAGTTGGTTAAATGCAAATCCTTGTAAAGTAACAATACAGGTACCAAACCACCGTTAACATACATTGTTATTACCCAGAACAAAGACACTCCCGACTTAAACAGGAATTTCTTTCTACTTACAACGAATGCAAGCAAAGCATTGGTTGCAAGAGCAAGAATAGAGCCGATAACAGTACGTAATACTGTAATTACAGCAGCTGTCTTAATATTCTGTTTACCTAATACAGTAACATAGTTCTTTGTTGAGAACATTCTTGGCCAAAGATAAATACCACCTCTAACCGCATCTGTTCCATCATTAAATGAAATTGCAACTGTATTAATTACAGGATAAAGCGTTATTACAACAAACAAAAACATGAATATTGTATTGAATACAATAAACGCGTAATCATATCCTGATTTTTTCATTCGTTTTCTCTTTACTACTTCTTTTTCTCTTGACATCTCGCTACCCCCTAGAATAACCTTTCTTCACCGGTCTTCTTGGCGATGTAATTAGCAACCACAATAAGTACAATGGAAACCACGCTCTTGAAAATACCGGCAGCTGTACCAAGTGAGAAATCACTCTGGCTAATACCCCAGGTAAGTACATAAATATCAATTGTATCAGAAACACTCTTTATCAAGTCATTACCAAGCAAGTACTGAACTTCAAATCCGGCATTGATAACATTACCAATATTCATAAGTAATAATATCATAATTGTAGGTCTGATTCCGGGGAGTGTAATATTCTTAATTTTTGCCCATCTTCCTGCACCATCAATCGATGCCGCTTCATACAGACAAGGATCTATCGAAGTTATCGCAGCAAGATAGATAATTGCATTCCAACCTGTCTCTTTCCAAACATTGGCAAAACAAACTATCGGCCAGAAATATTTGGTCTCTCCAAAGAACACAATCGGAGTTCCACCAAAGAATCTAATAATATCATTAACAATACCGTTAGCAGATAATGCATCATGCAAAATACCTGTAACAATAACCCACGAAAGGAAATGTGGTAAATAAGAAATTGTCTGAATAGGTTTCTTAAGAACATTCTGTCTTACTTCATTCAAAAGAATAGCAAAAACAATTGCCATAATGAATGTAGCAATCAAATTAAGAGTACCCATTCCAAGTGTATTCCATACAACACGTATGAATGTTTTATCACTAAATAAGAATTTGAATTTATCTAATCCAACAAATTGTGAATGTAATAAACCTGTCTTAGGTTTATACTTCTGGAAGGCCATAATCCAGCCACCCAATGGTAAATAATAGAATACAAAACCGTATACCAAAAATATAGCTGCTGTGATAATCAAAAATGACTGTTTTTTCACTTCTGCTTTTGTAATCGGCACCTTATATTCTTCAACTTTTTGCTTTTTTCTTCTGAATCCGGCCCTAGATTTAACAGTAGCATCATTTGACTGACTCATATTTTCTCTCCTTTTTCCTCAATCATTACCCTCAATACAAGCAAAACAATCTGCCTTTTTGCATAAAGATAGCAGCCACGGTAAAAACCGCCACCATGGCTGCTATAATTTTTACAAAAATACTATCGGGTAGTAATTACTGAGCAATACGTCTGTCAAGCTCTTCCTGCATCTCATCAAGGAATGCCTGAGGATTACACTCTTCGTATGCTGCCATGTACTCGTTCCATGTTGAATCAAAGTCAGCAGTCATAACTACCTTAGGTAACCACTCATGCTTACACTCACCCATCTTTGTCCAAGCAACACCACCTTCTGTGTCTGTTGTCATAGCATTTGAGTAAGAATACATAGGGAACCACTTTGCATTGTCTTCTACTACAGATCCGATGAAATCAGGATATCCCTTAGCACCGTATGCTTCGAAACACTTTTTAAGTGGCTCAGCAAGACCGTCAGAGAACTCTGAGTACTGTTCCTGTGACTGCATTGCATTGATACCATCTCTTGATGTTCCAAGCCACTGAGGCATGTAGCTGTACATACACTCATGAGCTGCTGTATAAGCATCATCTGCCCAATTAGCTCTCATCTCTTCTGTTCTATAGTACAAACCGTTCTCATCTACAAGGTAGTCAACACCTTCAACACCCCAGAATCTAAGATCATGAATCTCCTGATCAAGGATATCGTTAAGGAACTTGAATGCACGATCAGGATCAGCACAGCTTGTTGTTACAGCACATCCTGATGAGTTGTTAAGTGTATCGGCATATGTATGCCATCTGTTCTCCATACCTTCCTTTGCTGTAAGACCAAGAGGAATGTAGTTGCAACCCTGGAGATCAAGACCTGTCTGCTTGAAGTTATCCTGGATTGTGTAGTTGAAATCCCAGTTCTGGTCACACATACCAAGTACGGCACCTGTTGAAAGCTTTGCAATGTACTCATCATATGTCTGAGTAGCGAACTCAGGATCGATGATTCCCTTGTTGAACTCTTCATTGAGCTTCTGGAAATACATTACAGCTGTATCTGTTGTATTGTAGTCAACAATCTTTGGTGCATCACCGCTCTTATCAACGATAACTGAACCATCATTTGGATATCCATCGAGGAACTGTGGTGCGTTCTCGATACAGAAGTATCTCCAATCCTCGCAAAGGATTGTGTAAGGGATTACAGGTGTGCCATCCTCAAGTGTTGGATGCTTCTCGTAATATCCCTCAAGAAGATCGAAGTACTGATCAAGTGTCTCAATCTTCGGGTATCCTGCTTCTTCAAGTACTCTTGCCTGTACCCAGAAAGCTTCGTCGTTGTGACCTGTAGCCTTTGACTCACCATATGTATTTGTGAATACGTTAGCCCAGTAAATATGTCCATCATCCTGACGGAATGCATTCCACTCTTCATCTGAGTAAAGTTCCTTAAGGTTAGGATACTTCTCAATATACTCATCCCATGCAACAAGAACACCTGCATCATAAAGCTGTGCCATTGCATCACCACCATCGATGAAATCAGGAAGTTCACCACTTGCAAGGATTGTACCTACAGCTTCTGCTGCTGTCTGATTTGTAATCCATGTCTCTTTAACTCTTACGCCAGTCTTCTTTGCAATGATTTCCTGAATCTCATTACCATCATTGATTTCAGGCTGTGGCATTGCGCCAAACATTGTGAAGTTAACGATATCGTCTTCGCTGTACTCAACGCTGCCGTCTTCGTTAACTGTCGGCTCTGCTGTTGCAGGAGCTGCTGCTTTGTTACCGCATCCAACTGTGGCTACTGTCATAATAGAAGCCAATGTCAGAGCAATCACTCTTTTCAGTTTCATTCTTTACCTCCGTTTTGTCGACCCCTAGGTCCCTTTTTCATAACTACAATGCCATTATATATTGTGGTCGAAGGTCTTTCCCCCTACAAACTATATATCTATACCCTAAAAAATCTAGTTTGTTTTTGACTTCCTATATTTTGACGGGGTACATCCTTTAATCTCAATAAATTTCCTAATGAAATAATCGCTGTCCTTATAACCGACTTTATCCGCTATATCAATAATTCTGTCATCAGAACTGATTAGCATTACACACGCCTCATTGATTCTGTAATTTGTCAGGTAATCCTTAAATGACATTCCGTACTTCTTACGAAATACCTGTCCTAAATAAGAACTGTTAATGAAGTATTTCTTGCTGAGATCTTTCAAGCTTAAGTTGGTCATATAGTTTTGCCTTACTTCTTTTTCGATTTCGTTAAGGACACCGCCGGACATATTCTTACGTAACTGAGTAAGATAATCCGAGTATTGCAACGCAAATGACGTAAGATGTTCTACGCTGCCTCGCATAACTCCTTCCTCAAACGAGCTCTCACTTATAAAATGAAGAATCTCTTCCTGATTGACATCGTCATCCTGTTTAATTGCAATATGAATAAGTTGAAACAACAGATAATCGATATTAAGGGTAACAACCTTATTGTTCATCCCCATTCTTCTTATATTAATGAAAAGTTCATTAACATTTTTCCTAATATTATCCTGTTCATTTTTCTCTATTGAATCAATCAGATTATCAATATAATCCTTGCATAACACTACTCCGCTTCTATCAACCTGGACTTCATCTTCGTAAAAGAATATGTTCTTCTGTTGTCTGAATCCTTCGAAAGATTTTAATATCAAAACATTACTGTAAGAGGTAGAAATTCGCTTAATATCATTTACGCTTTTTCCGACAAGAATTTTTACCTGTCTGTCCATATTAGCAGTAAGGTTTTCATACAACTGTTGCAAATACTCCTCTATTTCCATGTCATCTCGCTTATACATATAATCGCACAGAATAATACCGACATCATAGCTATTCTGATTTGGTGAAGGATCAAAAATGACGTGCTCGGCATCTTCTTTCAATATTTGCACACAACGCTCATAAAGTTCTCTTTGAGCTGTACGTAATTCTCCTTCTTCTTCTTCAACTTCAAAATATGCATTTTCGAATTCTATATCCACAAATCGGATTTCTTCGGATAGTCTAAGATTGTTTCGAACATTCTGAACATTCACTTCATCGTATTTTCCTGCAAGAAGCGCTATAACATTTCTTGCAACATACGCCTTTTCCATTGTTCTTTGTTTTTCAAGACTATCAGCGTTCTTTAATTTCTTTTGTGCAATCTTTCGCAGCAAAGACACGAACTCCGTCTTCTCAACAGGCTTAAGAACATAACCGGTACATCCGTACATCATACCTTCTCTGGCATATTCAAACTCCTTATAACCGCTGAGAATTATTACCTCAATGCTATCTTCATATTTCTCTCTGATTCGTTTCAAGAGTTCTATACCATTAATTACCGGCATTTGTACATCCGATACAACAAGCTCAACTTCATTCTTTTCCAAAAACGCCAAAGCTTCTTCACCGTTTGATACCGATCCCACAATCTCAAAGCCTTCACTATTCCAATCAAGCAAAATAGAAAGACCTTGGAGAATGAATGGTTCGTCGTCAACAAGAAGTACTTTTATCATATCTTTCCCTCCACCGGAAATGTAATCGTAACAATAGTTCCAATCCCTTCTTCGCTCTCCATTGAAAAGGCCGAGCAATCACCTGTAATCATTTTCAGTCTGAGTAATGCATTATATATACCGACATGCTTTTTCTCCTTCAGACCATCTATATCAAGATTTTGTGCATTATCGGTTATTTCGTTCAAAGTCTCTTCATCTATACCATTACCCGTATCTTCAACTTCAATCACAACATTTTTATCTTTCTGATAAACTCTTACAAAAACAAAGCAATTACCGCTCTTACTCTCCATACCGTGAACGCATGCATTCTCAACAAATGTAACAATGGTCAGTTTGGGAATAAGTATGTTCTTACACTCTTCTTCCACATCAATCTCATATTCAAGTCTGCTACCGAATCTGTATTTCTGTAAGCCCAGATATGCCTCAACAGAGAACATTTCCTTATATATGGCTATCATATCAGATCCCCAGTCAACATACTGTCTCTCCATCAATGCAAGTTTTTCAACCATGTCAGCTGTCTCGGTTTCATTCTTTAGCAAACTATGCATTCTTATCGATTCAAGAGCATTAAACATAAAATGAGGATTAATCTGACTATGTAACGCAAGAAGTTCGGCATTCTGTCTTGCAATATCCATTTCCTGCTCTTTCAGTCTGTCCTTATAAACAATTTGAATCAATTCATTAATTCGTTCAGCCATTCGGTTATAATCAAGCATCAGCTTGCCAATTTCATCATTACCGTCCGGATGCTCGATTATTGCCAGTTCGGCATTATCTTCATTTGAGAAAACACGCTCTAGTTTATTTATACGATGCACAATTGAATAATTGAGCAATATCATAAACACGCCGGGAAGCATAATATTAAATAAAATAAGTAAACATATTACGCCCCTATTATTATTCAAATAATTAATGGCATTACTGTCATTTCTCATAACATAGATTTCAAAAGGTTCATTATATGCATATACTGTCTTCGT
>JAGHVF010000018.1 GCA_018064425.1 Candidatus Colinaster equi | reverse complement strand
ATGCACAACATATGCTCATCCTGTGTTATTATATCTTCATGAAAAAGCAAAATGATTCAATTAATTTTATAACAGACTTCAATTTAAAAAGATTAGGCGATCCAAAGGATATTTTATTTATTGATATCGAAACAACCGGTCTGTCAAGAGACAGGGCATATATCTATTTGATTGGTGTTGCGGTGTTTGATGGTGAAAAGATATGCCTGACGCAATGGTTAGCCGAACATCCTTCCGATGAAGAGATTATTTTACGCAAGATGTGCGAATTCATCAAAGATTATCGTACTCTAATTCACTTCAACGGTAACGCGTTTGATATTCCGTTCATAAAAGCAAGACTTGAAGCTAACTCAATAGAATACGACATGGATGAGCATCGCGGCATAGATATTTATAAAAGAATTTATCCATATCGCAACTTCCTTAAGATGTCTTCTATAAAGCAAACTGCCATCGAAGACTTTCTTTCGGTTATTCGACACGACGAATACAACGGTCAGGAATTAATTAAAGTATATAAGGAATATGTCAAGAGCAAAGACAGTACTCTGTTACACTTGCTTATGCAACACAATCACGAAGATGTTGTGGGTATGACACGTATTCTTCCAATACTTAATTACGGCGAGATTTTTGACAATGATTTGCACATTAAGAAAGTAGAATCCAATCAATACCGGGATGTAAACGATATCATTCGAAAAGAATTGCTTATTACGTTCGACCTGCCATATAGCATACCCGTTCCTCTTGCATACAATTCAGGGGAATGTTACCTTTCAATCAAGGATTGTGCAGGAATATTAAAAGTTCCCGTATATCACGAAGAATTGAAATATTATTATGATAATTATAAAGACTATTACTACTTGCCCGAAGAAGATATGGCAATTCACAAATCGGTTGCAATATATGTTGATAAAGATTTCCGCACACAGGCGACCGCGCAAACATGTTATACACGAAAAGAATCCGATTTTCTCCCGCAATGGGATTACCTGTTTACGCCGTTTTTCAAACGTGAATACAAATCAGCCAATCTTTTCTTTGAGCTAACCGAAGAGACAAAACGGAATCGAGAATTCTTTTCAAAATATGTAAAGCACATCTTAGAAATGATGGTAAAATCAAAATAGTAAAAAAAACGCCGATCAAACGATCGGCGTTAATTCTATCTTTCATAAAAGAACGAATCAAGTCTCTTATATCCTATTTCTTTATACTTCAGAATTTGTTCCGTACTACCGATAAACAGAACGCCTCCATCAGCAAGTGACTCATAATACTTCTTGAATATCTCATCCTTTGCATCTTCGGTAAAGTATATCAATACATTACGGCAAACAATCAAATGCTGTCCTGTAAGGAATCTGTCTTCAAGCAAATTATGATGCTTAAAAGTAACCTGATTTTTAATCTTATCTGATATCTGATAAAACGGTCCGTTCTGAGTAAAATACATCTTCTTGTATTTCTCCGGAACATTGGCAATGCTCTTGTCAGAATACAAACCAATCTTCGCCTTGCCAACAACTTCATCACTAATATCAGTCGCTGTAATATGTATCTTCTCAAGCGGTACAAATTCGCTAAGTGCCATAACAAGAGAATACGGTTCATCACCTGTTGAACATGCAGCACTCCAAATCTTCAAGTCTTTTCCAAACTTCTCAATCAATTCAGGAAAGATCTTTGTTGTAAGCAACTTCCACTGATCGGGGTTACGATAAAACTCAGATACATTTATTGTCATGTACTCAATAAACTCGCTAAGTTTCGCACTGTCCTTTTTCAAAGCCTCAACAAAATCCTGATAGCCCTGAAATCTCTCTTTAGCAATAAGCGCATCAATACGGCGCTTCATTTGAGCCTCTTTATAAAACGTTAAATCAATCTTAGTAAGTTTAAAAATGTCCGCCATAAAGGCTTTATAATCATATGCCATCCGTCAATCCTCCTAAGCTAACAATATTTATAAAGAGAACGCTAAATATTACTCTGCATCCTCATTAGCAATTACTTCGTCAATATCAACCGATACAACATCTGCATCCTCTTTAACTTCTTCCTTTACTTCTGGCTCAAGAGTAGCTTTGATACTAAGACTAATCTTCTTATCATCTACGTTAAAATCAACGATCTTTGCTGTTACTTCGTCGCCAACCTTTAATACATCAGCCGGCTTCTCAATATGATCTTTTGAAATCTGTGAAACATGAAGAAGTGCATCAACACCCTTTTCAAGTTCAACAAATGCGCCAAAGTCTGTCATTCTTGCAACTTTTCCTGTTACGACATTACCAACAGCGAACTTGTTTTCAGCATCCTTCCATGGATTCTCATCTTCAAACTTCATTGAAAGTGCAATCTTGTTGCCCTGGATATCCTTAATGAATGCTCTAACTGTATCGCCTGACTTGAATACCTTCTTAGGATTCTCTACTCTTCCCCAGCTCATCTCTGAGATATGAAGTAATCCGTCTGCTCCACCAAGTTCTACGAATGCGCCGAAGTCTGTAACATTCTTAACTGTTCCTTCAACTACATCGCCAACTTTAATCTTCTCAAACAATTCTTTCTGCTGCTTATCTCTCTCAGCAGTAAGAAGCATACGTCTGTTACCGATATATCTTCTTCTCTTAGGAGTGTACTCTGTAACAACAAACTCAATTTCCTGACCTGCATACTTGCTAAGGTCTTTTTCAAAAGTATCTGATACAAGGCTTGCAGGAATGAAGATACGTACTTCATCAACTACTACACAAATACCACCTTCAAGTACCTGTGTAACCTTTGCCTTAAGTACTTCCTGATTGTTATAAGCTTCTTCAATTCTCTTGTTGCCCTTCTCGGCAGCAAGTCTCTTATAAGTTAAAATAACCTGACCTTCGCCATCATTAACCTTAAGAACTTTTACTTCCATCTTGTCACCAGGCTTTACTACTGTAGTAAGGTCTAAGTTGGACTCATTGGTATATTCGCTTCTGGTCAAGATACCATCTGCTTTGCAACCGATGTTGAGAATAATCTCTTCCGGCTTTACAGAGAACACTGTACCCTCTACTACCTCTCCTGTATGGATTGTTTTGAATGATTCATTCAACATTTGTTCAAAACTCATTTCTGACATAATTTTGAACCTCCTCGATAATATTATTTGGGGTAGATGCCCCGGCTGTAATACCCACCAGTCGAACAGATTTAGGTAGTTCTAAATGCAAGTCATCCAGTGTCTGTATAAAGTGTGTGTTCTCACATCTCTGTGCACATATCTCATAAAGCTTACGTGAATTAGAGCTGTGTGTACCACCGATTACTATCATACAATCCGCAGCTTCCGCCAGTTCTCCGGCGGCTTGTTGTCTCTCCTCTGTGGCATTGCATATAGTATTCACAACATTAATATCATACCCTTTTTTTGTTATATAATCAACTATTTCTTTAAATTTTTTCGAATTAAATGTAGTTTGTGATACAATACAAACTTTTTCGTCTTTTGCATACGGAATTCGATCTGCTTCGTCTATATTTTCAATCACAAAAGGCGGTTCGTTACACCATCCGATTATGCCTTCAACTTCAGGATGTTTTGCATTTCCGACAATAATTATATGTTTGCCCGCCTTACTCTCCTCATTCACTGTTTTATGAATTCTTTTCACAAACGGGCAGGTTGCATCTACAATATCAAATCCGAGATTTTTCAAGTGTTTCTCAGTGTTCGCGGACACACCGTGACTACGCAATATCATAGTTCCGCGTCCGCCGTTCTCGTTCACTATAGGGCACTTGTCCTCAGCATTGCTTTCACATACATGAACGCCCTTCTTTTCCAACGATGCAACGACTTCCTCATTATGGATGAGCGGCCCATATGTATAAATCGGTTCGCTTTTCCCCAAAGCAATTTGTTTTTCAACAAGTTCCATCGCTCTGTTTACGCCAAAACAAAATCCGGCACTTTTTGCAAGTTCAACCTTCATATATTCTACCTTTACTTTTTTGTAAGACCAATTATTGTTTCAACCACTTCCTCGATAGTCATATAAGAACTGTCAACAAACGTAGCATCCGGAGCCTGCTTTAACGGGCTCACTTCTCTGTTCATATCTCTGTTATCTCGTTCGATAATATCAGCCTCTATTTTTTTAATATCAGGATTCTCTCCCTTGGCAACAAGCTCATCATATCTTCTCTTTGCCCTGACATCGCTTCCGGCAGTCAAAAACACCTTAACCTCCGCTTTTGGCAAAACAACAGTACATATATCTCTTCCATCCATTACAACATCATTCTTCGCCGCAAGTTCCTGTTGAAGTTCAACCAGTTTCTTTCGAACATTAGGATTAACAGATGTTGCGGATGCCATATTACCAACCTCTTCCGTACGCAAAAATGCATTAACATTTTCACCGTTTAATACCACAACCTGTTCACCGTTTCTGTATTCAATCGAAATCTGCGCATCTTTGCACATCGTGTCAATCAGCTCAGTTGCCGACGGATCCACGCCCTTTCTAATGAAAAAGAGAGCCATTGCTCTGTACATTGCGCCGGTATCAACATATATATACCCCAGCTCTTTTGCAATTCTCTTGGCTATTGTACTTTTTCCGGCTCCTGCCGGTCCATCAATTGCTATATTCATATTTACCTCCAACTATTCATCTATTGCCGCGTTCTCACCTGCAAGATGCCCTGTCGACCAGGCTATCTGCAAATTGAAGCCTCCCGTAAGTGCATCTACATCAAGCAATTCTCCCGCAATATATAATCCTTTAATTAATTTCGACTCCATTGTTGACGGATTGACTTCTTTAACGGATACACCGCCTCTTGTTATTATTGCCTCATTGAAGTCTCTCGTTCCCGTTATGTGCATAACCATTCCCTTAAGTGTGTCTATAAGAGCATTTCTTTCCTCTTTTGTTATGCTGTTTACCGCCTTTTTCTCATCAATACCGCATAGCATGGCAACAACAGGAATCATGCTGCTTGGAACCAATCCGCCCAAGACATTTTTAAATGCCTTATTTTGATTTTCTTCAAAATCGCGTAAAAGTCTTTTATCCAGCTGTTCAAATGATAACGCCGGTTTTAAATCAATTTTAAGAATACACTCTTTGCCATAATGCTTCTTCGCATAAAAGCTGCTTGCGCTAAGTATTAACGGTCCGCTTATTCCGAAATGTGTAAATAACATCTCACCGAAGCCTTCATAGATTAGGCTCTTTTTGTTATTACCGTTTTTACAATACAATTCCTCGTCGTATAACGAAACCTTAACATTTTTAAGTGCAAGTCCCTGCAACTGCTTATACCATTCTTCCGCAGGTGTAAGCGGAACCAGCGCCGGCAAGCAATCATTTAGTGTGTGTCCAAGTTTTCTTAACCACTCATGCCCATCTCCGGTTGAACCTGTTGAAGAATATGACATTCCACCGGTTGCAACAATGATGCTATCACATTTCATCACTTTTCCATTCGAAATTTTCACCCCGGACACCCGGCCGTTTTCGCAAATAACATCCTCTATCTTACAATTATAGTTCACTTTGACATTAAGTTTTTTCATGCTCTCCGTCAAAGCTTTAATCACATCCGACGAATGGTCTGACATAGGAAAAACTCTTCCGCCTCTCTCAGTCTTAAGCGGGCATCCGTTGCTTTCAATCAAATCGACCACGCTATTATTATCAAACGAGTAGAAAGCACTATACAAAAATTTGGAATTGACAACAACGTTGTCAAAAAAATCCGTATCCGTGCAACTGTTTGTTACATTGCATCGTCCTTTTCCGGTAATGTATATTTTTTTGCCGGCCTTTTCATTTTTTTCATATACGGTCACATCCGCGCCGGCTTTTGCTGCTGCAATGGCAGCCATCATTCCTGCCGCACCGCAGCCTATAACGATACATTTTTTCATAATCCCTACTAATTCTTTTTTATTAAATCAAGATCCTTTGTCAACGAATAATCCAGCATCGGTTCATCATCAATAAAGTTAATTTCATCATTAAGATATACCTGATAATTGCTCCAAGTCTCTTCCAGTGTCTCGAGATTCTCTTTAACAGCATCCGGTGCTTTCAGACATAACGCAACAACCAATGCATTAATAACGCTAAGCGGTGCAACCAAAGAATCAACAATCGACACCATATCACTTCTTGCAAAAAGATTACACGAACTATACATGCACATCGGTGAATAAGAATTATCCGTAATTGTAATAACTCTTGCATTACGATCTCTTGCAAATTCGAGTGCTTTCAAAGTTCTCATCGAATATCTCGGAAAACTTATGCCGATAACGCAATCTTTATCCGACACACGAATCATCTGCTCAAATGTTTCACTAACAGATGTTGTTCTAAGCAAAACAACATTGCCTCTGATCATATTAAGATAAAAGCTCAAAAAATCAGCAAGCGGTTCACAGCTTCTGATACCGATGATATATACTGTTCTTGCAGATAAAATCCATGAAGTGGCGGTCTCGAAAGCTTCCGGATCTATCTCATTCATAGTATCGGTTATTTTCTCAATATCTCCCGTTAATACCGAATTGATAATCTCGGATTGCGTACTATGACCATACTTTGCGCCCACCTTCTGGACATTATTAAGCTTATTCTTAACCCATTCGGCCAGACAGTCCTGGAACTCCGGAAAGCCTTTATATCCCAAGTTTGATGCAAAACGTACAACCGTAGATTCACTTATGCCAAGAGCTTCACCGATTTTGGCAGCCGTCATAAAAACCGCCTCATCATAATGCTCTTTAACATAGTTTGCAATCGCTTTATGTCCTTTACTCATCTTGGGAAAATGTTCATCAATAATCCCTATTACATCACTGTTATTCATATCAGTCACCAAATCAATTATTTAAAAGATTCATATGTTGCTTTTAACAGTTTCAATGTCTCGGCATCATCCAAATCATAATCTTTTGTTATACACATGCACGCAGCACCATGGATAAACATCCACATTTTTGTAAACAAATCTCCCGGATTGGCACATCCGCTTGCCTTTGCTTTGTTCATCTGTTCCGCAACAATTCCGCCATTTCCGTTCAATATCTCATACATGCTGACATCATATCTGTTCTCAGACAAAAACAGCATTTTAAATAACTGTGGATTCTCTCTTGAAAACTTTATATATCCCATTCCCAAATCAACAAACGGTTCTTTCGAATCCTTGGAACACTTATCATAGAAAAATTCAAAAAAAGCAACTGCCTTGGTAAAAATTTCTTTCCACAGATCATCCATATTCTCATACAGCCTAAAAATAGGCTGTGTCGAACATCCTGCCTTTGCAGCCAGCTTTCTTGCAGTAACATTCTCAATTCCTTCCTGTTTTGCCATAAGAAATGCTGTATCAATAAGGTACTGTTTTGTTATAGTTTCTTTTCTCGCCATATCAATCCTCCGTCAAACATACAAAAGCAACACGTTTAGTATAACACAAGTTATTTTATGTTTCAATAGAGCTCTCTGCGTTTGCAATATAAAAAAAGCGAGAGCACAATGTGCTCTCGCAATTCATAATCCTAAGCAAAAATCATAAAGATTAAACAGGATATGCGTTATTCTTTGTATCTGCCTTAGCAAGATCAACCTTCTCCTGCTGTGCCTGACGGAACTTGAAGAACTCAGTTGCAACCTGTGGTAACAATGCATAGCTGAGTACATCCTCATCCTGCTGTTTCCACTGTTTCATCTCTGCTTCAATTCCAGGAAGCTCAGGCTCTGTATGACCTGTTGCCACAGCTGAACGCTCTGTATGACGAACTTCACCAGGAATAACTTTGTTAATAACCTCTTCGCTCATTGGCTTAACAGTCTGTCCGTAGTTACCGCGAAGAAGATCCTTGAACTCACCTGTAGCCATCTTATATCTCTCGCCCATAAGTACGTTGAAGATAGCCTGTGTACCAACGATCTGTGATGAAGGTGTAACAAGAGGTGGCTCACCACAGTCCTTACGAACTCTCGGAATCTCCTCAAGTACTTCCTGATATCTGTCTTCAGCATTCTGCTCTTTAAGCTGACTAACCATGTTTGAAAGCATACCGCCCGGTACCTGATACTGAAGAGTCTTGATATTAACGCCAAGAACCTTAGTACTCATAAGTCCTGACTCAATGCACTCCTCTCTGTAAGGACGGAAGTAATCAGCAATCTCAACAAGCTTGTTGATATCAAGACCTGTATCATATGGTGTATCCTTGAATGTCTGAACCATAACTTCTGTTGCAGGCTGAGATGTTCCCAGTGCAAAAGGTGAAATAGCACAGTCAATTACATCAACGCCGGCTTCAACAGCCTTAAGATATGTCATTGAAGCAACACCTGATGTGTAGTGTGTATGAAGCTGAATAGGAAGCTTTGTGCTTTCCTTAAGAGTCTTAACAAGCTCTTCTGCCTTATATGGAACAAGAAGTCCGGCCATATCCTTGATACAGATTGAATCTGCACCCATTTCCTCAATCTTCTTAGCCATATCAGCCCAATACTCAAGTGTATATGCATCACCAAGTGTGTAAGAAAGAGCTATCTGAGCCTCACCACGGCCCTCCTGCTTCTTAATCTTGTTTGTTGCATCTACAGCTGCCTGAAGGTTACGAATATCATTCAAGCAGTCGAAAATTCTGATAACGTCAATACCGTTTGCTACTGACTTCTCAACGAAAGAATATACAACATCATCTGCATATGGTCTGTATCCTAAGATATTCTGACCACGGAAAAGCATCTGAAGCTTTGTGTTCTTGAAACCGTCACGTAACTGTCTAAGTCTCTCCCATGGATCTTCCTTAAGGAATCTCATTGATGCATCAAAAGTTGCACCGCCCCAGCACTCAACAGCATGGTAACCAATCTTATCCATCTTATCAACGATTGGAAGCATAATCTCGGTAGGCATTCTTGTTGCAATCAAAGACTGATGTGCATCACGAAGAACTGTCTCCATAATTCCAACCGGCTTTTTAACCTGATCTGCCATTTTCTTATCTCCTATTTTCTATACTAAATTACATGATTCCGTATACAGCCATAAATGTTCCGGCTGCTACTGCAGTACCGATAACACCGGCTACGTTAGGTCCCATAGCATGCATCAAGAGGAAGTTGGTAGGATCTGCTTCAGCTCCAACCTTCTGAGAAACTCTTGCTGCCATAGGTACTGCCGATACACCTGCCGAACCAATAAGCGGATTAATCTGCCTATGAGAAAGCAAGCACATAAGCTTACCAAGCAATACACCGCCGGCCGTACCAAATGCAAATGCAAAAAGTCCAAGTACAACAATCTTAAGTGTTGCTGCATTAAGGAATGCCTCCGCACTTGTTGTAGCTCCAACAGATGTACCAAGTACAATAACTACGATGTACATAAGTGCATTGGAAGCTGTATCTGTAAGCTGTCTAACAACGCCGCACTCTTTAAAGAGGTTACCAAGCATAAGCATACCAACAAGAGGTGCTGTTGTAGGAAGTATCATACAAACAACAATTGTAATAATAATTGGGAAGAGAATCTTCTCAAGCTTTGATACAGGTCTAAGCTGACCCATCTTAATCTTTCTCTCTTCTTCGGTTGTAAACAACCTCATAATCGGTGGCTGAATAATCGGTACAAGTGACACGTACGAATATGCAGCAACGGCAATCGGTCCGAGCAAGTTTGTCTGTCCAAGCTTTCCTGCAAGGAAAATAGATGTAGGACCATCAGCACCACCAATGATTGAAATAGAAGCAGCAGCCTTACCGTTGAATCCCATAGCAATAGCCAAAAAGTATGCAACGTAAATACCAAGCTGAGCAGCTGCACCGAGCAAGAAGCTCTTCGGGTTGGCAATAAGCGGACCGAAGTCTGTCATCGCACCAACGCCCATGAAGATAAGTGACGGTAATATCGCCCACTCATCCAACTTATAGAAGTAATACAATAATCCACCAATACCATTGCTTGAATCTTCAAAGCTAAGCATAATATCAGGATAGATATTAACAAGCAACATACCAAAAGCAATCGGAATAAGAAGTAATGGTTCAAATTCCTTGGCAATAGCAAGGTACAGGAAGATACATGCAACAGCGATCATAACATAGTTTCCCCAGGTCAGATTAAAAAATGCCGTCTGATGAACTAAGTTATTCAATGTATTTGCAATATATTCCATTGTTCATTTTTCCTTTCAAAATAGTAATAAATCAAAACGATTTATTCGTAGCTTATTAGTTAAGTGTTGCAAGGCAAGCACCTGCTTCAACAGCATCGCCCACTGCGCAATCAATACTAGCTACTGTACCATCCTGTGGAGCAACAACAGGGATTTCCATCTTCATAGCTTCAATAATAACTACAGCGTCACCCTTCTTAACTGCCTGGCCTACATTTGCCTCGATCTTAAATACTTTACCGGCTGCACCTGCTTCTACCTTAACAGAACCTGCGCCTGCGCTTGCCTTAGGAGCTGCTTTTGGTGCTGCCTTAGGAGCTGCCTTTGGTGCTGCAACTGTAGCTGCACCTGTAGAAGCGCCTTCTTCTACTACTACATCATATACATTGCCATTAACTGTAATGGTATAATTCTTCATTTTAATTTCCTCCGTAATCTTAGTATCTTCTTCTGATAGATTTAACTACATATCCATCTGTCGAAGCAGCACCTTCGCTTGCTGCAATTGCGGCAGCGATTACTGCTATAAGCTCTGTATCATCCTGTGTAGCTTCGCTTTCATCAATCATAGCTACAGCTTTATCTACAGATGTTGTTACCTTATCTTTCTTATTCGCCATAGCACTCTCTGCCTTATTTATAAGTTTAAAGCATGAAATAAGTGCCATCAAAAGAATAAGAATGCAGAATACAGTGCCCATACCAAGCAATGTATTAAGTCCTGCAGTAGTCATCATCTCACCTAAAGTATAATTCACATTGGTAAGCATTGATGCAAAAGTCATCTTAGGCATGTTAAATGTCATGCAAACATTTGCTGTCTTCTTTGTTCCGACAATTGTCGCATTAACAGTAAGTGTCTTATCATCTTCTGTTGAAGATATCTCGTTAACTTCTTTAATATCACCGAGTTCTTCAAGAGCTAGCTGATAGTTCTCAACAGCTGAAATAAACGCTTCACTGTCAACTCCGTACTGTGCTACCTGTGCAGCAACCTCTTCGAGGTCTGCTGATGTATCCTTTGCAACAGAATCAATAAGGCCTACATAGCCTGTTGCCATAGCCTCAACCTCTTCAGGTGACACTGTTGTCTCATAAACATCATTAGCATTTCCACATGCAGTAACAGTAGCAAGACATGCAACCATACCTAATACAAGTAAGATTTTTCTCATACTCTTCATATCAAGTATCCTTTCTGCTTATTTTGTAGAATGCTTCTTTGCCGGTGTATCAACAGCCTTTGTATAAAGCATATCAAAAGCTCCGACAACATACTTTCTTGTGTCCTGTGCAGCAATAATTGTATCAACATATCCTCTTCTTGCTGCGCTCTCAACATTATTCTGAAGTGCTGCATATTCCTTAGCACATGCATCAACTTCCTCTGCGCTCTTGCCGTCACAAATAATCTGTGCGGCATGCTTTGCTTCCATAGTACCGATAACAGCACTATCCCAAGCAAATGTCATATCAGCTCCGAGAGCCTTAGAGTTCATAAGTACTCCGGCTGTACCAAGAGCCTTACCGATTACAACATTTACCTTCGGTACAGTTGCATTGGCAAAAGCACTTGCAAGTGCAGCAGCCTGCTTAGCAACTCTCTTCTCACAGCACATACATGCTCTAAAGCCTGTTGTGTTTGTAAGTGTAAGTACCGGAATTTCAAAAGCATCACAGAAGTTTACAAATTCTGCAGCCTTTACACATCCTCTTGCAGAAAGAGTAGCTTCAAATTTCTCTGTGCTGTTGCCGTCTGCATCAAAAATCTCTGTACGGTTGGCAACAACTCCGACTGTATCTCCGTTGAGCTTAATAAAGCCTGTTACCATATCCTTGGCAACACCTGCTTTTGTCTCAAAGAATGAACCGTTATCAGCAATCTGTGAAATTGCAATAGAAGTATCTGTAACGCAGTTAGCTAAATCAGCGCATACGCGGTTAAGATCATCATCGCAATCAGCAAATGCTGTTGACTCACAATTATCAGGAAGAATAGAAACAAGTTCTCTGATTGCTGCATAGATTGAATCAGCATCAGCAACCATATCAACATTTCCTGCTTCCTCAAACTGGAATTTTGATGTTGTATTATCACACTTGTTGCAATTATTTCCCTCAATTGCATCAGGAGAATTAACAAACATCTTTGCGTCTTTCTCCATAAATGTGAAATCAGATAATGCAGGAACTACTGTAAGTCCGCCGCCGCATGTTCCAAATACTGCGGTAATCTGAGGAATTACACCTGATGCAAGTGCCTGTGCAGCATAGATTTCTCCTACGCCGTTAAGTGCATCTGTCGACTCCTCAAGTCTTAATCCTGTTGAATCAATAAGGCCAATGACAGGTGCTCCCATCTTAATAGCCATGTCATACAGGTTAGCAATCTTCTTTGCATGCATCTCACCAATACTTCCGCCTAATACAGAAGCATCCTGGCTGTAAACATACACAAGACTACCATTGATTACTCCGTAGCCGGTTACGACACCGTCTGATGGAGTATCTGTAGCTTTTACATTGAAATCTGTTGCTCTGGCAGTAACCTTAGCGCCGATTTCAACAAAGCTGTTCTCGTCAAGCAGAGAAGCAATTCTCTGACTCGCCTGGGTTGTGTTACTCATGTTAAGCCCTCCATTTATATTAATATATATTTACGCACTATCCCGAAGTATAACATAAAAAGAGCCAAAGAAAAAGATTTTCTTTGACTTTTTTTATGTTTTCTACATATTAAAATATATACGCCTATCGTTTTACAACGATTCTGTCTCTACCGCCTGTCTTTCCTTCATAAAGCAGTTCATCGGCATCCTTAACGATATCGTTAATGCTTCTTTCGTCGCCTTCAATCAAGCCAAACGTCATTGTAATGCTAAGTTCCTCACCGTTATAATTCAACCGGTTGTTTCTGACTGCATCACGTAATATACTTAATTCCTCATATGCTCTGTCAATATTCATATTTTCATAGAATACAATAATCTCTTCGCCGCCCCATCTTACCGCAAATCCGTTCGTACCGAGTGTACGGTTAAATACAGCAGCTGTCTCTCGAAGTACAAGATCACCGCAATCATGTCCATATGTATCATTAAATCGTTTGAAATGGTCAATATCTGCCATCACAATACAATACGGGCATCCGCTTTCAATAGCTTGTGTCTGAGCATATTGAATCTTCACTTCACCGATTCTTCGCGTATAGAGTCTTGTCAGACCATCTCGCTCTATCATATCTCTAATGAACTTTTGAACATGTACAGTAAATCTGCCCATATCTCCCAGTTCATCTTTTCTGGCAAGTATATTGGCATCAATGTTTGCACGAAGATTGCCTTTGGCTATTTCGCCAAGGAAGCGCTCTTCCTTTTCAATAACACCCGCTATTCCTCTTGCCGTTGAAACACTGATTAAGGCACCAAGCAGCATCATAATTGCCGATATTCCGAATATCGGTAAAACAGTCTCCATTGTTTCACGTCTAATCGACTCAGTCGGCTTACCGGCAAATACCATACCAATGCATTCACCGTGTTTGTTCAATACCGGTGAATAATATGCGTAATACATCGCATCATTGATTTTCATATTATTATAGAATCTTGCTTTTTCTTCTTTTAATACGTATTCCGACACATTTTTATTAGCCACGGTTCCGACAATTCTGTTTCCGTCTGCATCCTTTATTGTTGTAAGAACACGCACATCATAATAAAACAATGTAATATCCACGCCGGCATCTGCCTTCAGATTATCAATATACCAAAGATAATCATCCATTCTCTTTCCGCATACACTTACGGAATAAGTGTTATTCTCATTGGCACCGACAATAATATTTTCATCATAGAAATCAGAATATGCATATATGGCACCAAGAGCTATGTTCTGTAAGCCGTTCTTAACTTCGCCGTCCATCGTCTTTAAAAAGTTATAATAGCAAAAGAACATAATAACTATTCCGGTAAAAAGAATCGGAATAGTTGTCATACACAACATTTTTCTCCTTAAGCCACCGCTCTTTCTCAACTTATTGCTCATTATCTGCCCACCCAATTTGCTTAAAAATCCAAGCCGAAATCTTCCAATGAAAACTGAATACTGCTTTCATTTAACAACATATCCGAATCTTCTTCATCAAAGTAATCTTCTTCGGATAATTCTTTCATCTCTACAACGCTGCCATTCTTTTTATCAGCCATATCGATATTACTTGCTGCAGCTTTTGACGCAATACCGCTCATATCCTCATCCAAAGCATTCGCATCTTCCAACGCCACATCATCTGCCGCATCTTCCTCCGCAATATCTATTTCATCATCTGATTCATCTTCTATCTCTGATAACTCACCCTTATGCTGTCGAATTGCAAAGCTTGCTTCATATCCCCATGTAAGCAGTTTTTCCCTGACATCCTTTATTGAATTCTTCATCGAAGCATCGCCGGAAATAAGAACTGTAACAACGGAATTATCATCAACAACCGTATAACCTACGCTGCGAAGTTTCTTTTTTGCCTCTTCCTTTGTCATATTCTCCTCCAAATACAGATAATCTACATATCAAATATACCACAATTATATGTCAAGTCTCAGTTGAACCTCTTGCTCTGCCTGCTCTCTGAATTCTTCCAACTGGATTTGAGACATTTCCGGCAAATCCTCTAAGCTCTTCACGCCGAAGCTTCTAAGAAACTGTTCCGTTGTTCCGAAAAGAATAGGTTTTCCCGGTGCATCAAGTCTACCCAATTCTTTAATCAAATCAAACTCAAGTAATCTGTTAACGGCATGATCGCTGTTGACTCCTCGAATCTTTTCAATATCAAGTCTGGTTACAGGTTGCTTATATGCTATTATCGACAAAGTCTCAAGTGCAGAATCACTGAGTACAAATTTGCGCTCACTACTTGTCAAATCAATAAGATACTCATACATTTCCTGTTTTGAGCACATCTGAAAAGAATCTCCCAATTCAACGATAGTGACGCCTCTGTCATCTGCATCCATTTTCTTCATCATGTCATATACAATTTTCTTTGTATCGCCCACAGATGCTTCGATAAGCTCTGCTAATTTGTTTACACTTACCGATTCACCCATCGAAAAAAGGACGGCCTCAATTACCGCCTCTTGCTTTTTCTTATTCATCCTCTATCTCCCGCTTATCATTATTATGTCCTTCTTCATCTTCAACTTCCGCTAAGAAAAAGCTCTTTTCATCGACATCGTTAATCGCAATAACAATATCGTCAAAAATCTCCTCCTGCACAATAGAAACAAGTCCCATCTTAATAAGTTCGAGCACTACAAGAAATGTTACGATTATCTCAATCTTACTGTGCTGTCTCTCGAGAAGTTCTCTAAAGCTAAGCTTTCTGTGTTCCCAAATATATTTCTTGATATATTGTGTCTTATTATCAAGTTCAATCTCATCTTTTTCGATATTACCAAAGGTACTTCTAATCGGATCGATTTTGTCTTCCTTCCTCTTAAGTGTATCCTTAAATATCGAATTGAGTTTCTGTAGGTTCATATCACCCAGCAGGACTTCGTAATCAACCGGAGGTCTGTACTTTGTAACCTCATCCGGAAGTGTTGATTTTTTATAAAAATTCTTCTGAGCCGACATTGAACGATCCTTAAGTTCAAAGCTCATATACTTGTACATCTTATACTCAAGCAGCTTCTGCACAAGTTCGGCCCTCGGATCCTCTTCCTCTCCCTCTTCATTAACTTCCTTAGGCAAAAGCATCTTACATTTAATATCAAGAAGCGTTGCTGCCATAAGCAAAAATTCGCTCATAACATTCATATCTTCGCGCTCCATTGCTTTGATATACTCAAGATATTGCTCGGTTATAGTTACGATTGGGATATCATATATATCAATTTTATTCTTATCAATAAGGTGTAATAAAAGGTCCAGCGGCCCTTCAAACACTTCAAGCTTTACCGATAGTGCCATATCTACCTCTTTCCAACAACAATTTTACTTAAAATCAATCATTTTTGCAAGGCTGTAGCTTTATACTAACAAGTTCTCCCGGATTAAACATGCGTATCGGTATCGTATGTGCTCCAAGTCCTCTGCTTAATATCATTTTGCTGTCTCCAATTTCAAAAAGTCCGCCATCATACTTTGGAAACAATTGCAATCTCGGTGAAATAACACCACCAAACAACGGTAACTTTACTATGCCCCCGTGCACATGTCCCGAAAGCACCAAATCCGCTCCCGCGCCGGCGTAAGCCTCGAAATATTCCGGATTATGTGCCAGCATAATCATATATTCATTGTCATCTTTAACACGCGTATTCAATGATTCTATATATTGGGTATCACATGTTATTTTACCCGTTCTCTTATAATATTCTCTTTCAATCATTATTCCCCGAACGCATATGTTGGAATTATCAATTTTGACAATATCATTTTCAAGTACAGTTACTCCCAATTTTCTCAGCTTATCAAGGTATTCGATATACTCACTGCCATAATCTTCCGTATATAATTTCATTCTGTATTCATGATTACCAATAGAATAATAAACAGGGTAATCCTGCAAATACTTAAACAAATTCAAAGGAACATCTGTCTTTGCTCCTTTATGTGCCGTAAGCATATCACCACAACAACAGATAAAATCGGGAGAAAGACGTTTGATTGCATCTAGAAGTTTATAATTGTCCTTCCCATATTGCTTGTTATGCAAATCAGAAAGCAACACAATCTTATACTCGCTGTCAATTTTATCCGATTCAATTGTATATGAAATTGTAACAAATCTGTTCCCATCAACGATGATAACCATAACGGTAAAAATCGCCAGGGTAAGCAAAATGGCAAACAAGATAATCATATCGGTTTTCCTTAACTTATCTTTTCATCAAAAAAGCCCTTGGCATTAGCCAAGGGCTTCCTACATACTAGTTATACTTACGCTTTCTAGCTGCTTCAGACTTTTTCTTACGTCTTACGCTTGGCTTCTCGTAATGCTCTCTCTTGCGGATCTCCTGCTGGATACCTGCCTTAGCACAGCTTCTCTTGAAACGACGTAATGCGCTATCTAAAGTCTCGTTCTCTTTAACTATAACGTTAGACATCTTAAACCTGACCTCCCTTCAGTCCCTTAAGTAATGACTGCTTTGGGTTATTATGTGCAACACATATTTGCAAAGCACACGAATATTATTATACCAATTTTCATCGATTCGTCAACACTTTTTTGAAAATAATGAAAATTCGCTTTTTCTATGCAAGCTGGTCTTCAAGCACCTTCTTGGCTTGTGAAAGACAATCCTCAATTCCTGCCGGATTCTTTCCGCCGGCTTGAGCCATATTCGGACGGCCTCCGCCGCCACCGCCTATAAGTGAAGCAATTCCCTTAATAAGATTGCCCGCATGAGCCCCCTTCTTCTGAGCTTCATCAGTTGCCATTGCAATAAGATTAACTTTACCGTCAGCCTCCGATGCCAATACAATAACGCCTTCACCAAGTTTTTCTTTTAAGCTGTCGCCCAAATCTCTAAGAGCATTCATATCAACACCGTTAAGTTTTGCCGCCAAAAGTTTAACGCCCTTAACATCTTCAACATTATTCATAACGTCAGATGCCGCACCCTGAGCTGCCTTTGCCTTCAAACTCTCATTCTCAGACGCAAGTGCTTTCATCTCTTTCATCATAGCAGTTAATTTGTCATTCAACGTTGCAGGTGTTGCCTTAACAGTTTTTGCTGCTACCATCAACTTATTTTCAACATCTTTATAATATGCAATTACGTTATCGCCTGTAATTGCCTCGATTCTACGAACTCCGGCGGCAACACCGCTTTCGCTTACAATTTTGAAATTGCGAATCACTCCTGTATGAGCCACATGAGTTCCGCCACACAATTCCTTCGAGAAATCACCCATGCATACTACTCTTACAGATTCACCGTATTTCTCACCGAACAAAGCCATTGCTCCGGTCTTTTTAGCTTCTTCCATTGACATAACCTTTGTCTCAACCGCAATGTCCTCAGCTATTTTCTTATTAACAATTGCCTCAACCTGTGCAATCTGCTCATCCGTCAAAGCTTCACCATGAGAGAAATCAAATCTGGTTCTGCTTTCATCCTGATAAGATCCGGCCTGCTCAACATGATCGCCCAACACTTCCTGTAAAGCTTTCTGCAATAAATGAGTTGCCGAGTGATTCTGTGATATTGCATTTCTTCTCTCGGTATCAATTGTAAGAGTTGCCTTATCGCCCTTTTTGAAGCTTCCTTTCTTAACAGTTCCGATATGTCCTACTCTTCCGCCCTGAAGTTTTACCGTATCCTCTACTTCAAACACAGCATCCGCGCAAGTAATAACACCCATATCGGCACATTGGCCACCCATTGTTGCATAAAACGGAGTCGACAATGTAATTATTGTTCCCGTCATACCTGCAGAAAGTTCATCTACAAGTTTTTCACCATCTGCAAGTGCAGCGATTTCGCTAACACCTGTTACGTTATCATATCCCGTAAACTCGGTAACAATACTCTCATCCAATGTCTCAAATACATTACTGTCTTTCGAAAGCTTTGCCTGGAAATTCTGATTGTCTCTTGCAAGCTGCTTTGCTTCTTCCATTGCTGTCTTAAATCCAGCTTCATCAACAGCAACTTTTTCTTCACCTGCCATCTCAACAGTAAGTTCAATCGGGAATCCGAAGGTATCATACAAATGGAATGCATCTTTACCTGCAATTGATTTCTTTCCTGATTTGATACTCTCTTCAAGAATTTTCTTAAATTCTTTCATACCGTTTTCAAGTGTACTTTCGAATCTGACAATTTCCTTATCCAATTCTTTGATAATGAAGTCATGATTCTTTACAAGCAAAGGATAGCTCTCATTATATATCTCATTAATGAACATATTGGCAATAGCAATAAGGTTGTCCTTGTTTAAGCCAAGTGTACGTCCGTGTCTGATTGCACGTCTAATCAAACGTCTAAGCACATAACCGGCTCCGACATTCGAAGGTGTAAGCTTAGCCTCATCACCGATAAGCATCACACTTGTACGCATATGATCGGCCAAAATACGCATTGACTTAGTCATCTTCTCATCATCATCGTATTTCTTTCCGGATGCCTGCTCAATATATGCAATAATCGGAGCAAAAAGATCGGTCTTATATACATCCTTTGTTCCGTTTAGGAATGCAAGGTTACGCTCAAGTCCCCAGCCCGTATCAACGTTCTTCTGCTTTAACGGTGTAAGAGAGCCATCTTTGTGTTTCTCATACTGCATAAACACATCATTACCAAGCTCGGTATATTTACCGCATGAGCATCCAGGTCCGCAATCAGGTCCGCAATCAGGTACATCTGCAATATAGAACATCTCACTATCCGGTCCGCAAGGGCCATATTCCAATCCCCACCAGTTATCCTCTGCCGGAAGGTAATATATGTTTTCCTTCTTGAAGCCGGAAGCTACTCTGTAGCCTGCGCCTTCCTCATCTCTCGGTGCATTATCATCTCCCGCAAAAACAGTTGCCGCCAAATGATCTTTATCAAAGCCAAACACCTGAGTCAACAGTTCATAACTCCATTTACATCTGTCTTCCTTAAAATAATCGCCAAGGCTCCAGCTTCCCATCATCTCAAAGAATGTAACATGGCTCTTATCTCCTACAGAATCAATATCATTTGTTCTGACACATCCCTGTACATTACAAAGTCTTGTTCCCATAGGATGTTTCTTTCCCAAAAGATATGGCATAAGAGGTTGCATTCCGGCGACATTGAACAAAACGCCTGTCGAGCCGTCCGATACCAATGATACCGCGCCTACATCAACATGTCCTCTTTCTATATAAAATTCTTTCCAAAGTTTTCTAAGTTCATTCGAGGTAAATTGTCTCATTATGGCCTCCCAAAAATTAAAATATATACCTATGTCATTATAATTAGTGACTTTTCCTATGTCAAACGAAAACTCTCTTTAATATTTCGCTGTCAACAATGCCGATAACAGCCCCACTAATCAAGGCAGCGAGCATACAAAACGGTGCATACCCGATAATAGGTCCGGCGCCGACAATGCATGCGGCAACAATCAATTGCCCAATTATATGTGCCAACGCTCCAAAAATACTTACCGTTATTAAATGGAAGCGCGAATATGCAAGCGCTGTTACCATAACTAACAGACTGCAAACCATCCCTGCGAGTGAATATATTATTCCCGATAGCCCTCCGAACAAAAAGCCCACAAGAATCACCCTCAAAGCAGCAATCGTCGTTGCACTTGCAACATCAAGTTTAATAAGTGCAAACACTATCACCAAATTGGCAAGTCCGAGTTTTATTCCCGGTATTGAAACATTAAGAGGTACCAGCGTTTCCACATAACTGAATATCAATGCAAGTGTCGTCAAAATCCCACACATTGCCGTTCTTTTTGCAATACCGATTTTCTTACAAAAACAAATTCTTTTCATATCTACCAGCCAAATATACAATAATTTATTATTCCGAGAACAATCAAATGCACCGGATAAAAGGAATATTTTACCATTCTCGGAATATGCCTTCCTTCCTTTTGGGCTTGCTTTTGCGCATAAATCGGAATAAAAGCAATCACACCATACAATTCCGAATTCATGTACCAAGCAGCTATATCTTTTAGCAATCCCACAAAGTCAGAAAAAGAATCCAGATAATGACTAAATTTAAGTACAAGATCAAATGTATTATCAAGAATAATCAATGCCAAAAAGACAGCCATACTAATTATCGCCATCTTTACAAAAGAATCTCGCAATATATACATTAAGAAAATCATAATAACGCCTGCACATGAATAATCAACCTTAAGCATAACAGCCAAAACAATTGCAATAACAATCGCCGCAATCTGTAAAAAAATTTTACCTTTCAGGCAATCATATACATATATAAGCGATGCTCCGATAAACAGAGTGAATCCGACATTCTGACTGTCAAAAGCAAAAAAGGCGTTGTTTAGGCCGATATCAAACGGCACTTCGCTTATTATTGCAAAGCAAAAAAGGCGAAAAAGATACTTCCTTCTATCCGATGTATTCACCATGCCAACAGCAATATTATATCCAAATATAATAAATGCAATCCGACCAATAATACGCAATGTGGAATATACCGTTTCACCATCGCAGCCCAATATCAATCCATTGTAAGATGTCGAATTCATATACGACACTAAAATGCCGGCCGCAATGTGATCTATCAGCATCGTCAGATATGCAATTATTTCCAGTACAAAATATGTCATGTTCTTACACGTCCTTTATTCGCGACTATTATTCTACCATATCAAAAAGAATTATGATATTCTATTTAATATGAAAAAAAGAGACTTTTATGCAATTTCATTAATCATAATTTGTATACTGATTACAGGAATCTGTGTCCGCATATCACCTTCAAGCAAGGGGCAATTCATTGAAGTCACTCTCGAAGGCAAACATTTCGGTACTTATCCTTTATCTGAGGATACAACTATTCAAGTAAACAAAAATACAATAACCATCTCCAATGGCACAGCCACTATGTCAGAAGCCGATTGCAGCGATAAAATATGTAAAAACCATGCTCCTATAAGCATGGTAGGCGAATCAATCGTATGTCTGCCAAACAAAGTATGCGTCGAAGTCAAAGAAGGCAACTCTCCTATTTCAAAATCAGATTTTTACTTTGACACAATCGTAAGTGCTACCATTTATGATGCCTGCGATGAAAGTATCCTTGACGGTGTTTTCCTGCTATGCAGCCGTTATGAAAACATTTTTTCCGCCAAATCGCCCGATTCGGAATTATATAAGCTTAACGAACGCCTTCTTGCCCCATCCGGGACAGACAAAGACGGTAACCCTATGTACACAATATCCGACGAATTATACGAAGCAATATCCATAGGTATTGAATATGGCAAACAAACAAACGGAGCTTTTGATATTACCGTAGCTCCTCTATGTGAAATCTGGAATATCGGAAGTTCCAATCCGCATATCCCTTCGAAACAATCAATAGACGAGGCATTGAAGCACGTAGATTATCAAAATATTGTATTGACTTCAAACAATCATATCAGTTTCAAAGACGCTCAAACCAAAATTGATTTGGGAGGTTTGGCAAAAGGCTATATGGCTGACATGATAGCTGACTATCTAAAGGGAGCACACATTCAAAATGCAATAGTCAATTTGGGCGGTGATTGCGTTACTCTCGGAAGCAAAAACGGCGAAGCATACAAAATTGGTATTCAAAAACCTTTTGCTGCCCCGGGAACAACAGCCACCACAGTTAATTCAAGCAACTGCAGCGTCGTAACAAGCGGTAATTACGAAAGATATTTTAAAGAAAACGGCATCATCTATCACCATATATTAGACCCTCAAAACGGTTATCCATACGATGTTGATTTAAATAGCGTGACCATAATATGCGACTCGTGTACAAAAGGCGATATATATGCAACCTACCTTTTTTCAATGGGTAGAGAAAACGCTACCAAATATGCGCAAACATCAACCGATATAAACGCAATCCTCATCGACAGTTCAAATAAAATCATATATCCATAATGTACTAATAAAAGGAGCCTTGTATAGTTGTACAAGGCTCCTTTTATCATTTTGCATCCTTTTTAGCTGCAATATACTCATAGAAGATTTTTCCTTCCAAATCATATGTATAATAGTTGTACCTCAAATCTTCGGTAACATTTGTATCCTCTCGGTCAGTAAACCACTCCATCGTATAATATCCGTCCGCAAGCTCGCTTCCCGGCCAATTAAGTCTTACATTCTCTCTTATTTCTAAAAACGGATACCACAATCCTATAATCATTATTACCACAACCAAGGTCTTTCGTATCCACAAAAAGCGACAGGTTGGCAGGTCATCCGCATATGCATCATCTTTATTAAATAACAGCTGTATGCAAAAAATCATAAGTATGAATTGTGAAGGTATCGAACCACTCATCACAATATCATTACACAAGCCCATTCTGCACCACGGTAAAAACAACAAAATTCCTACGCACACATACCATTGAATGTCATGCTTTTTCTCTTTAAAAACACAAAAAGCATATATTCCAAACATAAAGATGCAAAATATAATATACACAATAATATTCTTTCCGGAATACGTCTGCCACCTAAACGACGAACTCACAGGTTTGTCTACTTGCAAATTCCCCAAGAAATAGAAAAACAAAATACTTCCGAGCGATAAAGCCAAGCCGACATTTTCAAACGAAAACAATTCTTTAATACGAATTTGTTTTTTAACCAATTGATATATTGCCTCAACAAGAGCCATAACAATTAGCGCTGCAAACGAAAAACTGCCATACAAAATAACAGGCAAAATAAATGTTACATAATGTCTGCATTCCTTACGATAAATCAAGAAAATCATGCAAACAAGCCACGGAACAACGCACTGCGGAAATACCCATCTTAGCATGACCATATTGCTTCGATATTGCAGCATTATCGATTTGACCAATACCCAATGATTACTGCCAAGCGAATACATAAAATCACCAAATATTCCCGACAGAACAGTCTGTGTCAAAACCAATGCTCCACAAAAGAAAAACAAAATAAACAGCGTCACAAGTTGCTTACCAAATGTATCCGCACGAACAATTCGTATCAATAACAAATATACAAAAAGCAAACCGATGATTCCCCATATCATCATGCACATATTGGCAACTTCGAACGATTGTGCCAGCTTACCAACAAGAGCCGGCAGTAAATACTGTCCTAAATAGTACGTAAGCATACAACGATCTTTAAGTTCATAATAAACAGGCCAGGAATTAAACGACAAATCCCTAAGCACCGCATTATGTTTATACCAGTCTCCCGCTTGCGGATAAAAACCGCCCCAGCCAAGCAGTACACAAAGTGTAATCATTATGCCAATCACAAGTATCAATGTCAGTACATTGATTCGTACATGTGGTTCTTTTTCCTTTTCTTTTGCAATAATGTCTTTTAACAATAATGCCAAAGATATGCCAATAATAATCAATGTCGGTATTGCCCAATACAATTTGGCAAACCCGCTTACAAAAATAATTATCGGTATATAAATATATCCGACAATCCCGACAATCAATACCGGCGTATGCACATTTATCGATATTCTGTTAATCAGGGAGCGTACCCTTTGCCACGGTGTTGCGTTATCCATTGTTAATTCCTAATTATATTTATCAACCTTTATTATTACAGACGGAAAATCGTCTGCATTATCCGAATAGACAACATAGCCCAAAGAACTAAGTAAACCGATATCAACATATCCATACTTTTCATATTCTCTAAAGCCTACATAGATATAATCAATATTATATCTATCAATCAATTCTCTTTTGACATCCATGTCCTTGCCTGTATACAATTCGGTAACATCCGCACTTCGATCATACATATATTCCTGGCTGTTATGCCATAACCATTCATGCCAATGCCATCCAAGCACTGTATTTGTGTCAGTAACAGCCGGTATAAGGCCAAACATACTATAGCTATCGCCGTCAGCAACCAAAAGTACGCTGTTTATCGGAACGTTTTCTCTTATCCAATCTACGGTCTTCATCTCGTCATTTAGCTGATTCTCTATCTCATGTAATGCATCAAGTCCTTTGTATCCATCTTTAAATTCCCCAAAGGTTTGTTTACCTGCCGTCACTGAATAGAATAATGTTATGACAAACAAAGTAAGCAGCACACAGATGCTCTTACGACATCTGCACTTTGAAACATATATTGTCACATCAGATGTTTTGCTATCTTCATTATGTGCATCCGCAAGTATTCTTACAATTGCATAGGCACATGTTATTCCAAACAGAATAAACGCTTCATACGAAAGTTTAAACATCGTATTGGCTCTCGGAAAACCATTCTCGTAAATATCTCTTGCATATATAAATTCCGGAAGAATTGTAAGTCCCGTCGCACATAATCCGAGAAATACCGTATATATATCTGCAATCGTAATCTTCTTTTTCAAAAAACGAGCCAAATAGTATATAAAAACAGCAATGACAATAATCGGAATTGCCCAAAGTATCAAATATTGATACAGCTTGGATCTGACAGATACCAATGCAATTCCTGCCTCCATCTTGTCAAATGATAATGCAAACGGTAAAGCAAAGCCCTTAATAAGCGCAAAAATCAAAGCACCTTCGCCCAAAGTGATGAGAACATTTTTCAGGCGAATACCATTGTAATACAAGTTGGTTGCAAGGATAATGCTTCCGCATACGACAAAATATATCGGAAAATCCCAGTAATTACTCATCATCGAAATTGAAAGTAAGAAACCGACAAATATTAATCTAGGATTTAATATTTTGCATATTGTTTTCTCTTTTTCATCCTGCTTTATCAAGAAAAAGGAATATAACACTGCCAAAATCAATATTACGTTCAAAATATCAATTACATGCGCATGCAAATCGCCAACGAATAATGAGTAGCTTGGAAATTCAACGATTGTCTTATCGCATTCAACTACAGGCTGATATCCTATATATCTTGATGAATTGGAATAAAAATATGTCGGTTTATCCCCTGATATGCCAAGAATGTCCCATAAGGCCGGTGCAATATAATTGAATACGATATAATGTCCGTTGCCTGCAACAAAAGTAAGTGTTGCCGCCAACACACCGCCTGCATATCTATATACATTCCTAATATTAATAGCACGCAGTAACTCACATACCAAAGCAAATACAAGTATCATTCCCAACGCATAGATTGTATTGAGCATCAACGTATAGCCTACTCTCACATCAACTCCGCATACTTTGCATATATAAGTCGTAAGATATTGTCCGAAATAGTAATAATTGAACTTCTCTCCCGCGCCCCACCAATCTGCTATAGGAAAATACTCGGTAATATTTATCTGCTTTAATATGGCATAATCCATCACTCTTTCCGTTGCCACTCCGGGAATATGATGACCGAAAAGCCAAGAAATCAATATAAGAAGAAGTAAAAAGAACAGTTCATATACAAAAGCAGTCTTATATAACCATTTTGCCCCACTACAAGCAGCTTCTTTTGCGGTAGAAAGGAATGCTTTGCATCCCTTGCCGTTCTTCTTACTGATAATTGCAACCGCCGCGCAATAAATAACAGCAGTTATTATTGTAATGATAAATATAGAAGATATTCTTCCAAACTTTGTTATCTTTATATTTACGGCAATCCATTCAAAATATCCAAAGACAACTACACCTATTATTTTTGCAAACGGATAGCCCTTTGAATCAAACATTTTAAATATATACGCACATAATGGCATCACACATATGCCGAAAATAACAATGCCTATATACCACCGTAACACCATAAAAAAGTCATTACGAAGCAAAACAAAACCAAGGCAACCTGTTATCGCATACAACAATACTAAGATGTATGCTTTGGCATTTGTAAACATCTTGCCTTTGTCATGTATATTCACATCCATTGATTCATCTGTAGCATCGCAATTATCAAGCTTTTTGCCCCACATAAGCATCCCCAATCAGAAAATAAAACTAAATATCCCGGCAGAAAGTGCGCCCATAATGATACCGGCCAATACAACACCGCTCATTACGGCGATTACACTTTTCTTAAAATCCATATCCAAAATACTTGCCGCTAATGTTCCCGTCCAAGCGCCTGTACCCGGCAAAGGAATACCGACAAACAAAAATAGTGCGAAATACAGTCCTCTACCTGCTGTTGCCTCAAGCTTTTTACCGCCCTTTTCACCCTTTTCCAAGCAAAAAGTGAAGAATTTACCGATAAACTTCTTATCCTTTCCCCACACAAGGATCTTTCTGGCAAAGAAAAATATAATCGGTACAGGCAACATATTTCCAAATACCGCAATCACATAGCAAAGCCAGAGTTTTAGATCGGAACCTTTTTCAATAAAACCTACAGCTATCGGAATAGCTCCTCTCAGTTCAACAATCGGAACCATTGAAACAAAGAATACAATTAAATACTTCGTCAATTTTGTCATAAAATCCTCCATAATATATTTATTCCATAAAATATCAGAAAAAATGAATTCTGTCTCTACTAAAAATCGTCTTAAAAGTACACGTGCTATTTAATCGATTCAAAATACGTCTAAAAATACTCTCTGATATTAATGTCCAAAATTTCATCGCAAAAGCAAAGCCGTAAATACGTCAAAAGACAGCTTACGGAATTTTTATTTTTGTTTACATAATTATCTTTATGTAACCTACAATATATTGTTTTATTACTCTGTGTCAACCTGTCCGGCGCGTATGCTTTGTATCATAAATTATACTTTGTAATTTTCAGACAATTGAAAGTCACACTTCACTTTATGCGTGATGAAAATGCAAGAATCATTGTCTCGGATGGCAAATCTTGCAAAATACTTGCATTTTCCGAATCGTAAAAAGTGTTGCATTTTCAACATATTGTGTCATAACCGGCCGTCAAAATATATTCTAACACAATATCTTGAAAATTCCCATATATTTCACTTCTTTTATTCAATCAAAATATGAATTGTGTCATTGTTTCTATTTCATCTACAATTTACATATATTTGTTCGCAAATCCATGCATTATGTCAACTACAATATATTGA